>NZGD01000070.1 GCA_002690925.1 Rhodopirellula sp.
CGAGTGACAGCGTTGCGAGTGACAGCGTTGCGAGTGACAGCGTTGCGAGTGACAGCGTTGCGAGTGACCGCGTTGCGAGTGACCGTGTTACGAGTGACCGTGACATCGATAATGTAAGTGAAAACAGTCGAGCAAAGCTATTTCCGTCTTGCCAAAATGGCGTCCGAGCACACATGGGCTGGGTCCTGATGGTGAGAATCGTCGCGTCCGAATCATGATGATATCGCGAAGATGCGTTCCTGTCGGGATCAGGTTGTGGAATCTGGATCAGGTACAGGAGAAAAACATTGCTCTCCAATCACGAATTCTTCGACGATTTTTCCACCAATCAGGTGTTCTTGGATGATCCGTTCCAGCACTTCGGGGGTGCAGCGACCATACCACACACCGTCGGGAACGATCATCGCAATGGGCCCAGCTTTACATACACCGCAGCATTGCAGGCCGAGACGTGCCGTACCGCCACTTTGCGATAGCCCTTCTTCCCTAAGGCGTTGTTTTAGATACTTCCATGACTGAGCCATCTGCTGAACGCTGGCGCAACCGGCTTCCCGACGATCATTGCACATCAGAATCAAACGTTCTTTTTCCACCAGTTTGCTCTTCTTCAGCTTCTGGCGGGCTTGCTTCAAACCTCGCTCTGCCACGTTGTTTTTCTTCTCTATTGGAAAAGGGGAAAAGGGGAAAAGGGGAAAAGGGGAAAAGGGGAAAAGGGGAAAAGGATCAGTTCAGAAAAGTTCTTTTGCTAGCATTTTAATCACAATTATGCGGTGAATTGAAAATACTGCGTAGTGAAGTGAAAACCACCACGTCATGATCGACAAGGTAACCTGCCGCAGGTTTGGAGATGAATCCCTCGCAGCGAGGACAATGGATGACGTCGTTAGGGGCGTTTCGCAGCGGTATTGCCCTGAGGGTGTGTATTTTCCGATATTCGAGGTGACCGTCCCGTTCGCCACCATCAAGATCAGTGTATCCAGTGACCAAAATTGACCGGTACATTCTCGTTTTGTTCCTCCGGACAGCACTGATCTGTTTCTGCTCGATTGCAGGGATTTTTGTTGTTTTTCATGCTTTTTCGCACATGGAAGATCTCTTGCGGCAGGGGCAGCAGCAAGGCAATTTGGTCACCGTTTTCATGCGTTGTTATGGTCCTTACGTGTTGCTGCTATTTGACATGACGGGTGCCATCATCACGCTGATGGCTTTTTTGTTTACAGTCGGATGGTTACGACGTACTGGCGAGTTGACAGCAATATTGTCGGCGGGAATCTCACACGGCCGAATCTTCCAGCCAATCATTTATGCCAGTTTGGCTATCATCCTTGTTCAGTTGGCGAATCGGGAGTTGGTTCTACCCAACTATCGGGACTCATTATCATTCAAGGCCAAGAAGGTTTTCGCTGATGGTGAAGAGCCTGTGTCGCTTAAGAAGGATTATATGAATCAAGTGTATCTGGATGGTGAAGGGATCGATGTGAAAATTAACTTGATTCATCGGCCTAGTTTTCGCCTCGATGGTGATTACCCCGGTTTCGGTGAACTGCTGGTCGCGGACACGGCGCAGTGGTTGGAAGCCGATGCGAAGCACGATGCAGGATACTTGTTGAATGACGTCGAATTTCCTGTGTCGATCGACGAACTGGGATCGGTAGGCTTAGAGGACCGTGTGATCCTACTGACTCCGAAGGATTTTTCGTGGTTGAAAAAGGGTCAGTGTTTTTTCACCACCACAGTGCACCCGGAATTATTGCGAACCAACAAAGAGGCCAAAAGTCGTGCAAGTCTTGCTGATTTAATCAGTCGCATGCGTAATCCTGCCATCTTTAATCCACCAAGTTTAGAGGTGATGCTGCACGAGCGAATGGTGCGTGTTCCTCTCGACTTTGGCTTGATCTTACTGGGTTTGCCCATTGTCATTAATCGACATGGTCGTGCACTGTTTTTTATGGTCGGAGCGGCCATGTTCACTGTGCTTGGATTCTTCGTCGTCAAAACGATTGGCACCACATTGGGTTCGAATGGGATTTGGCTATCGCCCTCGATGGCTGCTTGGCTGCCGCTGATCATTGTCGCCCCCATTGCGTATGTTCGATATCGAGAATCACAACTCGTATGACTCCAGCCGATATCACTGTGGTCATACCTGCTCTGAATGAACAGTCTGCCATCCGTCAGTCCGTGTTTTCTGCCGTTTCTGCCGGTGCCACTGAGGTGCTCGTATCTGATGGCGGCAGCCGTGATAACACGGTAGAAATGGCGGCCGAAGCGGGAGCTTCATCGGTGGTGCGATCCTTACCGGGACGTGGACTTCAAATGAATGCAGCTGCTCGGTTGGCGAGAGGGAAATTCATTTTGTTTCTGCATGCTGACAACGAATTGTCTAAGCAGTCTCTCGAGCAAATCTGTGTGTATGAAAAAGCGGCTTGGGGTGCCTTTCAGCAGCAGATAGATTCACGACGGAAAATATATCGCGTGATTGAGTGGGGCAATGATTTACGTGTCCGATGGAGAAATGTTCCATTTGGAGACCAGGGAATCTTTGTGCGACGTTCGCTCTTTGAGGCATTGGGTGGCTTTGCTGAGATGCCCCTGATGGAAGATGTCGAGCTTTCTCATCGATTACGGAAGATTGAAGCACCTGTGTTATTGCGGGGACCGCTAAAAATCAGCGCCCGCAGATGGGAAAAAAAAGGCGTGGTACGACAAACGGTGACCAATTGGATGATTCAGCTTTCCTATTCCAGAGGCGTGCCTGTCGAACAACTCGCTCAGAAATACTATGGCAGTTAATGGGCCCGCGGGTGAGCCCGCTCGTACACTTGGCGAAGGTTTGCAGTGCTGACATGCGTGTAGATTTGCGTCGTTGCTAAACTTTTGTGCCCCAGTAGTTCTTGCACACTTCGAATGTCAGCGCCTCGGTCCAGCAGATGCGTTGCGAAACTGTGTCGCAACGAGTGGGGGCTGATTCGGGAATCAAGGCCAGCAGCCGCAATGTGCTTCTCCAGCATTCTGCCCACACTTCGAGTGGTGAGGATGTTTCCAAAGCGATTGACAAATACTGGTGCTTGTCGTCCCAGCGACTCGGTTTTTGGATGTCGTATTCGCTTGCGACAGTACCTTTTTATAGCCTTGATGGCGTAAGAGCCGAGCGGGCTGATACGTTCTTTTCTGCCCTTACCACGCACACGGACGACCTGTTCCAATTCATCCAAGTCTCCATCACGCAAACCCACCAGTTCACTGACACGCAAACCTGCGGAATACATCGTTTCCAGAATGGCTCGGTCTCGCAGTCCAGCGGTCTCATTTGCCGGGGGGCTGGATAGAAGACGACCAATTTCTGTCGTCGAGAGTACGAGCGGTAGTTTGCGCTGCTGACGTGGATTTCGAAGCGGTTTGGCTGGATTATCGGTTGCGATACCCTGTCGTATCGCGAACCGGTAGAAGCTCCGTAGAGAAGCTAGTTTTCGTGCGATCGTCGTCCGCGCATAACCCGCTTCCTGAAGAGCTGCTTGAAAAGCTCGTAAATCCTGAGGAGAGAGCGAATCAGGGCGTGGGATCTTTCCACGGGTCGTCTCAAGCCAGTCGATCAGGCCGAACAAGTCTTCACGATACGCCTTGATGGTCAGGTCCGAGGCATTACGCTCGGTGGCGAGGTATCGGAGAAACTGAGCGATTCCACTGCGCATTGATTAATGAAAATCGTCCATGGATAAACTGTCAAACTCTTGGCTTGCAAGCAAATCGTCGTCGCTGGGTACCGCGTCGCGGATCTTTCGACTAAGCATCGCCGCGTCGTACCAGCTAAAATCCAATTCGGGATCAGCCGCAAACCGCGCGAGCTGGCGGAGAGTTTCGTCTCGGTTTTCATCGTCGAAAAGGAAGATGAATTTCTCTTCACCTTTGACCAACGCAAGTACGTTGACTTCTTTATCCATGTTGGCAACTGTCCCGAGGGTTGAGCGGTGTGTCGCGCAGGTATTTCACCCTGCCAACGCTCAATATCGGCTCAAGGGCCACCTGAAGATGAGATCGCTTTCCTCTCTTCCGCCCCGAGATTCAAGCATTTCTGTGATGTGCAGGTGACAACAGAAATGAATGAAATCATCGCTACGTTTTAAGTAACCCTGCCAGCTTGCCGGACGGGCATCATCCGACGACTCAATGTAATTTGAGAGTCTTTCGGTGAAGTATGGGTCATCTCCACGGTAAATCCTCGTGTGGTTCAGAATCGGTTCGTGGCTGACAATCAGCTTTGGGTGAATGGGCGAAGGTGGGTCTGGAATCAAATCCGTCGGGTTCGGCCAATGTTCTGGTCGCAACGGGCTGATACCCTCCATCTGCGCGAAGTGAACGTTCGGCTCGGGAGTGGGTAAGCCTTGGGGATGCAGTGCTGCGTTCGATGAGAAATCTGGATGAGCAGGCAAGGAGTCCAGTTCACCAGATGCGAGTGCTGTCTCTTCCCATTGGGCTCTGGAACGGTTGCTTGGTGTATCGCGTTGCCAATTTGCCTGACGCGAATTTTCAGGAATTGGTGTTTGTGTGGCAAGTTGACTGCGAGCAAGATCGAATTGCGTGTCTCGAACAATTCGCGACGGAATGTCACTTTCCTGTCGAGTTCCCCACGGTAGGCCGTAGCCATTGGGAATGGGGTGAAAACCCTCGTTGGCTGCGTACCAGTGCACTGTCATCGCCATTCTTGGCGGATAATAGGCATCAAAATCAGTGACTGAACCCACCACTAATGCCTCAACACCCATGAAATCAGCCAATTTCTGAAAGTCTTCACCGCTAATGGGCTCACCGTGTTGTTGGCTGTAAAGCATCCACTGGGTTTTTGCGACACCGACAGGCAATACCTCAAAACCTGGGATTGCTTGCAAAGCGCCGTAATATTTTTCCGCCACTACATCCGTATCAACCGTCGGGTTCTTACTCTGGTTGTAGAACGGCAGAATTGCGACGCGTTGGACTTGCGGAAACGGATTGTGAATCTGATCCCTTTGGTAAGTCACTGGGCACAGAGAACATCCCAAGCTGCAGAACAAGCACAGCAGAAAGATCGGGGTCGAACCCAGAAGATTGAGTTTCACGGAATTGCCGGCGCATGGGGAGACGCGAGAATCCTCCACCCCAATTAGGTAATCGACAACATGGGCCGCAAGCTTTAGCTGATTGGAAAATTTTGCCACCGACATTTTTTCCAAGAGCAGCGGTTGCAATCAGACATCAGAAGGCAATTAGCTTTGGCTGGCAAAAAAACGGTGCTACCTGCCCCACGCTATTTTTGATGTTTAGCCCAGTGACCAACCGCTCCTTGGTTCTCGTTTGAGGAGTGGCTGCGCTTCGGGGCAGCCAGTGCATTCCATGGAATCTTTGTCCCAAATGATTTTTTTACCAAGTCGGTATGCCACGTTGCCCAAGTGATTGGCTTCGGTGAGCGGCCCTGCATAGCTGAATGGGCTTTCTGTGACGGCGTTACCTCGACATGCATCAAGCCATTGCTGATGGTGACCAGCAGGAGCTGGTAAAAACGGTTCGGGTGGGGTGAAGTCTTTGAAGTCGTTTTCGGGAAGAAGCAGATGCTTGCGGTAGTCTGAGAGCAACATTCCTTTGGACCCGATGAACAAGACGCCACTTCCCCATTGCGGGATGCCACCCTGTTTCCAGATTTCTGGTTTGTGTGTTCCTTGATGCCAAGTCATGGTAACGGGAGGGCGTCTACCCATATCGGGTATGTCTCGAGCGTCGTACTCATAAACAGCGGTCATCGAAGCAGGAGCGATTTCGGGATGTGCTGGTGGCCCACTCGCCTCCACCGTTCGCGGTGCATCAAGACGCAGTGCCCAGAATGGCAGGTCATTCCAGTGGCTGCCAAGGTCAGACATGGTGCCATTACCAAAGTCCCACCAGCGGTACCATTTTGGTCCGGGGAAATAGGCTTGATGAAAGGGACGATAGGGTGCTGGTCCCAGCCATAAATCCCAATTTAAGTACGCGGGGGGAGTGATCGTTTCTTTGGGCCTGCTGGAAGCGTTCGAGATGTCTCGATTCTTCTTCGCTGCTGCCGGGCTCTGAAGTCCCCACGCTCTCGACACCCAAACGTGGACCTCACTGACATCGCCGATGGCACCACTTTGAACGAGTTCGACGACGCGATGATAGTTCTTTGAAGCATGAATTTGGGTTCCCATTTGGGTGGCCACACCCGCTTTCTCTGCAGCTTCCGTGAGGCGACGAGTCTCGTCAATATTGTAGGCGAGTGGTTTTTCGCAGTAGACGTGTTTTCCGAGCTGCAGTGCTGGCATCGCGGCGTACGCATGCGTGTGCTCAGGTGTACTTACAACGACAGCATCAACGTCGCTTCCTATGTCATCATAGAGTTTTCGAAAGTCCTGAAACTGTTTTGCTTTTGGAAATTTATTTCCAGCACTGGTCAAGAATCGACTGTCAACGTCACAGAGGCCCACAACATCGACGCCGGCAGTCCTGGCGATCGTTTGCAGGTTACTGCCTCCACGGCCACCTGTACCAATGAATGCAATTTTCATGCGATCATTAGGACTCGCAAATGACATTTCAGGGAGGACAGCCACTGCGGATATGGCGGCAGCCTGAGCGAGGACACCGCGACGAGTGGTTTGATGATTTGCTGAAGGCATTAGACGCTCGCTTGGCTGGGCAATTGATTGGTTGAACGAATCTGGACGTTCAGTGCGGAGGACTTCCTGAGTCTAGCGGATCTGAAGGCTGGAGTTGTGTTATGGCACAAAAAAAGGAGTTCCCGGTCATGACCGGGAACTCCCTCTTAAGCAATTTTCGCATGAACGAGTGGGCTAAGCTGCAGCAAGGCGAGCAGCGACCGCATCCCAGTCGACAACATTCCAGAAAGCTGAGACGTAATCTGGACGCCGGTTCTGGTAATTCAGATAGTAGGCATGCTCCCAAACGTCCAATCCGAGCAGCGGTGTTCCGCCAATGCCTGCGATCTCGGTCCCCATGAGCGGACTGTCCTGATTTGCCGTGCTGCCAACTTTCAGTGTTCCACTGTCCACGTACAGCCACGCCCATCCGCTTCCGAAGCGAGTTGCCGCAGCAGCGGAAAACTGCTCTTTCATCGCGTCGAGTGAACCAAACGTGCTGTCGATTGCAGCGGCAAGGTCGCCGCTTGGGGAACCACCTTTTCCGGGGGCCATGACGGTCCAAAACAGTGAGTGATTCGCGTGGCCGCCGCCATTGTTGCGGACGGCACCAAGCTTATCTGCGGGGACGCTTGCCATATTGGAAACTAGGTCTTCGATGGACTTGCCATCGAGATCCGTGCCAGCGATTGCGTCATTCACCTTGTTGATGTAGGCCTGATGATGCTTCGTGTGATGGATCTCCATCGTTCGCGCATCAATATGCGGCTCTAGGGCATCGTAGGCATACGCCAAGGAAGGTAGTGTGAAGGCCATAACGTTAGACAACTCCGTATGCGGGGCGGATTGAAAATCTTTCACAGAACGATAGCGGGCCGGCTACCAATCGCAAGAGGCTAATCCGCTGTGTTGTCTAGAATCTCGTTCATCAGATAACTTCTCAGACTCTCCTGAACCTGCTCTCAGTAAGCTTTTAAGGAAGCTTTTCGGCGATCTTGATTCTGGATAGGCCGTTGCGCGATGTGTCCGCCTGTGTTGCTGAGTGTGATCGTGACTGTGTTTACCAAATGTGGTCTCACTTAGCTTCATCACTGCGCTTTGCGTCATTTGCTAGTTACCGTGTTGCCGACCAGTTTGCTTTGGAAATGCCCCGTAGTGCAAAAAAGAGCGAAGTGGCGATTCCCTGTCGGGCCATGGTGGCTTTCATTCTTACGAGCTTTTTGGCGAGGCTTCGGGGGCGGATGGTGAGGGTGCGGCTTCTTGAAGCCTGCCAGCAACCGCCTGAAACACTAATTCCCCGCTTTGACAGCCGAGATCCAATCGTGCGCCTTGATATCGCTGTTGATCGGGAAATCCTCATCGCTTTGTATCCGCGATGACTTTGGTGCACCATTGTAGGATAGATGCGTTTTTACTCTTCAGAGCCCCATCTCACCTTGGGCTCCCGGCGAAGGGTTCGCGGCAAAATTGTCTGTCTTTGGAGACAAAAAGTTGGATGTCACCAGATGGGGGGATTTCATTCTGATTCCTTCGAATGGTTGCGACTGCGACCCGTCGTACCTACTATGAGGCGTGTCGGAATGCCAACACTCGCTGCGTGAGAAGTCTGAATTATCTGCAGCGGATAGATTTGGCTCTGGTGTATTGATTGTCATTCGGCTGGGTTTTTCGCAGCCATTCGGGTCCAACATTGGAAATTTTGGTTTGAGTCTTTCCGATTTCGATCGTGAGCTTTTGCAGTGTTGCCTCGATCGGGCACCTCGAGCGTGGCAGAATTTTGTGGACCGATTTCTTGGATTAGTCATCCATGTTGCCAATCATGTGGCAGAGTCATGCGGGATCAAGCTGGATCAGGCTACTCGGGATGACCTCGTCGCTGAGGTTTTTCTTGTCCTGATTGCTGATGACTTTTCTGTTCTCAGAAAATTCCGTCGCAACTGTTCTTTGGCCACCTATCTGACAGTGATATCGCGTCGTGTCATCATTCGCAGACTGAATAAGGGAAGGCATGAGGTTGCGGTTGTCAGTCCACCTGAACCGCCTGTTGTTGATGACCAGTCGCCCAAACGCATGGAAAATGCTGAGCAAGTCCAGATGCTGTTGTCTCAACTTGATGACCGCGAGGCTGCGATAGTACGCATGTATCATCTGGAAGGAAAGTCTTACGATGAAATCAGTAAAGAAACCGGTCTTGCCGTGAACAGCATTGGGCCAGTTCTCACCAGAGCGAGGGAAAAAATGCGTGGCAACGGGCATGAAAGCTAGGGTTTCACATCTGTTGTCGGCCTGGTTCCTCACTGTTCACGCCTGTCTTTAAGGCGGCTATCAGTGACGCAGACCAAGGATAAGTTTGTCGTCTGACGCGTCGGTGATACGAACAGGCAGAAGGTCACCCACATTAAGCGAATGGGTTCCCGTTGCCGCAGATGTTGGCACCATCAACTCACCCGGTGCGTAGCGACATGTGGTGCCACGTAGCAGGCGGTCGGTTGGCGGTCCTGCCATATTCTCGCTGGGCTCACCAGCCAGCATGACACGCCTGTTCATTCCTACCAGATCTCTCGACGACTCCACAAGAAGTTCAAGGTCAGATCCAACTAGTTGCTGGTAATATTCGGTTCGAAGTTCTTTTTCTAACCTTGCCAAACGTTTGACACGCTCGCTACGCACTTGCTTGGCAATCTGGTCAGGCATTTCTGCAGCTGGCGTACCTCGCCTGGGGCTGAATGGAAATGCATGGATCTTTGAGAAACCCGCTTTTTGGCATGTTGTCAGGGTTTGTTCAAATTCTTCTTCGGTTTCACCCGGGAAGCCGGCGATCACGTCAGTTGTGATGGCTGGTTTATCCAGTGATTCTTTCAGCATTTGGCAGCGATCCAAGAACATACGGGTTCCCCAACGCCTTCTCATGCGTCGAAGCACAGAATCGCTGCCACTTTGCAAACAGAGATGAAGGTGTGGCACAATCCGGTTTGTGTGATCCCGCATCACCGAGATTAATTCGCGTGTGACCTCGGTAGCTTCAATGCTGCTGAGTCTGATTCGAAAGTCCCCGGGCAACTCACACAGATCTCGGAGTAAATGTGCTAGGCGGATCCACTCCTCTTTCGGTTTGTTGCGGTTCCAATCCACTCCGTAATGTCCGAGGTGAATACCGGTCAGCACCACTTCGCGATGTCCGGCTTGCGTCAGGCGATTCACTTCATCGACAATATGTTGATGCGGACGGCTTGTCAGCTTGGGTCGGACATGAGGAATGATGCAGTAGCTGCAACGAAGCAAGCAGCCATCCTGAACCTTGACGTAGGCACGGTGGCGACCGGAGAATCCATCGAGCCCGGTGGGTACATCGATGACTCCAAAGCGTGACATCAAATCTGGCAATTCGCGTTTGTCAGTTACGACTTCGGCAACGCCGGGTAGTTCCGCCACTTCCTCTGGTGCCCGCGTTGCGTAACAACCCATGACGACAATCTTGGCGTCTGGATTCTGACGGTTCAGTCGACGGACTACTTGCCGGCTCTTGGAGTCACCTTCGGAAGTGACTGTGCAGGTGTTGACAATGCAAACATCCGCTTTTTCTGAGTTTTCGCAATCAGTGTAGCCGACTCGCTGAAGCCCTTGACGAACCAATTCCGTTTCATACTGATTGACTTTGCAACCCAAGGTCGCGACGCGAAGTTTAGCGTTCATGCAGCCGAAATTACTCGTGGACGGGCTCGATGGTGGCCGACATACTGCCTTTGCATCGCGCAATCAGGTCATCTTTCCCAAACGCGTGAATCTGTTCTCTCTTGAGCTCGGCGTGTTCAAGAGTGGTGGTTAAGCAGATCGCACGGCCGCCGGAATCGACTTCCTTCGCGATCTGAAAACCCGTCTCGATTGGATGCCTGAAGACCTGCTTCATCATCAGAACAACATAGTCATAGCTGTGATCAGAATCATCCCACAGGATGACATGGAAACGAGGTTGCTTCTTGGGGCGTTTTTTTTGTTGTTTTTCGGTGCCAATCAGAGGATCGGCCACCGCTGTTTGCTGATCAGCCATCGCAGATCATGCTCCTTTCATTTCAAACCAACAGATCGCTGAGAAAAGACCGGTGATTCTCCCTCGCAGCGAAGTGCTTATATTGTAGCGCGAACCGATGCCCATCGGCAGTCCCGAATTGAATAAAACGTCAAGGCTTTAATGTAATGACCACTTCCAAAGATTTACTGGGTCAACTTGCAGAATCCGCTCCTCGCCACCTCGCGGAGTTGGTCGAATGGCTCCGAATTCCAAGTGTCAGCAGCGATAGTACTCGTGTTAATGAGGTAAAACAGGCCGCAAACTGGGTAGCAGAGAAGCTGGAGCGGGCTGGCCTAGCCGTCGAAATTTTGCCGACGCAGGGGCACCCTATGGTCTATGCGGAGTCGCCAAAAATAGACGGTGCTCCAGTTGTTCTCGTTTATGGACACTACGACGTACAACCCGTTGAACCACTGGATGAGTGGGTCAATGGACCATTTGAACCGACCATTCGTGATGGAAATTTGTATGCCCGAGGTGCGACGGATGATAAGGGGCAAGTACTGACTCATGTTCAGAGTGTCTGTGACTGGCTTGCTAGCGGACAGCCTCTTCCTCTGCAGGTCAAGTTTTTGATTGAGGGTGAAGAAGAGGTCGGCAGCGAAAATTTGGAGCGAATGCTACCTGAATTGAAGGAAAGGCTGGCTTGTGATTGCGTGGTGATTAGCGACAGCGGCCAGTATTCCGATGGGCAACCGGCGATCACATACGGGCTCAGAGGGATTGCCACTTACGAGCTGACGGTAAATGGACCGAGCCAAGACCTCCACAGCGGATCATTCGGTGGTGCTGTGATGAATCCGGCGATCGCCCTTTGTCAGTTGTTGGGGAGCATGATCGATGGTCAGGGACGAGTGCAAATACCCGGCTACTACGATAATGTACGGGAGTTGAGTCAGGAGGAGCGGAATCAGTGGGCTGGGCTGCCACAGGATGATGATGCATTTGCATCCGCGATTGGTGTCAATAAGCTATCGGGGGAGCAAGGCTATACGACTGATGAACGGCGTTGGGCGCGACCTACCTTCGATGTCAATGGTCTCACTTCCGGCCACCAGGGCGAGGGGGTCAAGACAATCATTCCTGCGACAGCCAAGGCGAAATTCAGTTTTCGATTGGTACCAGATCAGAATCCAAGCGAAGTGACGACTGCCGTCGAAAAGCATTTGCAGGATCATTGTCCTCTTGGTGTGTCATGGCATTTGGAAGCCGATCATGGGGCCCCAGGAATGTTGGCAGCAACCGACAGTCGTTTTGTTCATGCTGCGAATGCTGCCATCGAGTCAGCTTTTGGGGTTTTACCTGTGCTGATCCGTGAAGGTGGCTCAATCCCTATTGTCACCCGCTTCCAAGAAGTGCTCGGATGTGATTGTCTGTTGCTCGGATGGGGTTTGTCCGATGACAATGCCCATAGTCCTAATGAGAAGTTCCGGGTAGAAGACTACCATCGAGGCATACGTGCCTCAGCAATGCTGTGGGACGAAATCGGTAAACTCAACTAACTCACCAAGTGATCTATGCTCGATCGAAAATTTATCATTCAAAATGCGGATCAGGTCCGCGAGAATTGTCAGCGGCGTGGTGTCTCTTGTGACATCGACCAGATTGTTGCTTTGGAAGGTGAGCGTCTGGAAAAGCTGAAGCTTGCGGAAGAACTCAACCGCCAAGCCAACGAAACCAGCAAGCAAATTCCCAAGGCAGAGAACGCTGATCAACGCAACGAGTTGATCGAAAAAGGGCGGGAACTGCGGCTTCAGAAAGAAGGAGTGCAACGTGAACGTGATCAGCTTGACGATACGATCATTGATTTGCAGTCCGCAATCCCGAATATGACGCATCCCGATGTCCCCACGGGGGGGGAGGATGATGCGAAGGAAATTTCGTTCGGAAGAACACCTAAGCCAGATTTTGACTTCGATACGCTTGATCATGTTGAACTGGGCGCGAAGCATGATCTGTTCGATTTTGAGGCAGGTGCGAGAGTCGCAGGAGCAGGATTTTACTACCTGAAAAATGCTGCTGTTCGACTTGATTTGGCGTTGCAGAACTACGCGATCAGCTTTTTGGCTGATAAAGGTTTTACACCCATTACAACTCCCGATCTGGCACTTACTTCTATTCTCAAAGGGATCGGTTTTACCCCACGCGGGCCAGAAACCCAGATCTACAGTGTGGAAAATTCCGAACTGAATTTGGTCGGTACTGCTGAGATCACGCTAGGTGGGATGCTGGCCGGCCAGACACTGGATGCGGACCAATTACCTGTCCTGCTTTGTGGTTTGAGCCATTGTTTCCGAACGGAAGCTGGGGCAGCTGGTCGAGCCACGAAAGGGCTGTATCGCGTTCACCAGTTCACGAAAGTCGAAATGTTTGCATTCACGTCATCGGAGTCCAGTGACGAGATGCATTTAAAAATGCGTGACTATGAGTGCGAAATTTTTGATGCTTTGGAAGTTCCTTATCGCGTGATCGATACTGCTACTGGTGATCTTGGTGGCCCGGCATACCGAAAATTTGACCTTGAAGCATGGATGCCCGGTCGTGGTGACGGTGGTGCCTGGGGCGAAGTCACCAGCACAAGTAATTGCACGGATTACCAAGCGAGACGTTTAGGCGTCAGGTCCAAGAAAACGGGGCAGAAAGGAACTGAATTCGTGCATACGTTGAATGGAACCGCTGTCGCCACAGGAAGAGCTATGATCGCGATTCTGGAAAATCATCAGCTTCCGGACGGTCGAATCAATGTCCCCAAAGTGCTTCAACCGTGGGTGGGATGCGAGGTGCTCGCCCCCAGCGTTTAAACGGGTGATGCTGGAGCAACAAAGGGAGTTGTTGTCGACGGTTCTCGGCAGATCACTAGATCATGATCCCAGATTTGATCGCCCTGACGGCCGCGTCTGTCCGATCCGTAGCATTGATTTTTCGGAGCACATGTTGAACATGCTCTTTGACCGTTTCAATACTGATCGAGAGTGACTTGGCAATCTCTTTGTTGCTAAGGCCAAGTGCTACGTGGCGTAAAACCTGCGTCTCTCTCGCTGTTAACGGGAAATCAGATGGCAGTACGCGTACGTCCACGGTCTCGTGCATCGTTTGCTGAATGAGGTACATGAGGCTTTCTGCATTGACAGAATTACCCGTCGAGATATTCCGCAGAGTATCCAGCAGTGTTTTCGAAGAGATCGTTTTTACGAGATAGTCTTTGGCGCCCAATGCCGCTGCTTTGGCGATGTACGTGGGATTCTCATAGGCGCTGAAGATGACTACCGAAACTTCTGGGTGCGAGCTGCGAATCTGTTCTAGCAATTTCAGGCCACTGCCGTCAGAAAGTCGAATCTCTGTTAAGACAAGGTCAACTGGTTGCTCTTCGAGATGTTTTACAGCCTCACAAGCACTCGCTACCGAACCAACAATATGAAAAGGGGCGATGTCAAGAAGTGAGCCCACGCCTGCGCGGGCGACTTCATGGTCATCGACAATCAGTACACTCCAAGACACGCTTCGTCGCCCCTGTGATCATAACGGTTTCTTTGAATTTTATTATTCCAACGCTTGTAACGTTAAACGCGGAATATCTCCAAAAATCCACTGACGGGTCGCAAACGATTTGATACATCTTCAAACATGTGACTTAGTCGAGAAACGGGAGGTAAAACACACAGGGGAGTGTGCTGAAACGAATGAAGCACTGGGTTTCAGGCTCAGTGGGCGTCAAAACGCCAGAGTTGCGTCACTCTCTCTGTGCTGAGCCCGAGGAGCTCACGCGACTTTCAGGAACCTCACCGCCCCCTAGCGGCGAAATTTTGCCAGAGCTTGCCGGTTTTGCATGTTGGCTCATGTGTCTAAACCCTTTGCAGGAAAGCGTTTGAAGTCTCTTCTTGAGGTGGCGAGGCTGATCAATTCAGGGGGGATTGCCCGTTGGATAGAAGCCAATACGAGTGATTTTTTGACCACTGTGATTTCGTAACCTAAACATTCCTAGGCGAAGTGTTTGTCCATTTCGCTGTGTACCGGATGAAAGTTCGCGCGGTCTGCTGAATCTTGCTGGCAGTCATCCGCTCTTGTTGGCCAATCCTTAAACAAACCTGCCATGCCTGATTCTGCTTCGATCCTATTAGTTGATGATGATCAACATCTGGTTGAGTCCATGGCTCAGTGGTTGCGGGAGATGTCTCACGAGGTGAGAACGGCTACCACTCTTGGTCAAGCGAAGGCTGCGTTACAAAAGAATGCGTTTGATCTGGTCATCACTGACCTCCGCTTGGAAGCTGAAGACGGTTTTGAGCTGATTTCGTACACCAACCAGAATTTTCCTGATTCCTCGGTATTGGTTGTTACGGGATACGCTACTCCTGAGACCGCCGTCCAAGCCGTCAGGGCGGGCGCATTTGACCTACTCACGAAGCCTCTGATTGATGATGAATTGACGCTCGCAATCCAGCGTGCTGTGGCCCAAAGTGAAATCTCGAAAGAAAATGCATTGCTCCGAGAACAGCTTGATCGTCGCAGTGGACTGGAGAATGTCCTCAGTCATGATTATCGCATGTTGAAAATCTTCGATGTCATTGACAGTGTCGCAGATGCCAAGGCTTCAGTACTGATCACGGGAGAAAATGGAACAGGAAAAAGCATGATCGCAAGAGCGATCCATGCCCGCAGTGCACGACGGGGCGGACCGTTTGTCGAAGTTGCCTGCGGTGCTCTTCCTGACACTCTGCTGGAAAGCGAGTTGTTTGGGCACGTTTCTGGAGCTTTCACAGGTGCCAATCAAGACAAAGCCGGCAAGTTCAAACTCGCAGACGGTGGTACTCTCTTTCTCGATGAAATCGCTACCGCCACACCTGCCATGCAGGTGAAACTGTTGCGAGTTCTGCAGGAATTTCAATTCGAGCCATTGGGGGGCACCGTCACAGAGTCTGTTGATACTAGGGTGATCCTTGCCACCAATAAAGACTTGGCAAAATCTGTTGTCGACGGTGGTTTTCGTCAGGACCTTTTCTATCGCATCAATGTCGTCAATATCGTGTTGCCCTCACTGCGAGAGCGGGTGGGCGACATTCCGTTGCTCGTCGAGCATTTTCTTCGTGAGGCATCCGAAACCTGCGGTCGACAAATCGACGGATTTGATGCAACGGCGATGTCAGCGTTACAAAGTTATTCTTGGCCGGGCAATGTTCGGCAACTGGAGAACGTCGTTGAGCGAGCGGTCCTGTTGTCACGTGATGCGGGTTTGACGATGGATGATTTACCGCCTGAAGTCAGCGGACGCAGTGTCTCGGATCTGGGAGGAATTGTTGAGAATGCTCTGCCTCGCAAAACGCTTCCTGATGAGATCAATGGAAAGACACTTCGCGAGGCTCTCGAAGGTCCGGAACGCGAGATTATCCTGCAAGCTCTGCGACTTCACAATTGGAATCGCGCCGCAACAGCTGATGCTTTGGATATCAACCGCACGACACTCTACAAAAAAATGAAACGGCTCGGCTTGGATGATCCTCGTTTGCAATTTGCCTAATGCGAGTGTTTTCCATTTCGTAATTTTTAAATCTGTAAAGGAATACCGAATCGCACTGCACATCGAGTTGAGGACGACAATGGTGATGGCTCGATGCCCTCGGTTGCTCAGTCCCGTTCCCTGTAATCAGTCCCGTCCCCAGTAATCTTGTATCAATCGAAAATCTTGATCAGACTGCGTTTGCGCCCGAAGCGTTTCGTTGCGTCATCGCCGTCGCTCTTTGCTAGCGATCATTTTGGATTGGGGCGGTCACTTTAACTAATCCTCAAGGTCAGGCTGACCGATACAAGCAGACGTGTCTGATTGTTTGAGCAGCATGCGACGGGGACATAGGACGAGTGTCTGATTCTGCCAATTCTCTCTACTCCACTCAAAAACCTGAGTCTGCCTTTGTGCGCTGGGTGAATCAGTGGGGATCCGCAGTGGTTGATGGAATTACCACTATTGGTGACATGACATTATTCAGCTGGAAGATGCTGAAATGGCTATTCACCCGTTTGCCCTGCCGCGGCACGGTCTTGGTGAATTTTTATCAGGTAGGCGCGTTGAGTTTACCTGTGGTAGCACTGACTGGGACGTTCATTGGAATGGTTCTGGCAGTGCAAAGTTACGCGCAGTTTCACGCCATTGGTTTGGATAGCCGCTTGGGAGCGGTGATCAATAGCACGCTTGTCAAAGAGCTGGGGCCGGTGTTGGCCGCGACGATGTTGGCTGGTCGTGTTGGTGGCGCGATGGCTGCAGTGCTCGGAACGATGAGAGTCACTGAGCAAATTGACGCCTTGACTGCGATGGGGGCGGACCCCATCCATTACCTCGTGGTTCCGCGTTTTCTTGCGTGTATCCTGTTAATACCCTCGCTCACGATTATGGCTGATTTCATGGGCATTGTTGGTGGTTACTTTTACAGCGTGATCATTTTGGGTATCGACCACGCAGCCTATTTGAATCATTCAAGAGATGGTGTGACTGGATTTGATTTGTTCAGCGGTATTTTTAAGAGTATTTTCTTTGGATCAACAATTGCAATTGTGAGCTGTTATCGAGGCTTTAATTGTGAGCCAGGCGCTGAGGGAGTTGGTAAGGCGGCAACAACTGCATTTGTCTATTCGTTTGTACTTATTCTCGCCGTGGATCTGTTTTTGACCATCGTTATGAACTCGATCTACTACACCATTTATCCCAACGGATCTTCTTTTCTATGAATGATGTATCCGCGCCACATGATGAAGATGATGTTTCTGAGGTCGGTCATTCAGACAAGGGAGTTGTGGAACCACAGCAGTTAGTTAATGAAAAACCGTTGATCGAGGCGAGGAATGTTTCTGTGGTTTTTGCAGATCAGGTTGTTCTCCAGGATATTGAGCTGCAGATCACGCGTGGTCAAACGTTAGCAATCATTGGGGAGAGTGGTTGTGGCAAGACGGTCTTCATGAAAACTTTAGTTGGTTTGGTGCAGCCTTCGAGGGGCGAGATTTTTTTCGATGGCGAAGGACTTCACCACATGGGGTATACAGAGCTGACACAGACGCGTCGGAGATTTGGCTTTGTATTCCAAAATGCCGCACTATTCGACAGTATGTCTGTCTTTGAAAACGTTGCCTTTCCGCTTCGTCAGAGTGAAGTCGTTACCGAGACAGTGGTTGATGAACGAGTGATGCAGCATCTTGCTGAGGTAGGGTTGCCGAGAAATGTCGCTTATAAGCGGCCCGCAGAGTTGTCGGGTGGTATGCGTAAGCGTGTCGGCCTGGCACGTGCATTGATTTTGAAGCCGGAGGTGGTTGTTTACGATGAACCGACGACCGGTTTGGATCCAATCATGAGTGACGTGATAAATGAATTGATACTTGATACCCGGCGGCGGTATCCCGTTACCAGCGTTGTGGTGACACATGATATGCACACGGCTAGAAAAGTCGCAGATCGTGTGCTGATGTTTTATCCGCGTGCCCGACTTAATGAAAATGAACCACAGATCCTGTTTGATGGACCACCAAGTTCTTTAGAGCATGCCGAGGATCGGCGTGTTCGCCAGTTTGTTCGTGGAGAAGCTGGTGAACGCTTGACGGAATTAGCGCACGGATTGTCTGGCTAGTTTGGCTGGTTATTAAGCCTGATGAGAATAAAGCATGGATGAAAATAGACTGCGATTTGGTGTAGGGGTGCTGGTGATTTCGGCAATCGGAATTGGCATCATTCTGACATTCCTGTTTGGGGCCTTTCCCAGTGTGCTGCAGCGTGACTATTCAATGTCGGTAGTCTTTGACTCAGCAGAGGGAATTGGTGCTAATACCCCTGTTGTTCGCGATGGTGTGCGAATAGGACGCGTCTCGAGTATCAGTTTGCGAGATGAGGGTGGGGTTCTGGTGACGTTGGCGATGGACGCTACCAAGCAGGTTTCCCACTCCTACATCCCTCGGATTGGTACTGGGAATTTTGTTACCGGGGATGCGCAGCTTGAGTTTGTGCTCGGAAAACCCGCAAAACTCAGATCCCTCTGGGACGCGAGTGGGAAAGCAGAGGACTATCCCGAAATACTCAAGCAGCCGTACACCGATGGTGAGTACGTCGCGTATGGTGAGAACTCGGAAAGCCTGTTTGAAATGCAGTCTGATCTTCAGCAGACGTTTGAGGCTATCCGAAACGCCGGCTCATCCATTGCTGTTGCTGCCGAGAGTATCAACCAACTAGCGTCTGGCGTAGAGAAGGTTGTAGGGGGCAGTGATTCGAAAATTGAGCAGGTTGCTGATGAAGCGGTGCAAGCACTGCGTGAATTCAATGCAGCGATGTCAGATATCCGTGAAATCGTCAATAATCCAGTCATTCGTGATAATCTTGAGGAGTCTGTCGTTCAGCTACCTACAGTGCTCAAGAAAGCCGGCGAGACGCTTGAATCTACCAAACGCACCTTTGATAGTTTTCAGCGAGTCGGCGAGCAGTTCGAGAGGGTCGGCGAGGCCGCAGTCGATACCGTTAAGAGTGCTCAAAGAACGGTGCAGAATGTCGAGCAGTTCACTGAGCCTCTGGCGTCGCATGGTGATCAGTTGGTCGATCAGGTATTGGCGACAATGACCCGTTTGGACAGCACACTAGCTGAAGTGGATGAGTTTGGGAAAGCTCTCAACAATAAAGATGGCTCGGTGCGTCTGCTACTTGATGACCAGGAAATGTACTGGAAAATTCGTAGAACCGTCGAAAACATTGAAAGCGCTACGGCAAGAATCAGGCCGATTCTTGACGACGTGCGGGTGTTCACTGACAAAGTTGCACGCGATCCCCGGCAACTGGGGGTTCGGGGTGCAATTTCCAAGAGGCCGAGTGGTCTGGGGCTGAAGTAACGCCGCGATGACATCGGCGGTGACGTACTACCGACAGAAGACTGAAGATGCGACGCAAGGGCCATGCAGGGCTAGCTGGAAGCGCGAAGCTGACCGCGTGCGCGGCGAACTGCGGTATCCTTGATTTGAGCCTCTTCGGGAGTCGCCCCAGACATTGCCAACGCATTGTCCAGGTCCTCGTGCGCCTTGTCTCGATCGATCAGGTCAATTGGTGTTGAACGGCCGGTCAGCACGTTGATCACATCACCCTCGATGTGGGCGAAGCCACCATCCACGTAGTAGCGTTCAGGACCTGCAGCCGTTTGAAGGCGGAGAGTCCCAAACCCCAATCGACCTATCAGTGGCGCTCGACCACCCATCACGCCCAGTTCCCCATCAAACATTGGCAGCGACACGTACTCGGCCTCGCGGTCAAGTTCAGTACGTTCAGGCGTTACAACTACACAGCGAAGTGTCATGATTATTAACCCTTCTCTTCCATTTTCTTAGCCTGTTCTTCTGCCTGCTCGATCGATCCGACGTACATGAACGCCTGCTCGGGCAGATGATCCCACTTACCATCGCAGATTTCTTCAAAGCTACGGATCGTGTCCGCCAAAGGTGTGATCTCACCCGGCTTGCCGGTGAAAACCTCAGCAACCAGGAACGGTTGACTCATGAATCGCTCGATGCGTCGAGCACGATGGACAACCATCTTGTCACCCTCACTGAGCTCATCCACACCGAGGATGGCGATGATGTCTTGCAACTCACGATACCTCTGAAGGATCGTTTGCACTCGACGAGCAATTGCATAGTGACGATCACCCACGTATTGAGGGTCAAGAATACGCGAGTTCGACGCGAGTGGGTCAATCGCCGGATAAATACCTTTCTCTGAAATTGAGCGCTCAAGATAAATGAATGCATCCAACTGTCCGAAAGCGGTTGCTGGGGCGGGGTCAGTTGGGTCATCCGCAGGCACATATACGGCTTGCACTGACGTGATCGCCCCTTTTTTGGTCGAGGTGATTCGTTCCTGAAGTGCTCCCATCTCGGTTGCAAGTGTGGGCTGGTAGCCGACAGCAGAAGGCATTCGACCGAGCAATGCGGATACTTCCGAACCTGCTTGCGAGAAGCGGAAAATATTATCGACGAAGAGCAACGTGTCAGCACCCGTTGAATCACGGAAGTACTCCGCCATTGTCAGAGCAGACAGAGCAACGCGAAGTCGAGATCCTGGTGGCTCGTTCATCTGACCGAACACCATGCAAGTTTGCTCAATCACTTTGCGACCGGTATCACCAATCTCAGTTTCCTGCATTTCCAACCACAGGTCGGTGCCCTCACGCGTTCGTTCACCAACACCGGCGAATACCGAGTAACCACCGTGGCTGCTGGCGATTCGAGCGATCAGTTCGGTCAAAATCACCGTTTTGCCGAGGCCAGCACCACCGAAAAGTCCAGCCTTACCACCACGAACAAACGGCGTCAGCAGGTCCACGACCTTAATGCCTGTCTCGAACACCTCAGTGTTGGTTGACAGTTCGTTCACGGGAGGGGCTTGCCGGTGGATCGGCATGTACTTATCCGCGTCGACAGGACCTCGCTCGTCGATTTCTTTTCCAAGCACGTTGAAAACACGGCCTAATGTTGCGGTTCCCACAGGAACGCTCACTGCTTTTCCGGTGTCAACAACGTCCATGCCTCGCATCATGCCTTCCGTGCTTCCCAAGGCAATGGCGCGTACACGGCCGCCACCGAGGTGCTGCTGCACTTCACCGACTAAATCGATGTCAACGCCTTTGTGCTGCGACTTGATTGCCACGGCGTTATAAATGGGAGGCATATGACCTTCGGGAAACTCGATGTCGAAAGTCGAGCCGATCACCTGGGTGACGCGTCCAACAGTGTTTTCGGTTGCGGTAGACATGTTCGTACTAAAGGCTGGGGTTAGCTAATTGAATGTGTGAATTTGACAGGAAAAAAGTAAGACGGCTGGCATGGTTGGCGATCAGCCTTCCAATGCTTCAACACCGCCGATGATTTCCATGATCTCGCCTGTGATTTGACTCTGACGGGCGCGATTGTAAGTCATGGACAGTTGTTTGATCATGTCCCCTGCACTCTCCGTTGCCCCTTTCATTGCAATCATTCGAGCAACTTGCTCGCTGACCGCAGAATCGAGGAAGCACTTGAAAAGCTTCGCCTTGAAACTGGTCGGAACGACCTCTTCCAAGATACTTTCAGCGGACGGTTGAAATTCGTAATGTGTGTTGGCGCCCTCATCTGTCCCACCGACGTTTTCGCCGAGTGAGCCAAAAGGTAAGAGTGTCTCGACGGTGACTTCTTGTCGGCTTGTGCTGATGAACCGCGTGTAGATCACGTCAAGGCGATCCATCTGCCCTGTGACATACAACTCAAGGTACTTGGACGCAATTTTCTCTACTTCGTCGTAGGCAGGTTGGTCCTCGAATTCCTCGTAGGTATCGTTGGTATCAATGCCGCGGAACTTCAGTCCATTTATCCCACGCTTCCCGCTGACATCCACCAGCAGATTGCCGACGTCTGATCTCATCCCGGAAATATGTGGCACTGCAGCCCGCAGCACACCGGCGTTGTAGCCACCACACAAGCCACGATTACTACTCAGCGTCAGCAGGCGACCGGACTGCGGATTCTCACGTTGCTCGAGCAGAGGATGCCTGACCTCCGTGCCCGAGTCTGCCAAACTGTTTACGATTTGTGACAACCGATCGGTATACGCCGTAACGGCAGCAGCACGATCCATCGCTTTTTTGTAGCGCGCTGTTGCAATCAATTCCATGGTCCGCGTGATCTTGCGGATGTTTCGGATCGATTTTCGTCGTTTGTCGAGGGCGCGGGCGTTGGCCATGAGTCAGTTGACGCGTTTCAGTTGTTTAAGGAAAAGATCAAGTTCAATCGGGACTACAGTTCACTCTCGACGGGCTTGTAGCCCTTCTTGAATTCAGAGATACAAGCTTCGATTTTCTCGACGACATCGTCGCTCAGGTCCTGCTTCTCATTGAGCAAGGTAATGAGTTCGCTGTGCTTGTCGTGGGCGAATTGTTGGAAGTCAGCTTCCCATTGCTGGACTGCTCTGACGGGTACATCATCGATGAAACCTCTAGTTCCAGCGTAAAGACTTAATACCTGATCGGTGACGCTCATTGGCTTGTACTGAGGTTGTTTCAGTAGCTCAACCATTCGGTATCCACGATCCAGTTGTGCCTGTGTTGCAGCATCGAGATCGGTCCCGAGTTGTGCAAACGCTTCCAGTGCACGGAATGCAGCAAGGTCGAGTCGTAAACCGCCGGCCACTTTCTTCATTGCCTTGACTTGAGCAGCACCTCCCACACGCGATACCGAAATACCGGCGTTCATGGCGGGGCGAATGCCTGAAAAGAAGAGGTCCGGTTGCAGGTAGATTTGCCCATCAGTAATCGAGATCACGTTGGTTGGGATGTATGCAGAAACCTCACCTTCCAGCGTTTCGATGATCGGGAGGCTTGTGATGGATCCACTTCCGAGCGCCTCAGAGAGTTTCGCCGATCGTTCAAGCAGTCGACTGTGGCAGTAGAATACGTCCCCAGGATACGCTTCGCGTCCCGGCGGTCGCCGCATCAACAAGCTCATCTGACGATAAGCGGTTGCCTGCTTCGACAAGTCATCATAGACGACGAGTGAGTGACCACCGTTGAACATGAAGTGCTCCGCCATCGCTGTTCCGGCGTAGGGCGCGACATACTGCAGTGGTGCGGGGGAGGATGCGCCTGCGACGATCACAGTGGTGTATTCCATCGCCCCGTGACGCTCCAGAGCATCAACCACACCGGCAACGGACGAATCTTTCTGCCCGATCGCAACGTAGAAACATTTGACGTTCTTGCCTTTCTGGTTCAGGATCGCGTCGATACCAATGGCTGTTTTGCCAGTTTTACGGTCACCAATCACAAGCTCTCGTTGCCCACGCCCAATCGGCGTCATTGCATCGATCGCTTTGATGCCAGTTTGCATTGGCTCGGTAACAGGTTGCCTTTCGGCTACCCCCGTTGCGATGATTTCAACCGGGCGTGTGACATCAGTCTGGACTGGGCCTTTGCCGTCCAGAGCGTTACCCAGCGGATCGAGTACGCGACCGACGACTGCGTCACCGGCAGGAACCGACAAAAGTGTTCCGAGAGCCTTGACTTCGTCGCCCTCCTGAATGGTCAGATAGTCACCAAGAATGATCACACCGACGGAGTTTTCCTCAAGGTTGAAAGCGAGTCCAATCGCCCCGTTGGGAAACTCAACCATCTCACCGGCCATCACGCCAGAGAGTCCGTAGACGCGGGCGATACCGTCACCAACTTCAAGGACGGTACCGACTTCGCGAACATCGATTTTACTATCGAATTGCTCAATCTCTTCTTGCAAGACTGAGGCGATTTCGTCACTGCTAAATTTCATGGGTCTGAATCAATAGTGTTGGCCCGGCAGTTGTGTCGAGCGTTGATAGTTGGTGCCGGTTGCCCGGCAAGTCAAAACCTATTCGGATGTGAGTTCACCAAAGCGGTGTAGCAGTTGGCTTGAAAAACCGTTTCGTGTCTTGCGTGCGAGAGTATCCAATCGGTTGGATACACTGCTGTCGAACACACGGTCTCCCACACGGATTACCATGCCACCGATCAAATCTGGATCGACTGACTCTGACAATCGCACCTGCTTCTGCATGATGGAACCAAGTTGCTCTTCAATGTTGGATCGAAGAGCGTCGTCGAGTGGTACCGCGGTTTGCACTGTGGCAACCAATCGACCCAGCATTTCGTCATGGATCGTATCCGCGGCAGCGCGTACTGCGTCAACGTGAGCCAGACGTCCCCGGCCAGCCATGACCTTCAGGAATTTTACCAAGAGTGGATCACAGTGTTCGCCGAATAGTCGGTCGATCACCTTGATCTTTTCGTTGTCATCGATCTGGGGCGAGGCGAAAGCAGCGCGGAGCTTTGGATTCACCGCCAGGCAGTCATCGACCACTGAACCGAGTTGCTCAATGATCTTGTCTGCGATGCCAGCACTCTTTGCGGCGCCGATCAACGCACGGGCATACGTTTTGCCCAGTTGTTCGGCTCCGGTATCGAGCACTGTATCGTGTTCAGCAGCTTCGTTCATGGGTTACGCTCGGGAACTACCCGCGTTCGGTGGAGTAATTTTTCGTGACAACATGCAAGTAGATCAGTTCTTGCTGGGGAGCCGATCCAGCGATTGGCGGATCAACTCAGCATGATCTTCAGCCTTGAGTTCCCTGCCAATGACCTGCTGGGCAACTCCAATCGCTAAATCAGATGTTTGCCCGGCAAGATCGGCGAGAGCGACCTTTTTGGCTGTTTCAATTTCCGCAATCGCACGTTCCCGCTGACGCTCTGCTTCCTGTTTAGCCTCATCAACAATTCGCTGCCCGCTGGCAGTTGCATCGTTGCGTGCCTCCGACAGGATTGATTGAACCTCTGCTGCAGCACCATCAAGTTTTCCCTGATAGTCAACCAGCAGGCTCTGTGCGTCAGCGTTCGCTTTTTCTGCGTTCTTCAGTTCATCGAAGATTTTGTCCTCTCTTGCCTGAAGCCCGCCCAGGATGACTGGCCAAACAAACTTCGAGAGTATCCCTAGAACACCCAAGAAAATCAGCAGATTACAAACAGCCGAACCAATGTCAAACTGAAGCAGAACAGGAGCGCTTTCCGCGTGGTCACCGTCGTGGTCACCGGAATCGGTGGTTTCGGCCGCTTGATCTTCGGCCGCCTCGGCACCATTCAACGCAGGCGCGATGCCAACGCTCATGACAAAAGACGCAAAGCAAAGCAAGAAGCAACGCATCGCTGCCCGCAAACCTGCGTGCTGGTGTGACATCCAACTCATCGTGATCATCATCTTTATCCTAGTCAGCAGTCAGTCAAAACTGTTCCATCGGAGCACCTAATCGGTGAGGCCAATGTTTCGGCAAGTGGTTACCACGGTACGTGGGCCACTGCCAGCATTGACAAACACAGCCTGCCGTACGCAATGGTTAAGAGATATAGAGAAGAATCAGGGCGATAACGGTCGCACCCTCGATCAACGCCGCAGAAATCAGCATTTGAGTCGAGATGGTTCCCCCGGCCTCTGGCTGGCGGGCGATCGATTCAACTGCTGAGCCACCGATGCGGCCAATTCCCAAGCCGGCGCCGAGAATAGCCAAGCCCATACCGATTCCGATACCTACGGTTCCTTCTACCTGTGCCAACAACATTGCCATTTCAAACATCTTTGGATAGCTCCTAAGTCATCTCTCGTGAAGTGCTCAACAACCACGAACGAATTGGGTGTGCCGAGCAAAAATTGAGTTTGGGTTCTAAAAAAGGGATTTAAATACCATGAATCGTTCCGGCGACCGGTTTAGCCAGCAGGATCGGGCATGGGTGTGATTCTTTGTGGATCTGCGATTTTGTCGAGGTCCATTTGGTCTTCATCTCTGAACGGATGCTCTTCTAGATGATGGTCATCATGGTGACTCGCAACCAGTGAGATGAACAGCACGCTCAGGAAGGTAAATATAAAGGCTTGCAGGAAACATATAAACAACTCAAGGAGCGTAAGTACGATGCCGGCAATGATCACCGCGAACTGAACACCGAAAGCCATGCCGTGACTCACTTCTACTGCGGCAAAGATCAACCCGATAAATGCAGCGAGCACCAAGTGCCCTGCCATCATCGTGCCGAATAGTCGCATTGCTAAGACCACGCATTTGATGAGCAGGCCCAACCACTCCAAAAAGTAAAGTGGAATACCGATGAGTAACATTTTCTTGTCTTGCCAACCCAATGGGTTGAAGTGAGCAAAGAAGGCCTTTGCACCTGTTTCCCTGATGCCGATGTAGATGATCGCGATGAATGTACCTGTCGCAAGCACGACGTTCAGTGATAAGCTGCCGGTCGCCGTGCCTCCGATGTGCAGTAGATGGCTATCGTCGGTTCCAAGTCCGTAAGCAGTCAGGTACAAGGCTGGGCCAATCGGAACCAGACCCAACACATTGGCGAACAGGACGAAGAAGAAAATTGTCCAAATGTAGTAAATGTATTTGTCGGTCAGTTCGTGAAGATTGGGGCGAACCACTTCATCTCTTATGAAAGAACACATGGTTTCAAAGATTTGGGCGAACCGCCCGCGGGTGCGGTAAGCTTCGAGTCCCTCACCCTGCACTCGAACACGACCCGCGACAAACTTGAAGACCAAGATCACTGCGACCCCGGAAATGAAGCTCATCAACAAGTGATTTGTGATAGAGAACTGATAAACACCGTCAATGATGTTCAATGCAGGTATGTGCCTGTCAGGAACCTCCACCTCAAACAGCGGTCCGTGCACGTTATGCGGGATCACATGCGAAGTGGGGTCTTGTGCGGATGCGAGTAGCAGGTTCATTCCAGCAATCATTTTCAGAAATCGGTCCCATCAACTAATGCGTCTGATGCTGCGAGGGGTACATCAGGGGTCACAGCATTCAGCACACTGGCTTTTTTGGCAAGCCAAAAGACTTCAAATGCAGTCAACACGATGTACCATCCACAAACAAAAAGAACGATTGTTTCGACTGGCAGGCCCATTTGATAACGACACAGCGCGAGAAGTGCAACGGTGCCTACGATACGAATAATCATGGTTGCTTGGACACCAACCAAGAACAGCCCGCTCCTCTGGATTCGCTGTTGTCTTGAAAGCTTCGATTCGACTGGAAACTGAGGCGTCGCGAGTGTCATCCCGGGAATCAAAGCACAGATGGAAATTAAGCCGCTCATGACTGCAATAAAGGAAGTCGGCCAGAGCAGGTCAGTTGCTGAAAAGTATACGACAACCGAAGAAAATGCGGCTAAAATGGCCCAGACCAGCAACATGCGACTCGTTACCTTACCGAAAAGGCTGCGGATCGAGACTGCCTCGGCGGGGTGAGTTTCTGTTTTCATGTTGTTTGAATGCTTGTCGCTAGCATATGCAACCTCAGTCATGCATTGCTTTCCTCGATCTGCTTCAACGCCTTCAAAATGAACCGGAGCATGCCTAGCCCGAAGCCAGTCAAACCACCGATTGCAAATCCGAGGCCACGTTCTCCGCCAAAATACCGGTCTATCAGGTGACCAATCCCTGCCATGACTACGGTGGTCCCGGCAAGTTCAAACCCCATTCCTGCAACGACTGCGAACGAGCGAGGTGAATTGTCTGGCTGAGGCGAAGTATTTTTTCCTTCGAGCTTTTCTGCAGAAACTGCAGTCAAACTTGCTTCTGATCCGGTTGATTCCCCGCCGGAGTCGATCATTGGGGACGAGTCGGGTCTGGGCACGGTAACGCTCTCATGTGCAGGCAGTTTCCACGAACCAAGGCTAATGTGATCGGTATTTCTACAGAATCCAGTACCAGCGACGTATGGTCGCACCCCTGCTGTCTGTGTATTGGTGGGAGTTTGTGCCTCACCGCGGACCGTGTTGCTGAAGGTGCATCTCGACGCATTGTTTCCGCTTGTAGCTCTATAGAAGATGGTTGGAGCTTGTTTCCAGCTAGGCTTCTGGCCTGCCCATGGTCCGTCGCCGTGGCATCTTCCTGGTTCGGGTTCAGCGAAAATTGGTTGATCAATCACTTGGGCCGTGGGATCAACCCCGCGGTAAGATCGACCATGGAATCCTGCTCCTTGTTCCTTCGATTGTCTTTGTTCCTTCGATTGTCTTTCTATTAGTTGTCCAGATATTAGGTGTTGCCAGGTCATGGATGGCATTTTGCGCGCGGTTCCCTCAGGCCGTGTTCGCCTTGCTGTTCTACGCGTGATCGCGATTATAGATGGTGGCGGGGTGGTTGGCTTGCCACGTTCAGTGTGTCCCCCCAGGCCGCAAAGTTTCGCTTTTCTAACGATTTGGCCGACTGCAACGGTTAATTTTCCTTGGTTTGTGTCAAAAGGTGGTACTGAGTCTCTAGCTATTTTTGGATCCCTTGGCATAATGATTTTGGTGACGATTGTGCCGTTAATGATGGTTCGATGGTTCTAATTCTGTGCTTATCCTCGCTTCGGCAGGTTTAAGAGCAGTCCATCACTAGGGTTATTAACGCACCCCGCCCGGTCACAGCCTGCCATACAGCTGAGCTATGCGGTGTCACCAAAACAGCTGGGATGCTGAACACAAGGGGACGCGGTAAGCACTCAGGAGGAACAGCTGCCGACAGCGATAGCAATAGTTAGCACCGCGACGCAGTACGCAGCGTGGTGTCACGATCTTGGAGGTGCAGGTGATCACGACCGCAGACTTGAAAGCTCAGACACGTCGCGAGCTGGCTGATTTGGCCCGAAACTACGGCGTTCCCGGTTGGCACGGACTCAAAAAAGATGAGTTGGTCACAGAGATCCGGAAGGTCCAACGACGCTCGCGTCAAAAGGCTTCTGCTGAGAAGGCGAAGGCCTCCAGCGGCCCCGCGAAGAAGAAACGAACCACGAAGCCAAAGGCGGTGACCGTCTCAGCTTCGGCCAAATCGGCTTCGCCGAAGGCGCGCAAGCCGCCTGCCAAGGCTTCGTCACGCTCAGCTAAGCCCAAGCCCATGCCGAAGTTGCCTGAGCCGAAAGTTTCGGCGAAGACGGCTAGGATTCGGGCTCAAATCCGAAAACGCCGCGAGACGATGCTCCGCAATAAGGATCTTTCGACCGGGACGTTGGTCGGTGGTGCTGCTGTCAATCGTGGTGCGAATCGCACCCGTGCAGACGAGCAGCATCAAGACCGGATCGTCCTGATGGTCCGTGATTCATACTGGTTGCAAGCGAGTTGGGAAATCACTCGGGCCAGTGTTGAACGAGCTGAGTCAGCATTGTCCGAACGCTGGCACACCGCGGTTCCGATGTTGCGATTGCTGCGGGTTAGCGATGTCAACAACAATCGCGCGGAGAGTGTCGAGCGTGACATTCCTGTTCATGGTGGGGTCGATAACTGGTATATCGATGTTGACGAACCGCCATCTCGCTACCGTGTGATTATTGGCTATCTTTCGGATAATGGAGACTTCTATACGGTCTGCCGAAGCAATGTGGTTGAAACACCCAGGCCTGGAGAATGTGAACGCCTTGATGAACATTGGCGTGATATTGCAGAAGATTATGAACGCATCTATTCGCTAAGTGGTGGGTACGACACTGATGCAGGGGATCTTAAAGAAGTCTTTGAGGAGAAGCTGTGCAGGCCAATGCCACTGCGAGGAGAGCAAGGGCAAACGGTTGCGGATCCTGCCTTGTTGCGTCAGTCAAAACTGCCTTTCAATGTGGATGCTGAGCTGATCATTTTTGGAAAGACAGTTTCCTCTGCCTCCGTCACTGTGGCTGGTCGCCCTGTCAAGTTGCAGGCGGACGGTTCGTTCACCGTGCGTATGGAGCTTCCAGACAAGCGGCAGGTACTGCCTGTGACAGCGGAAAGCCGGGACGGCCTTCGGCAACGAACAACAGTGGTTGCGGTCGAACGCAATACCAAGGTTATGGAGCCAGTAGAGTTGGATGACCGGCTGTAGTTCCAGTTCCAACTGACGAGCGATGTTAATTTTACGACGGTGATGTAGCCTTCCAGCAGCGTTCGAGCCATGATGGCTCGAACGCTATTTTTTTGTGATTGAACCTTTGCGGAGCCCTTCATGTTCCTTCGATTTTCAACAGTTCTGTTCCTATTGTATCTGACCATTTCGTCGCAGTCGGCAATGGTTATTGGTGAGGATGGAGCCAGTAAGTCTGGTGATGCGTCTGTTAAAATTCTGCTTATCACCAGTGGCTGTTGTCACGACTACGATTTCCAAACCAAAGCTATGCAGCTGGCCATGGAAAAGCATGGAGTTGACGCTGTTTGGACGGTGGTGAATGAAGGTGGCACAGGCACACAGGCACAAATCGAATTCTATGAAAATCCCGAGTGGGCCGAGGGTTTTGATGTCGTTATTCACAATGAATGTTTTGCCAACACCAGTGATCCTGATTACATCAGGGGTGTGACTGCTCCGCATTATGCAGGCACCAACGCGGTTGTGATTCACTGCGCCATGCATACCTATCGGGCAGCGGAAATTGATGACTGGCGCAAGTTTCTCGGCGTCACCAGTCGTCGTCATGAACATCAGAGTAAGTACAGGGTGGACGTGAAGAAGAAGGACCATCCGATCATGAAAGGTTTTCCCGACGGACATATCACTGCTAAGGATGAACTCTACGTGATTGAAAAGGTATGGCCAGAGACGACCGTGCTTGCTACTTCGAAGAGCGAGAAGACAGAAAAAGACCACCCTGTGTTCTGGATCAACAAGTTTGGGCAGGCAAGAGTGTTCGGTACAACCTACGGGCACTCCAATGGCACCTTCGAGGATGATGTCTTTCTAAAAGCTCTGACAAGGGGCACGTTGTGGGCAGCCGGAAAGTTGCCCTCGGCCAAGTGATGCTGGCGATTCCAGGGGATCAGTGAATCGTCGTGAAGACGCTAGTCGATTTTTCTTTCGAATGATTCTGCGTCGATCGTAAAGGAACTGTCTCGTGTTTTGCGGTTGAGGGGTTCTGCCGCAAAATCATCCGGTGTGTGAAAGTGCACGTTGAAGCGTTGCATGTATTGCTTCAGAAGTGTCCGGCGGATGAGTTCTCGCCCTTGCGGAAGAAGCAGTGTGAATCCGAGTGCGTCGGTAAGCAGGCCGGGGGTCAATAGCAATGCGGCCGCGAAGACGATCATCAGGCCATCCTGTATCTCCTGGCTCGGCGCCCTGCCCTCCGCCAAAGCAGATTGAAAACGAAACCATGTCATGACTCCTTCCCTGCGAGCCAACCAGGAGCCAAGGACCCCAGTCAAAATGACCAACATGATTGTGGTGCCGAGGCTGGTGTAGTTGGCTAGCTGGATCAGTAGCATTAATTCAACGAGTGGCACCAGAATAAATGCAGCCAGTAATCGAGTGAACATGCTCGCTCCAAGCCTCCAGTGGGTGGAGATTGAATTAAAAAAAAACGCCACCTTGGCAGTCAATTCTACGTAGAGAAAGGAACGGTAGCAGCTTTTGTGCCGAAGTCATCATATTATGAGAAAACCGAGAGATGTCAGGTTTAACGTTCCAAAGCCTAGGTTCTTTGGTGGGCTGTGAGTGGTTTCTGTGTTGCTTTGATCGATTCCGCTCTGCTTGCCACGGTGAATGTTGATTCACGGCTTGGCAGTTCATGTGGTTTGCCGAAGTATCGCTTTGGTTGTTTTTGGCTTCTGAGGTAGAATCAGTCGCTGGTTTGCCCAGCTTCGGGTTGCTCGTATCTGGTGTTGCTAGTGGCAGTCGATGATTTTCCAGTTGTAAACGGGGTGCTGAGGCGAGGTTGATCGCATGGTGGTGGTTGCCAAAATGTTGTCTGTTGGCGTGAGTGTTTCGATGTGCTTGAGTATCGTGTCTTGCATTTCTCGCACCTGCCAGTTCCGGTCAGTAAGAGCTGACATGAGGCCGTCTCTTCGTCGAATTGAGGTAAGAGAAGACGCTTGCAAGCGAACGAATCAAACTCAGCCCGGGCTTCAGTCGTGAAGCACTTGCCGCTGTTGACCGGACGCCAAGGTCAACTGTACGGGCGACTGTGGTGCGAAAGTGCGAGTCCCGTCGGTGTTGTTGTGGTGGTGCACGGTTTGGGGGACCATGGGGGGCGTTATGAGTTGCTGGCTGAAGTCATGTGTGCCAAGGGTTGGTGTACCTATGCCTTTGATTTGCCTGGGCATGGCCGCTCGCCGGGGGGGCGTGGTAGGGTCGACTCGTTTCCGGGATTGCTTGCAGATATTGGAGCGGCTTGCCATACGATCACGGAACGATTTCCGGGCATTCCATTGGTGCTGCTCGGTTACAGCATGGGTGGCAATCTGGTGCTTAATTACTTGCTGCGATGTTTGGAGGGGCCTCAAGCTTCGGCCGCCAAGCCTGATGGAATTGTGCTTTGTGGGCCAATGATATTGCCGCCTGTTCCGCCACCCCGTCCGCACATCTTTGCAGCTTGGTTGACCGGGTATTTGATGCCGTGGATTCAGATTGAACGCCCGGTCGACGTGGAGATGCTGACCAGTGATCCGCACCAAGCTGAAATGATTGCCGAAGACTCGTGGATGCACACCCGAATCACGTTGTATCTTGCGACACAATTATTGTCACAGGGGCGCTGGGCACTAGATCATGCTCGTCGCCTTGATGTTCCCTCCTTGGTTATGTACGGCGAAGAAGATGCGTTGATCGATCGAAGTGCGTGCGAGCACCTTGCCATTCGAGCAGGCGACCGTGTAACGCTTCGTAGGTGGCCAGGGCTTCGTCATGACTTATTCCATGATCACAGCAGCGAGGAGGTTTGCCAGGCTGTTTCAGCTTGGTTGTGCGATCGCTTTGGATGATAAAGGGATTGAATTGGGTCGTTGTTTGTACTTCGAAACAGGTGCAAGTTGTCCTCGTGAGATGGAGCGTTCTGAATCGAGGTAGGGGGACTTGAACAGATTCTTTCTTCGAGCCAGTGCTGGTGGCTGTCCGGATGGCAATTTCTCCTAGTTAGGGTGCCAGTGCAGGATTGGTACCCGAACAGCATGAGAAGTTTGGTAAACTCTGCACTGCTCCGTCCTGCTTACCCGGATTCAAGGTGCATTTCATGGTATCTGCCGTAGATCATAACCCGTTCCGACTTGCGTTTTTCAAGATGACCGAGCGTCATCTGCAGCACCGCTGTGTTGTCAGCCTTTGTGCCCTGTTGCTTGTCGTGCTCATGCAGTCACAGGTTGCTTTGGCTAAGGACAATGGTTTTCGAGTGGGGGTGAGGTTCCTTGATCCGACCTCAGCTGAGGTCCGTTGGGAGTCAGTGCAGGCAGGGCCTTCCTCGGTTGCTTTTGGTTTGACTCGTGAGCTTGGTGAAATTGTTGAGTCGGTTGAGAACGGGACCAGTCACCGTGTTGTCTTAAATGACTTGCAGCTTGGGCAAACGTATTATTATCGAATCGGCACAGTGCAGGATGGCAAGCTGCTGCTGAGTCCATTTTTTGAATTTGATATGCGGATGAATTACGCACCGCCCTTGATCACGAGTTTCAACGGCACGGACCGTCAAACTGCCGAAGGATTGGTCTCGGATGACATTTTGGATGTTTTGATCAAGCAGTTGAATCATGCTGGCGGGTTTGCCATTGTTGGCCAGGACCAATCAAAATCATGGGCAGAGGCGTTGGCCGTTCGTACTGCGATGACGGTGATTGCATCCTGTTGGGATGAATCAGAGATGCAACGGCTGCGTAAACGGTGGTATGAGGCAGGTGTTTATGGTGTCCGCCTCACCGCACAACAAGCCAGTGATGTGCCCGATGACTTTGCCAATCTGGTGGTCTGTTCGGCTTCAACAGTCAGTAACTATAGGCGGTTTGTTGCCAAGTCGGGAACTCTTGTTTGTGTCGGAAAACCCCCAAGCGATGCGGGTGGTGAGTGGACTGCGTTGGGGGCAGGTCTCTGGTTTCAGAACTTAAACAAGGTGTCTGAGCTTGCTGAATGGGGCCATCAATATGGCTCACCGGCTAATCAGTCCTTTGTGGGTGAGTCTCTCGGAGGAGCTGATGAGGCCGGAGAGTTGGAAGTGCGGTGGCTTGGCAGGCCGGGCGCGGATTTTGGAATCGATCGCAATCCTCGAATGCCAGCCCCGCTTGCTGTTGGGGGACGTTTGTTTCACCAGGGGATGAATCGCATGGTAGCCCTGGACGCGTTCAATGGAGCCATTCTTTGGTCGCTGGAAATCCCCGATTTGCGGCGAGTGAACATCCCGAGGGATTGTGGTAATTGGTGTGCTGATCGTGATCGAGTTTACGCTGCAACTCACAACTGCCTTTGGATCATCGATGCCGCTAGCGGTGAAATGCTCAACACATTAAGACTTCCTGAGCCGTTTGATGCTGGACACGAATGGGGCTTTGTTGCGGTCACAGACGACATGGTGTTTGGTTCCGCGGTCAAGGGGGAGAGTATTTATGAAGACTATTGGCAGAAGGCTGCGTGGTACGACGGAAAAGATGACGCAGCCACCGCGAAAATCTGCGCCGATTCGATCATCGCCTACGACAAAAAATATGGTGACGTTCTATGGCAATATGACATGGATGCAGGAGTGCAGGCGACCATCACGATCGTGAAGGACTCGATCTACTTTGTTGAGGTCAATGATCCAAAACTACGTAGTTCCAAAAGTGGGAAATTAAAAAATCAGCAAATTTGGAAAGACGCATCGGTCGTTTGTCTAGATCGTAAAACGGGGAAGCCTCGATGGAAAAAGCCAGTTGCATCTCAGGCGGATGATCAGGTCGTGGCCTTCGGCTTGGCTGATGATGAGCAATTCGTTCTGCAGTCTTCCTCAGGCAATCAATTCCACTTTGCGTCTTACGCCGCGGGAACTGGTGAGCCTCTTTGGAGTCGTGACGTCAATTGGCCGGAGAATCATCACGGTGCCCATATGCAGCATGCTGTATTGATGGGTGGCAAGTTGTTCGTGCAACCGCACATCCTTGATGCCACGACTGGAAAGACCATCCAGACTGGCACACTGGGAAAACGCCGCGGTTGTGCCACTCCAATCGGAACAGGAGAAGCAATTCTGTATCGAGGTGGTACAGGTCCACTGTCGCTGTGGTCAATTGAACAAGGAAAACGAACCGAATTTACACGTTTGAGACCCAGTTGTTGGTTGAGCACGATACCAGCCCAAGGCATGTTGTTTTCGCCCGAAGCTGGTGGAGGCTGTTCATGCGGCGGTTGGATGGAATGTTCCATTGGTTTTGGACCGCGGAGGCCTGCATTGGTTCCTGTGCAGAGCCGTGGAATCAACGGTCAGCAAGGAGTGGGAAAATGAAATTTCCAAGTCAGAAAATGAAGCAACTCTCAACAGCACTGGTCCTGCCCTGGTTGGTCGGGCTGATGGTGGTGCTGTACGCACAGGTTGTGGTCGCTCAGTCTGGTGTCGCATCGGGTGATGCGGTTGTCGCTGTTGGGCCTGACACGGGGTGGAAAACATACCGATACGATAATCGTCGTAGTGGAGTCACCTCATCAAGTCTGGATTTTCCCTTGACCAGCAGGTGGATTCATCGTTCGCCGCTGCCGCCGCAAATGGCTTGGACTGGTCCAGCCAAGTGGGATGCCTATTCAGGTAATAGTGGCTTGCAGTCGATGAGAAATTTCGATCCGTGTTTTTATGTGACTTCGGATGGGGAATCGGTTTTTTTTGGGTCATCAGCTGACGATGCGATTCACTCACTTGATTTGAAAACCGGTAAAGAAAAATGGGTGCACTTTACCGGTGCAGCAGTTCGCTTACCTCCCACCATTGCAAATGGGAATCTGTACTTCGGCTCCGATGATGGTTACGCCTATTGCTGCGATAAAGCGTCGGGTGAACGGATTTGGCGTACGAGAGCCTCGAATGGTAATCGTCACATCACCAGCAATCGTAAACTGATGTCCTTGTGGCCAGTTCGTACGGGTGTATTGGTGGACGGGAAGCAAGCTGTCTTTGCTGGCTCACTCGTGCCATGGGAAAAGTCGTACTTGTGCTCTGTTGATGCACTTTCAGGTGGGGTGGAAAGTGAGCAGGGGTTTCGTCGGGAACTCGCGAACGTGACGCTGCAGGGCGCGCTTCTCGCATCATCGAAAAAATTGTTCGTACCCCAAGGACGCGCCGCACCCCTTGCCTTTGACAGAAAAGATGGAACACCACGTGGGAAAATCGGAGAGGCTGGTGGTGTCTTCTGTATCCTTTCCGAGGATGACATGCTTTTCGCAGGTCCGCCACACCAAAAAGAAAGGGATGACCAGATTCGAGTGGCCGATCTTGATTCCAATGCCTCCGTAGCATCGTTCACCGGAACGAATCGGATCCTGGTTGCAGCTGATCTTGCCTGGTTGGCAACGGATGGGAAATTAAAGTGCCTCGACCGCAGTCAAAATGTGCAAGCTCAGGACAAAATGCGGAAAATTCAAAATGATCTGAAAAAGAAAACGGTCACTGCGGAACAGGCAAAGCCACTACTTCAAGAAGCTCAAAAACAATTGAAGGATGCGTGGCAGTGGGAAGTCGAATCAGACGTGCCATTCGACATGGTGAAGGCAGGTGATGCCGTAATTGTTGGACTCAATGGCAGTGTGCGGGCTTACTCCGCGGTTGATGGGAAACTGCTTTGGCAAGAGAGTTTGGCGGGAACCGCACATGGCTTGGCAATCGTCGCAGGGATGCTGATTGTCAGTACTGATCTTGGTCACATTCATGCTTTTGCAACAGTCCAGTGAGTGACAGTCCAGTGAGTGACAGTCCAGTGCGTAGCGGCTCACTCTGCGTTTGCCGGGGAGATCATTGATGGAACGATCGAGAAACTCATTCACGGTTCAAAAGTTTGGGCTACTGCTACTGGTCTTGGTGATTGTGCCTGCCTCCGCGTTTGCGTGTAAAGTGCCTGTTTTCCGGTACGCTTTGGAACGCTGGAATGTCGATCAATACACCATGGTTGTCATGCTCAATGGTGAGCCAGACGAGGAAATTGCTCGGGCAATCAAACGCGTCACTGAAGTCAGTGCAACTGACGCTGCCAATGTTGAAGTGCAGGTCATTGATATTTCGACACTCTCTCCAAAACAACAGTGGCAACTTGAAGACTTCGACCCAACGGTTGAAACGCCACACTTGCAGGTTTTTTATCCGGAGCGAAACGGTCAACGGAAACTCTGTTGGGAAGGTTCGTTCACAAGCTCGACGCTTGATGCTTGGCTAAGCTCTCCTTTGCGTTCCAAGGTTGCTGAAAAATTAGTTGCCGGAGCTTCTGCTGTTTTTGTTTTGGTTGAGTGTGAAGATTCAGAACTGAATCAGCGAGTTGAGGCAACGGTGCGTCTGGGCGTACAGCAGGCCATGACGGAAATCAGTATTCCTGAAGGTGTCATTCCTCGATTTGGGGCGAATGAGTATCTGCAGCAGCATCCTGAGGCATCGCTTGACGATGTGCTCCGGTGTGATGTGCCGCTTAAAGTTGAGTTTGAAATTGCTCGACTGACCTTTGATGACCAAGATGAGAAAGCTTTGCGAGCCATGGGGAGCGGTTTGGCTGCCTCTGCCTCTGGGCCATGGTTGATTCCCATTTTTGGAAGAGGCAGGATGCTTGATGCGATTGACGCAAAGGAATTGTCGTCCCAGACAGTCATGAACGCATGCCAGTACATGGTTGGTGAATGTAGTTGCACAGTAAAGACACAGAATCCCGGAGTGGATTTGTTGATGTCAGCGAACTGGAGTGAGTCCTTGGGAGGTGATACGGTGGTCATTGTGGACTCACAAGCAGACTTATCTCCTCAGCTTATTGAAATTCCGTTGGGGACATCAACGGTTGGCTCTGCTGCATCCCTGCAGGCGGACGTTGCCTTGCAAGCAGCAGATGATCAGGATGCTTCCCATGAAGCGGGGGCTGTGGATGAAAATGTAACGGCTGGGAATGCCGAGAGGAGTGATCCATCAGTTGAAACGTGGCAGCCGGGGGGCGTATTGATATTCATTCTCGCTGGCGCAGGCATGCTGGCGATGTGGCTGGCTAGTCGCTCACGCAGTCGTTGAAATCGCCTCAGGCTTTGGGCAGCCAAAGTGGGGCATCATTGGTGCGTCGACCTTTTCTTTTTGCCTTTACACGTACGTAGGGAGCGATGTAGCTGGCTCGGTCGGCGAACGTTCCTGCTTGGGCATTCTTTCGAGCGTGCATCGGTTCGCTTAAATCTTCGATGACAAATCCTGCGCGGCACATGCCACCAATGATCTCCTCCCAGCGATGCAGGAACTCGACCGCGCCAGATTCGCGTAATCGACGACTGTTGCCGCTCGTCGAGGCTACCGGGGGAATATGAGTGTCGCGGTAATAGCGGTGTTGGATGTGGTAGTTACCATCAACTGGGTCCACGGTTGTTTGCAGGCTCGTGGGTTGCTTGTGTTGGCTGATGTAGATGCCTTCCGGACGCAGGACTCGTGCGACCTCAAGGAAAACGGGTTGGATATTTGGGAGGTAGCAGGTGCTGACGGGATGAATAACGATGTCAAACTCAGCCTCTCGAAGCATCGAGAGTTGGTCCATCGAAGTTTCGAAGAGGCGAATTGAATATCCCCTTTCCGCTGCTACACGGCGATCAAGTTCAAGCATGGCACCGCTGATATCGACGACGGTGACGTTGGCTCCTGCAGCTGCATAAAGAGAGCTTTGTCGCCCTCCTCCTGCTGCCAGACAGAGTAAGTTCCGCCCCTGGATCGAGTCACCGAGCCAGCCAGCGGCATCTACCGTGGCCAGTGGCGCTCTGAGTTCCTCATCCTTTGCGGGTCTGCAGAGGGGTGAGTCAGCCGCTGCCATGGCATCGTAGACTTGACGGTTTTGGCGAAGAATTTCACGTTGATCCATATAGCGAATGATAGCGTGTTCGGAAAAAGTGGTTTTTGAAGCAGGAATTGGCGTGGAATAACACGTTTTGTGCAGCAAAACGTAGTTTTTTTCCACTTTCGGGAACTTTGCGTGACCCCGTAGCATCCCAATTCCTGTCAGCTGTAACGGACGTGGCTGATTGTACTTATTATGCCTCGACGGTACGTTTTCCGCAGTTGGGGTTCCAAAATGGAGCTCGCCCGATAATCGCGGCGACACGGTTTAACAAAATGTCACTCCCACCAGCACTTATCGATCAGCTGCTTACTGGCTATCTGGACGAAGTCCTTTCGCCCGACGAGTTCGCGCGTGTCGAGACGCTTCTGAAAACAGAGCCTTCGGTCGCTGATGAACTGGCAAAGCTGCGACAGCTTAGGTCAGCACTAAAAGCCATTGCTTCAGCTGACAGTGATATTCGGTTGGATACTGGTTTTGCAGGGCGTGTGGTTGATGAAGCCATCCTGCGAGCGCGTTCTGAAGGGGTTTCTGACGAGCATCCTTTATTGCGAATAGACCATCAGCCTGTTGGGAAACCGCCTGCAGCGTCGGCATCATCGACGTGGCAAATTGCAGCGGTCGTGGTTGGTTTGGCCGCATCCATCGCGTTGGCAGTTTTCCTGATGCGTTCAGAGAAAGAACGTGAGACCGGAGATTCAAATCCTCAGATCGCTCAAGTAAAGCCAGGCACGCAGGAGCGGGGCAGTTCAAAGGATAACGCACTGCAGCAACCTGACTCTGGAAGTGCGATTGCATCAATACAAGCAGATAATCCTGGCGTTGGTCCGACTGTGAAATCACCAAACGTCGAGAAGCCGATCGAGACGGTTGTTGAGAGTCCTTCGGTTGAGAAGAATGCAGTTGCGGCCATGCCTAATCTCAGCACCAAACCCAATGAGGTTTTAACAGAACCGGTCGGAGTAGAGCCTGACTCGCCTGCTGTTACTCTCGGGGCAATATTGGTTGTCAATGTCGTGCTTACGGATGCAGGCAGGCAACAAGATGTGTTCAATGCAGCGATGAAGCGAGCAGGCTTGAAGGCGAGTAGCCAGAAGAAAATATCTGAGGAAGTAGTGGGAGTAGTCGGGAAGTCATCAGTCAAGAATCCCGAAGGGGCTGCGGTGGTTTACCTGCAAGCTCCCGCCAAGGATCTGGATCGTTTGTATCTTGGGCTGATCGCCGACAGGGTGGGCGTGAAATCGGTGGGGATGAGCCTCGCGATGAATGCTCCCGTGATGCGAGCGATCAACGCAGTGCGACAAGACCCAACAGCAGTACGTCATGAGAGTTCGTCGATCCAACTGCTCAGTGATGATGACTCAATGGCCCAGTTGACCGATACGCTTCTGAACCTCGAGTTCATGGGAATGAGTAGCGGTTTCACTGTTCCAAGTACCGGTGCAGATCAGATGGCCGAAATGTTGCTATTAGTGAAGTAATCGGCAGTCGTCAGGGTGCTTGAACGCCGTTGTTGGTGTCAAGGACTGGTTTGATATCGCGTAGATTCCAGAAGCGATCCATGACTTATCATGATGCACCGATCTGTTGAGCAACTTTCAGTATCCATTGATGGCCTCCTCCACAATCGGCTGAAGTGCCATCGCACATGAACAAAACCAAGTGGCAAGGGCCTTGAGCTCAATTGACGGCCTCTCAATAGTCTTAGGTTTCGTTATCTGCTGGGGGCAATTAACCGACCCGCTTCAGAACGACATCAAGCGTTTTTCGAAGTGCCGCACCACTAGCTCTCATGCCTTGCATCTCTTTAGGCCATAGCTCAATTTCTTGACGGTCCAGCACGCCTTGGCGGCCAATGACTGTTGGCACGGACAATGCAACATCGCGGACGCCGTAGCATCCGGATTGCACGCTGCTAACTGGTAGCACTCGACGACGATCGAGTGCTATGGATTCAATCACATCTTGAATTGCAATGCCAACGGCAAAACCAGCGCCACCTTTGCGTTTGATGACTTCCGCGCCGCTGCCGCGAGTTCGCGTGAAGAGTTGATTTGCGAGTCCAGGATTCCATCCTGGTTGTTTGTCCAGAGGTAGCCCAGCAATCGTTGCGCTACTCCAAATTGGTACCATTGATTCCCCATGTTCTCCAAGAATCAATGCTTTGGTTTGGGTTGGTGGAGAGCCCATTTGTTCGGCGATCAGTGAGCAAAATCTAATGGTGTCCAGTTGTGTTCCCAAGCCAATCACTTGGTCGATGGGCAAACCCAGTTTCTGGGCTGCTACATAAGTCAGAATATCAACGGGATTGCTAACGACGACAACGATCGCTGATGGCTTGGGGCCAGCTGCTTTGACGTCGTTAAGAATCTGAACGAAGAGATCTGTGTTGCGATTAATCAGATCAAGCCGTGACTCATCTGGTTTGCGTCGCAATCCAGCGGTGATGCAGATCACATCACTGCTGGGGATGTGTTCGTATCCACCGCCACTGATGGTCTGGTCGGCAACACTTGGGCTGCCATGCTGCAGATCCAATGCCTGACCGACGGCCAGTTCCTGATTGACATCTAATAACGCGATTTCGCGAGCGATTCCTCCGCATTGCAGGGCGAAGGCGGCACACGAGCCGACAAGGCCACCGCCACCAATGATCGAAACTTTCATGGATGATTGACTGTTTGGTTGTATGGTTTTTGAATGGTTTGAAAACAAACTGATTGGATCGGCTGGGAGTATTCAGCTTTTTTGCATCTGGCGGATCACCTCGTCAGTGATTGCTTTGACTAACGCTTCCTCATTACCAGCAGCAGCGGCAGCAGGAGCGGCAGGTGTTTTCACTGCAGGGGGAGCAGGAAAGGCGCGTCTTTCGACACCTGACTCAGCCCATGAATCTCTGAAAATGTCGTTGGCGCAGATGTCGCAGTCTTCGTAGTCGGAAGTGTTCCGTGGATCCTTGTAGCCCCACTGATCTTTTAGGTCGAGTAACTCCTGTGACTTCTGACCACTCAGGAAGGAAACATTTCCAAGTTGTTTGGCCAACATCAGCATTCGGCAATAAGAGTCAAGAATCTCTGTCCACCAGTATGCCTGTTCCACTGTTTCGCCATAACTGACAGTACCATGATTTGCGAGAATCATGATGTTCGTGCGGTTCACAAACGGGATGATCGTGTCCGCAAAATTCTGACCGCCAGGGGTTTCGTATTTGGTGATTGGAACATCGCCGAGGAAAACCTCAACTTCAGGAAGAATGCACTGCGGAATGGGTTCGCGTGCAATCGCGAAAGCTGTAGCGTGTGGTGGGTGACAGTGAACGACGCTCTTGATGTCTTCTCGTTGTCGGTAGATTTCCAAGTGGAGCAAAGCCTCGCTTGATCGCTTTTTGCGACCCGAAATCTGCTTTCCCGTCATGTCGATCAGCGCGATGTCATCCGGTTTTAGATACCCTTTGCACTGGAGGGTTGGCGTGCAGAGTACTTCGTTTTCACTGACACGAACGGTGATATTGCCATCGTTTGCTGCCGCGAATTGACGATTGTAAATGCGACTGCCAATGTCGCACATGTCCTGTTTGATTTTGTGAAGATTTTGCATTTTGTTAATCCTGTTGTTTGTAGGCTGGGCCAATTTGGTCAGCACTTTTGGAATGCCGGGGGGCCCGGCCTACGATTTCAGTTCAATTCGATGTGGTCCAGCAGGGCGACAATGGATGCGTCCAGCGGTTTGATGTCGGGGCGAAAAGGTTGTGCAGATTCAGGCCCTTCGGCTAACGCCACCAAGTCACCAATGCCTGTGCTGCACAAATCCCAGGCGACGACAGTTTCGCCCCCGAGTGGCTCTTCATGAATCCGTTCCACCGTGTCGACTAATTCGACGCATCGTAGGTTCGCTGCCTCCATCAAGGGATGGGATCTGGACAGTGTCACTGTTCCGATTGTGCGTGCAATTTTCATCGGTCAACTCTCCGTGTTTTGCTGATCTGTGACACGGCGTTGACCGCGGCACTGATAGTGAGGCGTTGCATGTCGAGTACCCAGACAGTGGGTGTGAGTTCGTCTGAGAAACGCTGGATGTCGTTGTATGATCCGATCATGACCGCCACTTCATTGTTTCTTGCACACTGAAAGTGCACCTCTTTGGCAGGTGTTTCACTGAGTACGATCTTGCCAGTTCCAGCGGTGATGCCCCTGAAAGCCAGTTGTTGTCTGACCGCTTGGGCACGCTCTGGTTGTGCATAATCGATAATCTCAATTTTCTGCTGGTCTGGTTGCTGTCCATCTGGAAGCTGGACAGTGCGTTGTATTTCAATGTCTCGGCCACGTGCGTCGTCACGTGCTGAAGGAGTGATGATTGCTGTTGGTGAAACAAAAATTTGTGAGGTCTGTTTACTAAGTGCTTGGATCGTTCGACTGGTGATGATCTTGTCTGTGAGGGCAGCAGAGATCTTTTGGTTTTGCGTTGCCAAGCCCGTATTCTGCGTTTTGTTTTTCGTTTCAACAATAGAATCCAGTCGGGCAAGCACCTGCCGTACGATCTCGGCAATGTTCACTGACTCGCTTGCATTCAACTTCTGGGTGTGTCTGTCATGTTCTGTCTTCATCAGTCCACAATCCCCATCACGCTCCATCGCACTGGTGTCTTTTCATTATCAGTGACATCGCGTGCATAAAGACCGTCACTGGTGAGCATGACGTGATCACCACGGCGTGCCCCGAATGCGTCGACGGCAATCAAGGGTGGTCCATCAGGTGTCTCGTCCAGCATGAGAGGTTGCACGATCACCATTCGCTGGCCGACGAGACTTTCATGCTTCACGGTCGCCCGAGTTGAACCGAGGATTAGTGCTACTTGCATCGTTAGTTCCTGGGTTCAAACAACACGTAATTCATCAATCATGCTGCATCGACGTTCTCTGGTGAACGTGTTTGGCGTTGTCACGCCTTCTCCGGTAGGTCCCGCAATCGAAAATGAAAGGTAACCTTCTCCACCGAGTCCAAGGGCAGCCATGCAAGGGCCATTTTTGACGTACAGGGTAGTGTCCAGTTCTCGTCCCATCTTTGTCATGTTGCGAACATTGCGGGAGTGAATGATCGCTGTATGGCGGAAGCCGTGTTCGTACTGCTTGGCAAGCGAAATTGCATGATCCACGTCACGGGCACGAACAAAGGGTACGAATGGCATCATTTGTTCAACGCTGACAAAAGGGTGGTTCTCGTCAGTTTCACCAAATAACAATTCAGTGCTTTGTGGGACGCTGGCTCCTGCGGCTTCAGCAAGAACAGTGGCATCTTTCCCGATGAAGTCCTTCGCGGCTGCATCATGGTTGTCCTCACCAACCTGAACAATTGCCTTGCTGGTCAAGGTTTGGATTTGAGCTGTTGAAAGTTGGCCAGCGCCAGCACGACGCATGGCTGCCATCATTTCGTCAAATACGCTTTCGACAACGAAGACTTCTTTTTCGGCGATGCACAACAGGTTGTTGTCATAGGCTGCACCTTGGATGATGCAGCGGGCAGCGTTGTCGAGGTCTGCTGTTTCGTCAACAACGACGGGCGGATTTCCGGGACCCGCAACGATTGCACGCTTGCCACTATTCAGAGCCGCGCGGCCGACAGCAGGTCCGCCAGTAACACAAATCAGGGCGACCTGGCGGTGCTTGAAGAGTGCCTCTGCGGACTCCAGTGTTGGCTCAGCAATGACGCAAATCAGGTTGTCGATTCCAATTTCCTGGACGATTGCTTCGTTGAATCGTTTGACGCCCTCTGCAGCAACCTGCTTTCCTGAGGGGTGCGGATTGACAACAACGGTGTTGCCACCGGCCAACATGCTTACCGCGTTACCCGTGATGGTGGGCAGGCTGTGAGTGACGGGAGTGATGGCTCCAATCACACCGAACGGAGCACGCTCGATCACAGCAAGACCATGGTCACCGCTGAAACATTTGGTTTCCAGAAACTCGACGCCAGGGGAAAGCTCACCCAGGGTTCGCAGTTTTTCGATTTTGTGTTCGGGGCGGCCAATGCCAGTTTCGGCCATCTCCATCAGGCCCAGTTCTTCGCATTGCTCGATTGAGATTCGGCGAATGATTTCGATCACATTCTTGCGATCTTCCAGTGAACACTCTCGGAATTGTTCAAAAGCAGCTCTTGCTGCGTTTACGGCTGATTCAGCATCGCCAAAGACGCCGTACTGACCACCTGCCGGGGACGGCGATGAACCGCCGTTTCCTGGTGGCATGGGGCCAACTTCTGCAAGCACTTGGGCAACGACATTGCGAATGGTGTTTTCGTCAAATTGCATGGTATTCAGTCTTGAATGATGATCCGCTTCAGTGATCGATTGGTTGGTTGCCAGGCGGCGAACTACTCAATCTTAGGATTCAGTTCGGCAGTAGGTGGTGTGTTTATCGATGTGAACTGTGTCCACAATGCCGATGATGACCGCATCGATCGGTAGTTGTTTGGTTTCAGGAGTAAGGCGGGCGCTGCTGCCTTGAGCAATTAAGACATAGTCGTCTTCGCCAGCACCCAGAGTGTCAACAGCGATGAAGGTTCGTCCGGTTGTGACCAGCGATTGGCGTTTTTTGCTTTCCAGACGGTAGGGTTCGACGACCAATAGTTTGTGGCCGGTCATTGAGTCAACCTTTTGGGTGCTGACCACCGATCCGGTTACGCGTGCTATGAACATGAATCTGACCGCTTTGAAGGTTGGTTCTGTATCACGATTTCAGTAGGTCGACGCACTGGCGTGCGACAATCACTTCTTCGTTGGTTGGGATCACCCAAAGTTGGGTGCGGCTATCTTGAGCATGAATCGTGACCTCACCTGAAACTGCATGGTTGGCATTGGCGTCGATCACAATCCCCAGTTCCTGCAAGTCGGCACAAACGGCAGCACGAATCGCAGCTCCTTTTTCACCGATGCCACCAGTGAATACGATGGCATCGACACCACCCAGTGCGACAATCATGCCACCCAAGTGCCTGCGGATTTCCTGCACGAAGACATCCAGAGCCAACTGCGATTGCTCATCACCTGCGGCTGCTGCTGATTCCAAATCACGAATGTCTCCACTGTTGTCACTGAGGCCTAGCAAACCGCCATGACTGGCGAGATGGGAAAGGGCCTCTTCCAGCGACATTCCAGTGCGTTCCAGAACGAGTGGCAATGCGAAGGGGTCAAAGTCACCAACACGGTTGTTTTGCGGCAGTCCGGTTTGTGGCGTCATGCCCATGGTGGTCATTACGCTTTTGCCATTTTGTATGGCTGTCAGACTACTGCTTCCTCCCAGATGACAAGAAATGATCCTTGCATCTTCCCGCCCCAATAAGGTTGCGGAGCGTGTTGCGATGTAGCGGTGGCTGGCACCATGAAATCCATACTTTCGAATGTGGAATTCATCCGCCCACTGACGGGGAATCGCATACTCGCGACGCGCCGCTGGAATGGTACGGTGAAAGTCAGTTTCAAAAGCAGCCACCAGTGGCAATTCAGGAAAACGTGCCCGTAAAGCTTTCATGGCAGCGATGTAAGGTGGATTGTGCGCTGGCGCTGCAGCGTTCATCTCACTCATTGCATCAAGAAGATCATCATTGACAGCGAATACACCAGAGAGTCGGCCACCGTGAACAGCCTTGAACCCAATCGCCGAAACCTGTGACGCGTCCTGAAGGACTCCGTGCTCGGGATTCGTTAACTGGTCAAGACATGCGGCTACCGCAACCCCATGATCAGAGACCGGCATGGTTCTTTGTTCGGACCAAGATCCAATTTCAACTTCGCAGTTGCTTTCCTCAGCGCCGATTCGATCTACCGAACCGCGCGCCAGGCAACGCTCGTCGGTCATGTCAAATAACCGATACTTGAAACTCGTGGATCCGAGATTTGCAACAAGAACTAGCACGGGGGACGTACCATGAAGAGATGGGAGGGCCGAGGGAGGTGTCAACTTAAAGGTCATTTGCAGGGGTTTGCCCCGCACATCACTGCTCGGCTCTATGCCAAAAAAGCTTTTTCCAGTCCTTCGGAAGGACGCGGAATAATGTGGCTGCTCAGTAACTCACCCACTTGTGAGGCGGCACTGGCACCAGCTTCAACAGCTGCTCGGACACTGCCGACGTCACCACTGACAACGGTTGTGACGAGGCCACCACCGATATCGACTCGTTTAACGATTTGTACGTTTGCTGCTTTTGCCATCGCGTCAGTAGCTTCGACGAGTGCAAGCAGGCCTTTGGTTTCAATTAAACCGATAGCATCATTCATTGGGTATTCTTTTTTGCGATATGGAATTGTTTTGGATTTAAACGCGAGCTTACTTTTTAGCTGCGGGTAATTTCAGGATTTTGGGAAGGTCATCGTGCGGGCGAGGGATCACCTGAACGCTGACAACTTCGCCAACTCGACCGGCTGCTGCAGCGCCTGCGTCGGTTGCAGCTTTGACTGCTGCGACATCGCCAGTAACAAACGCACTGGCTAAGCCACCGCCAACTTTGTCCCAGCCGAGGAACTGGACGTTCGCTGCTTTCATCATCGCGTCGGATGCTTCAACCAGGGATACAAACCCTTTGGTTTCGATCATCCCGAGCGCTTCACTAATTTTTGCCATCTC
>NZGD01000071.1 GCA_002690925.1 Rhodopirellula sp.
CGGTCACTCGCAACGCTGTCACTCGCAACGCTGTCACTCGCTGGCTGCAGTGATTCGAAGCCACTCGTCGAGTCGGCAAATCTACCAACAAGCTCTGGTAACGCACTTTCGGAGTCAGAGCAACCGGAAAGAGAACCTGCAGGATCAACATCGCAAATTGACATCGGTAACCAATCGAGCACTGATCCATCTCCAAGCGTACAAATTTCACCATCGGTGACGGGTGCCTCGAGCACAGGACTAAGCTTGGAGAATCCTGGCGAGAATCCGAAATCGATGGTGAAATCGGAACGCTCACCAAAGCAACTCAGAAAATTACTATCTGATATTGATTACAACCTGCGGGTACTGATGAGTGGTCAATCGCCCATTTCGGATCCCAAACAAGCACGCTCAAAACTGCTCGAGTACATCAACTTGAAGCTTGAAGCATCCCGTCGCTTGGCAACCCATAAAGACGCATCGCCAAGCGAGAAGTCCGAGGGTGGACGAGGAGAAATTCAAGCGATGTCACATCTTGCATCGGTGGGTAACGTTAGCGCAGCTAAAGAATTGGAAAAAGTCGCGAAAGAAAATCTCTCCTCTTCTGATCCCGGCCTGGCCTCGGACAGTCGATTGATTCTGATTGGATTCGCACTGGAAGACCTCAAAAATGGCAAGAAAGAAGCAGCCCAAACCATCGTCAACTATTTTCAACAAATCAAAACAACCAAGGCAAAACCAGATGTCCCAACTTTGATGATCATGGGAATGGCTCGCGAGGATTTAGCAAGTGGCGGCTACGACAACCAGGCGCAGTTGGTGCGAGAGATGATACTCGATTTCTACGCGGATTCGCCTGATCCTGCCATTGCTGAAATGGCTGCAAATGCCGCAGGCAGTGTGACCTTCGAAGCAATCGAAAAACAACGCGCGGCATTGACCAGCAGCCTCGCACAAACTGTCCCCCAGGTCACAGTAGAACAATGGTCGAAGTCTGTCGAAACTCTGATTGCAGAATCACCTGATTTACAAACCGTTCAGTATCTTGCCGCCACTGCTCTGGAACTCGAAGGTTTAAAACGCGAAGATTTTGTGAAGGCGACCTACGATGCACTTGGCACTGCTTTTACCGACTCATCCTCTGCAATCAACCAAGAAATCCAAGTGGCCCAAGAGGCACGGCAGGCAAGGAAAGATGTTATCGGAAAAGCATTTACATGGGATCTGCCTGCGACGGATGGGAAGAATTTCCAGCTCTCAGACTTCAATGGAAAAATTGTACTGATGCCATTTTGGGCGGAAGGGTTTCCGTCATCTTTGAACATTCTTCCTCAGTTAAAAGCGATCTGCGATAAACACCCCGATCAAGTTGTTATTGTGGGTGTCAACCTTGACCCTGAGGGCGTCGATGTCCAGTCCTTCATCAACAAGTCTCAACTGGGATTCATCAGCCTTCGTTCAGAATCATCGCCGAACAGGAAAATATCCAATCAAATGGCCCACGACTTTGGAATGGTATCCCTTCCCTTTGTCGCAATACTCGATCATAAAGGCGTGGTTCAGGATTTGAACTTCACGGGCCAGAACCTTGAGAAACAAGTGACTGACTTGCTAAGTAAGTAAATCTCTTTAGTTGCCATTTTTTCACCAGTGCGAGCTACAATTACCGCCGCATCCTTTTCTCTTTTCCGGTATCAAATATGAAAACACAATTCATTGAATTAACAGGCAAAACATTGCTCGATGTAGTCAATGAGGGTGAGATCGACTTCAAACAACTGCATGATGCCGGCGTCGTGGGTGACTCGATTCTGCGAATCAACCCTCATGGGGAAATCGAACTACGATGCAAATCCAAGTGGATGCTTGTCGGCGGATTGATCGGCAATTTCGAGGAACGACTGACGGAATTAACCGGCTTGGACTGGGCCGAGTGATGTTCGCAGCTAGTCAATCGACGTTGCTCAGGTGCTAGCACCACACACAAGGCTAAACATTACGCGAGTAAACGTTGACACCAAGCCTGAACCAAGTTGTGAGCGATTCTCGTAGTCCGTGTCCCGGAGCAGACATCACCCCTGACCCCGAAGCAATCGGGCATCCAACCGAGCACCTGCAACTCATCGACAATCGGCTTTCGGACAGAGCCTGCAAGTGCCCACCATAGATTTTGCTGGCGAGCAACTTCATGAAGCTTGCTGAGATTGGAGTAGCCCAAATGATCGACGGTTGACCGTCCATCTTTTTGGTAGGTATCGATTAAACAACGCTTGAAGCCGCATTCGCCCGCCAGTTGGAAAACAGCATCCGGTGCAGGGCAGTTGGCCGACTTCCAATCGGCATAGGCGACCGCTACCAGTTCAGTTGAGTCGTCAAGTGCATCCCGTATTTCATCCCATAAACGACACAGACTCGCTTCTGAGCCACAATTGCTGGGGCCGACTTTGGCGAAGGCAAAGTTTGAAGGCAGGCTCACGGCGACCTCTCGGGCTTGGTCCTGCTCACCCAGAGCAGCCGATAATAATCCGTTGGATTGTCTGCTGGAATCTCGCCAGAGTTCGTCTGCAAACTGCCACAAACTCGGATCAGCAGGCGCCAACGGACCGCGCCGAGGCTCCTTAAGATCAATGATACTGACTGCAGATTTCCTGACTTCGAGCAACTCACCTCGGTCCCGAACGCTCACAAGAAGGTCGGCGACACCTCCCGAGGTGATCTTTTCACCCGGCAAACCGGCACCCTTTTCGCCGGGCAAACCAGCGCCATTTGACACGTAAATTTCGGGATTTGAAGACGAAGTCATAACAAAAACATCGGTTTGAAACAGGAATAAATCGCCCGGTCCGGATAGGCGATTGTCAGAATCGAGGTTATTCTCCTAAGACAAAACGTCCCGAAATTCCATTGTGCCAACAAGCCTAACGTTGCAATACGATTCCATAAACACGTCCGAAGAGCTGCAGCAATTTTGTTCAGAGATTGCCGGCTGCAAAAAAATCGGCTTTGATACTGAGTTCGTCTCAGAAGACACCTATCGTCCTCAGCTCTGCTTGATACAGGTTGAGGCGGATGGACGCTTGGCAATCATCGACCCGGAATATGTCGAAGACACAACCCCTTTTTGGAACCTGCTGACCGAACCCGGTCGCATCGTGATTGCTCACGCAGCCCGTGAAGAGTGTCGATTTTGCTACCGTTTCACCGGTAAGCCGATTGCCGGCTTGTTCGACACGCAGTTGGCCGCCGGATTTGTGGGGATGGAATACCCCGCCTCTTTGGGCAACCTTGTTCAACGATTGGTCAACAAGACGTTACCCAAGGGCGAAACACGCACAAATTGGGGACGTCGACCTCTGAGCAAAGACCAGATCAACTACGCATTGAACGATGTCGTCGATCTTTCAGAAATGCATGATAAACTAGCCGGTATGGTCGTGGACCTCGAGCGTGAGTCATGGCTGGAAGAAGAAACTGCCGTTTTTCAGCAGAAGGTCATGGATGCCGAGACACGCGAAAACTGGCGACGGGTCAGTGGTTCGTCAGGACTCAATGCAAGACAGCTTGAAACGGTCCGCCAACTCTGGCTATGGCGTGAGAATCGGGCAAAGACGATTGATCGATTGCCACGGCGTGTTCTTCGAGACGACTTGATCGTGGAATTGGCGAAACGCGGATCGACAGACCAAAACAAGATCAAGAACATTCGTGGCATGGAACGACGTGGCTTCAATGACCACTATGGCGATATTGCGGCAGCAATAAAGACAGCGTTAGACACACCCGACGAAGACTTGCCGCGACGCCCTCGGGGCTCGCGAAGAGTTGTTTCGCCCATGCTGAGTCAATTCCTCTCCACGTCCATCGCCTGCATTAGCCGCCAGCAGAAACTCGCTCCACCCATCGTGGGCAATGCCGACGACGTCCGTGAACTGATGGGTTATGAACTTGACCGCCGCAAAGGTGACCCAACCCCGGCGTTGCTGAAAGGATGGCGTGGCGATATCGTCGGGAAGACCTTCCGGCGTTTGCTGGCTGGTGACTTGGCAATTCGAGTTGCCGATGTGAAAGAAACCCAGCCGCTCGAATTCATCGAGCCGTAAAGCACGCAGTTCAGATGCGTGCTGTCGGCACTCTAGCGAACGCAAATGCCCAGGGCGCTTGGGTAGACGCAGCGGGCACTCGTGTAGTTTGCGATGATCAACCGAGAGATCAAACCTTGGGGATCTCATATCCCTTGCGAGGTGTCCGCGCAAATAAGCCCTGTGCCTGATCGTCTCCGACAATTTGTTCGGTCTTAGGATTCCATTGGATTTTACGTCCAAGCCTCGCAGCAATCGCCGACAAGTGGCAAGTATTCATTGCTTGGACGTGCGTGTAAACATCGGAAACGGGCAAGCCACCCTCACGGATGCACCTGTAGAAGTTGTTCTTGTGTCCCTCCGCGGGCTTTTCTTTGTAAAGCCGCTGTAAATCAGAATCATCGAATTCATTCGCATCCCACTTTTCCTCAATCGGTTTACCCGTGATTTTCCCTCGATTCACGAATAACCGCCCTTTGGCTCCCTCAAACAGGATGCCATTTTCTCCCCGACTAGTGACATTCATGTCGATCCCGTTGGGAAATCTGCAAATCACAGCGTAGTCGTTCGCACTGTTGTAGGCGTTATCTACCGTGGGAAACCCGTCCTTGTACGGAACGGGGTGCTTTGCATCCGTACCATCAATCGTGGTTGGCCCCATTCCCTCAGCATCAGCGCCGATCGCCCACGTGGCAATATCAACGTGATGGGCGCCCCAATCAGTGAATTTTCCACCAGAGTATTCATACCACCAACGAAACTGGCCATGACAGCGTTGTTTGATGTAATCCACCTTGGGTGCCTGTCCCAACCATGCATCCCAGTCCAACCCGGCTGGTGGATCTGTTTTTTGAAAAGGGCCGCCCACACTGCCACCGTTGATGCCAACGGTGATCTTACGAATTTTTCCAAGCAACCCCTTCTGAACCATGTTGACAGCACGCAGAAAACGACCGCGATCACTTCGCTGCTGAGTGCCAATGAAGAAGACCTGGTCCGGGTATTTTCGACAGGCATTACGTATCAGCTGATTCTCTTCCAAGGTTAGCGTGAGGGGTTTTTGGCAGAAAACATGCTTGGCAGACAACAGTGCCTCAATCGCAATTTTGACATGCCAATGGTCTGGTGTTGCGATACTGACGACATCAATGTCATTACGATCAAGTAATCTGCGATAGTCGGTGTATATGTCGGCCTTCCCTTTCCCAATACGCGCATCTGCATTGGCTCGCTCCGCATGCCCTTGATCCACATCAGCAATGGCAACAACATCTCCAAAACCAGCGTGCTGTCGACAGTCACCACTACCCATGCCACCAAGTCCGATGCCACCAATCCGTGGTCGATCATTCTTGGCAAGGTTCGCAAACACTTTGTCAGCCCAAGGAAAATAAGCGGTAGTTGCTGTAGCGGAAGTTGCTGCAACAGTCGTCGCAAGAAATGAACGGCGGGTTTTACTATGCGGGGATTCTGACATGGCCCTGACTCTTAGTTTGGGAGATAAAAGTGGGCAGACTAGATAAGGGCAGATCAGAGGGGTCGGGCACTCACTGCCCGCGAACACTCCTCCATCATAAATGGTCTCGACGCATTTGATTGCAACAAGAGTCCGGTGTTCGCATTAGAAGGACACTCGACGGAGCCTCAATCCAAACAAAAACAGTCGATCCAGCACATCGAGGCCAAACCGACTGTTCAAAGACTGATTCCAGTGAACATTTAATCGAAACGTCAAATCGCTTGGTTGATTTAGCGAGATCCCGCTTCGCTGCTACGTCGACTCACACGGTCACTTTGTGAGCTCATATAGTTGGTTGCTTCTTCCGCAACCAGCATCGTATCTCCCGAGTGCACCTCAGCTCTGAATCGATGATGTCCAGGTTTTTCGGCTTGAGCGATGACACGCAACCGCACCTCTGCTCCAGCCCCGATTTGTGGGATGGCGTTGAACATCACCTGCCCCGGAACTACTTCGCCGGAATGCCCTTCAATTCGTTTCGGCTCGATTCCATGTCCAAACTGTGCTACGGCGCGAACATTTGTCGCTTCCTTACTGCCACGATTCCTGATCACGATTTCGTAAGTCACATCGCTTCCGATTGGGGCGGGCGCAGGTGGGTCTGAAACAGTCAATACCAGGTCCGCGATGGACTCAACTCGAGTCGCGATGGAAACATCGGTCATACCTGCTGCTGAACCAGCACAGTCAAAGGCAAATACATGATCGCCAGTTGAGGTCATCTTGCAGCGGAATTGGTAGTTCTGAACCGTGCCTGGCTTGAAAGAGCCCACACGCCACTTAAGAACATTCCCTTGAGCAACGACACCTTCCATCCCACCCAAGTACTTGACACCCGCAGGCAGACGTAGAGTGGCAACGACGTTCTCACTTGCAGCAGATCCATTATTCTGCAACTCCAAACCATACATCGCCTCAGTATTCTGGTATTTGAGCTGTGGTCCGCTCAGCACTGCTTCTAGCTTCGCCGCAGCAACACGGATTGTCTTGGAAGCCTCCGAGCTGAGTTCAAGATCGCCCGATGCCAAACCGTGAATTTTCAAATCCCCAAGATCTTGAGCGGTCAACTCAACATCGAACTGTGCTTCCTTCCCCGCTGGAATATCACCAATTCGTTGGGTCTGTGGAGTGGCTGAATTGGGCGACAACGTGAATACAACATTTGGTGCTGTTCCATCACCAGGATTCAATACACGCACTTTGTACGTCTGTGACATGCCAAAAATGACCTGATCCGGCCCTTCGATTGACAAATCAAGTCTAGGTTCATGGACACGTACTTTGGCGACGCTTTTCTGGGGTTGCATGGTCCAGTCAATACCCAAGCCGTAACTGCCACTGCGAGCGGCAATCAAACGTATGAACATTTTTTCGGATGTGCCTGCTGGTAAACGGTCAATGGTCCAAACCAGATTGTCAAGGTTCTTCTTGGAATCCGCATCCACATTACCGGCCGTGACGTTCTGCCCCTTCATGTCAGCCCAATCCGGGATTGAAGCCCGAACAATGACGCCACGGGCATCGATGGCGCCACGGTTCTCGACACGAATTTCATATTCGTTGACCTGGCGAATCGTGACTTCACTAGGACCGAAAGTTGCAACTCGGATGCCAGGCAACTCCGAGGACGAATTGGTCAAACCGGTTGCTTGCCCAGGAGTACGCATCACATTCTGACCGTCAGTGGAGCGATTAAAATTCTTGGCTATGCGAGTTTGATTCCCACGGAACGCGTCAGCAGGTGTACTGACTGGCTGCCTAAGTGGCGATGCATTCAATACGAACGACGGAGTTGACGCTTGACTGCCGCCGCTTTTCGAATCATTGGTAAGGGCGTACGGATCAGGCTGTAGATTGGTATCAAAGCCATTCGTGCGAAGTGGTGTTCGATTACTAGTAGCAATGCCCGATCCAATTGGAGTCGTCTTTGCGATTCGGCTATCGGGTAGTGCTACAGCAGCTGCTTGTGATTCGACGGCTGTTGATTGAAAAGCATTGGGTGGCGGACCAGCACGGTGCGATGCTGCCGCAGCAGGCGGCCCGAGAACAGGAGCAGAAGCAATGCTTTTTGTCGCTGCAGGTGAAACGGGAACCGTATACGCCGGTTGCTGAGTCACAACTGCGTTGGGTGCAAGGCTGGCCTGAGGAAGACTGCTACCCGACTCAGGCCCCGTGTTGGCCTTCATTGTTGGGAAAGTGGCGATGTTTGGAACGTTTGCTATCGGCGACTCCTCAGCCAAAGCTGACACCTCTGGCACGGCAGTGGGTGCTTTTAGTACGGAGGGACGAACCGGCTTCGGAACTACTGACTGCCCTTGGCTTGCAGGCGGGCTCAAACTGGCATCACCAGAATTAGCAGCCGTTGCGACAAGCGGAGGACCAATCGCCGCTACCGCGGTTTGCGACTCGCCGCCCCCGGTCTCTGCCGCCGTGTCCCCGATCACTCCCGCAGTCGATGGAGGTACTGGTGCACGTATCGCTATGTCCTGGCTGGGAACCTTGGTAGCTTGTGCAGACCTGCGTTGTACAACGCGTGGGCTTCCCGGCTCAGCAACGGGCTTGGCTTCGATAACATCCGATGTGGTTGCAATGGAAACCTGGGGCTCAGGCTTGCTTTGAGCAGCACCATTCGCCTTGTCCTTGGAAACGACCTCACGATTGGTTTCAGCAGTTACCACTGCATCTGCCTTCTCATTTGTGGCGGTACTCTTCTGTACAGTTTTGCGAGACACACGCGGCACCAGATCATCGGTCGCCGGAACACTATCCAACAATTTCGGTTCGGCGGTGACTTTCTTGGGTAGTGAGGCGTCGCTCGCCGAAGTTGCGACACTTTGTTGTGACAGTGGCTGCAATGCTCGCCGATTACTGCGACGACTGCTGGCAGTATTTGAGAAATACCGGGAGGCTGGAAGAGCCGCAATTTCTCGAGTGGGCTGTGGCACAACCGTTGTCGCAGAGGATGCATTTGAATCCGCAGACGCTGAGTCTCGTGTCGAGGCATTTTGACTCGCAATCGTACGCGAACCACCTCGGATGATTCTCATGCCACGATCCTCTGCTGCAGTGGCAGCGGGGTCGGTGATGGGCTGAGGCGTAGTGTCCTGACGTACTGCGGAGGCCGAGTGGTACGGGATACCGTCCCAATTGACGCTATCCGATTTCGACTTGGTTGTCGTCTTTACAACGGTGCTTTTGGCACTTGAAGACTTGCTGATGGTAGATTTGCTGCTGGTTTTCGTTGAAGACTTTTCACTACCGGTTTCAAGGGAGAATAAAGAGTTGGGGACGCCGAAGGCCAACTTGAGAGCACTTCCACTTTTAGCTTTACTGGCAGGCTGTCCAGTCGCTCGCGACTTCGGTGTTTCCTTGCTGGAACTTTTCTTCTTTGCAACCGGCTTTGAATCCTTGCTAAACAACAAATCGAGCAAACCTTTTGAGTCACCCTTGGTCATATTTTCATGCTGGTGGTTCGCATTTCCCATTGGCGTTGAACCCGCCAGCACCTGCAGCAAGCCCGGACGCGTCTTTCGTGGTGCGGCTTGCTTACCAACCACTTGCTGGATCACATTCTGCTCAGGAGTAAATACTCCCACCGCCTGTTGTATGCCCGCATCCTTTGCCGACCGTGGAATGCCCGCATTCTCAACCAAAAGTTGGGAACCGGGAGCATCCGCTCGACAAAAAGAGTGGAGGGTAACCATGGCAAAAGCCACCAGGCTGACAGTAAGTAGTTTCCTACTTTGTTTGACGCGGTCCATGCGTACATCTCGCCGTGAATGCGGAATCGGATTGTCTCATGGCTACAAATCGGCAGGTTTTATTGTTCCAGTTGACGAAATTTTGACGATTAGGCAGATTCCAAAAATAAATCCGATCAGCAAGTAGATTCCGACCAGCTAATATCTTCGTGCACCTTGCAGACCGCGGAGAGGATCGCAAGCATTGAGATGCGTAAGGGTCTATTTACGGCATTAAGCACTGGACTTTTGAGGACAATCCATCCGTCAGACCACGGCACCCATGGCCCAAAACGTGAAACCAAGTCAAAATCACGTGAAACACAATATTTGTGGAAATGCAAAATGAATCGGCGAGAAAAAATTGAAGCGATGCTCGAGGACGATCCTGCAGATATGTTCCTCCGGTACAGCCTTGCGATGGAACTGCGAGCAGAGGGCGATAACGCACGCAGTCTTGCTCAGTTAGACGAATTGATGAAAGAGAAACCAGCCTGCGTGCCAGCCTTTTTCATGGCCGGACAACAACTGGTGGATCTGGATCGCATTGAGGAGGCTCGAACGACTCTCCGGGATGGAATTGAAGAAGCCAGAAGTCAGGGCGATGCCCACGCGGCTGCGGAAATGAGCGACTTTTTGACTTCTCTGGGTGAGTTGGGCGAGTTGTGATTCTCTCACAAAGATCCAGCAGGGGTGCAGAGTCCCATGCGGATTATTTCCGATTTCAGGTCCGGCTAAGTGGACCTGGCTGCGTTTCAAACATTTCAAGCGAGTCTGCACTTGGCTGCTGAACAATCAACCGCAATTGTGCTGCGAACCATTGAATTCAGTGAGACGAGCCTTATTGTCACACTATTGACCCGTGAATTTGGGCGGGTCTCTGCCATGGCAAAAGGGGCCCGGCGCCCCAAAGGTCCGTTCGAAGGCGCGCTTGACCTACTAGCCGTTTGTCGTGTAGTCGTTCTACGGAAGAGTTCCGATTCGCTCGATCTGCTAACCGAGGCAAAGCTTCACAGGCGGTTTCGTGGCGGCGAACGCTCACTTGAACGTGTTTATGGTGGCTACTACATCGCTGAGATGTTGAGGCTACTGACGGACGACCATGACCCCCATCCAAACGTGTACGACCTGACAATCCGAACCTTGCAGCAAATTGATGGTATTGGAGAAGTTGCTTCTTCATTGACTTATTTTGATGCGCAAATTCTCAGGATGCTTGGTCACTCTCCAGGCACAGACCGATGCACCGACTGTGGAAGTAAGGTTATGGGTTCCAGCCGGATTGCATTTTCATTGTCGAGCGGCGGCATCGTTTGTAATCAGTGCCGTGGCAGACAACGTCAAACAATCTCAGTACGTGGCAGAGTGATCGACGAAATCAAGAGATTGCAATCAACAGATGCAGAACTGCCCACAAAAGTTCCAGCAGAGCTGTACGTCGAACTACGCGCTATTTTAAATCGATATATCCAAACAGTGGTTGGTAGCGTACCTCGCATGCAACCATTTCTACCCTCCGTGACGAGAACGGAAACGAACGTATGATGCGAAAAAATCAACGGATTGATTTTAGAAACACCAACGCAAAACGCAGCCACCAACAACTGTGTCACTGGCTCCTGGCAGCCAGCATCTGCTGGACAGGAGGATGTCGCGCGCTACTGGGGCAAAAATCGGTGACGACACCGGAGAATACTTCGCCTCAAGCACCCGCGTCGCAAGCAGATCGAGTGGCCGACAATACGACAAACAGCCCCATAGCTCAGGTATCTGCCGAGTCACCGTTGGCCACGGCGTCAACCTTGAAATCGCAACCTGAAAGCGAATCGATTAATGAGAAGGTGACGGAGACAACTAAACAGGTCTTGAACATGGTCACCGGTAGAGAGCAGGAAAATAGTGTCCGTGCAAAAGAGCTGTATCTCGAAGCCGATAGCCTGTTCCGAAGTGCAGGCTCAAAAGTAGAAGACGAGCGGATTGATACGTTCCTGCAGGCAGCTGAGCTATTTGGAAGTGCAGCGGAAGCGGCACCAAGGACCGCACTGGAGCAGGACGCACTCTTCATGCAGGCTGAAAGCCTGTTTTTCGCTGAAGATTACCGCTCCGCAACAGAAACGTACCAGACACTTCAAAAGAATTTTCCACGCAACCGACACATCGACCGAGTTGCCGCACGCCTCTTCTCTATCAGCGACTACTGGATCAACCGCGTTGTGAGCGAGGAAGATTCGTGGATGAATTTCAACTTCACGGATGACAAACGCCCTATCTATGACATGAAAGGCCATGCCATTCGGGTGTTGGACCAAATTCGCTTCGACGATCCCACAGGACGCCTTGCAGACGACGCCACCATGCGTGCAGCAAGCGAATACCTGAGACAAGAAAAATTCGCTGAAGCAGATGAATTCCTAACCGATCTCAGAGAGACGTTTCCAGATAGCGAACACCTCTTTTTGGCCCATATGTTAGGCATTCAGTGCAAGCTCGAACTTTATGCTGGTCCCGCCTACAGCGGGCTCGTGCTGGAGGATGCCGAAAAGCTGGTGCAGCAGACGCGTGATCGTTTTCCCGACAAAATGCAAGATCCAGCCAACAGCGAATCCGTTGCAAAAGCATCAGCCGAAATCGCATACCACCGTGCAGGCAGGTATGCCTTCCGAGCCAAGTACCGCGAACGTCAGAAGAAGTACGGAGCAGCCCGTGTCTACTACAACCTGCTGCTGCAACAGTATCCGAATACTCCACAAGCCGAGACTGCTCGCACTCGCTTAGCCGCCATCGAACAGTACCCGGACGTTCCAAAACAACGGCTCAGCTGGTTGCAAAAAGTCTTTCCTGATCAAAAGCAAACCACTCCGTTGAAAACCAAACAGCAATCCACGGATCAAGCCGAGACAAAACTTCGATGAGAAATGCAGTCTCGAATTTTTCGCTAACTTATTCTACTGGCCGAGCCCTGCTGCTCGGCATAGCTGCATTTACGTTGCTACCTGCAGGTTGCGTGACCTACCGCTTTGGCTCCGCAGCCATGTTTCGGACAGGCATACGCACCATTCATGTCCCTATCGTTCGCAACGATACATTTCGGCATGACCTTGGAATCAGACTGACCGAAGCAATTACAAATGAAATTGAGAATCGCACACCATACAAAGTCACCGGTGACCCCAATGCTGACAGTACACTGACGTGCAGAGTAACTCGGCAAACCAAACAGGTATTATCAGAAGCAGATACTGATGATCCTCGAGCCCTCAACGCCGTGATTTCTGTCCGATCGAGTTGGGTCAGCAGAGAAGGTGAGCTGCTGATGCAAAACAGTGTGGTTCCAAGCGATGACATCAGCATCAGCTTCGCCCAGGAAAGCCGTTTTGTGCCAGAGGCTGGTCAATCGGTGGGCCTTGCAACTCAAGCTGCCATTGAGCAACTCGCCACCTCTATCGTGTCTCAGATGGAACTTCGATGGTGAGTAAAATCTGGCATCTGGGAAAGCGGCAACTGACAATAAAACAGTCGCCTTTGATCATGGGCATCCTCAATGTCACGCCTGATAGTTTTTCCGATGGCGGCAAATACGAAACCTCACAAATTGCCATCGCGACAGCGTTGCAAATGCAGCATGACGGCGCAGATATTATCGACATCGGGGGTGAGAGCACACGCCCCTACAGTGATCCCGTGGGAGCAAACGAGGAAATCGACAGAGTCATGCCTGTGATTGAAGGCTTGGCATCTGAACTCAAGATTCCCATCAGTATTGACACGAGCAAAGCTCGCGTCGCAGAGCTTGCCTTGAACGCTGGTGCTGAGATACTGAATGATGTCACAGGGCTGGAAGGCGATCCCAACATGATTCGTATCGCAATGAACAGCGATGCAGGTTTGTGTCTGATGCACATGCAGGGGAACCCGCAAAGCATGCAGGACGATCCCTCATATGAGGACGTGGTCGGCGAAATTGTGGATTACCTTATCGCAAGACGAGATTTCTGCCTTGCAGCTGGCATTGATCCGCGTCGCATTTGCCTTGATCCAGGAATCGGATTTGGCAAGACGCACGAACACAACTTTGCATTACTTAAGAATGCAACACGATTCCAGGAAACGGGTTGCCCAATCTTGATTGGACACTCGCGAAAAGGCTTCATCGGCAAGATTCTTGGGGATCAATCAGCTGACCGCACTGCGGGCACGCTAGGTGTTTCGCTAGCCATGGCAGCAGCGGGAGCACAAGTACTCAGGGTGCACGACGTAAAACCAACTGTTGATGGACTGAAGTTGTTCCAAGCAGCAGGCGGTCTCGACCGTAGTGATTGACTCTTCCCAGACGTTCTCGCTGGACAAGTTACTTGCACAAAGAGCATCCATTCACGCGAATGTGCGTTAATGCTGGCAGCCAACCGTCGACCAGCAGCCATGCGATTCACAGGGCCCCGCGTGGCAACCTCTCCACTCAACAGAAGAGAATAAGAGAAATGGAGCCGAAGATTCGGACGCATGGCATCCTCATGCCCAGAAAAGGGTCTCGCTCATGCCAACCACAAAGACAGCGTCTGAAGGCTTACGAGATGATTTGGCTATGTTTTTTTCTTCAGCGACGGTGCTGTTATTTACCGGGCGCCGCTTGAAGGGGCCGACTCCACACGCCGATCAAGGTCGCGGCCCTGCTCCTTATCGCCATTTGACGCCGATGTTGATGTGGACAACCCCAGAACCAGCGTCTGCTTGACGCCATGAACTGACTCGATGGTGAAAGTCAACGTATTCATATTTTAGTGCTCAATTTACAGGCAACTACGCTGCGCAAAACTTACTCACTGAGAGTCGACCAGTGACGGTCATCTCAATACACCAAATCTCTTCTGCTCTGCTAACATCGTCGGCCCGAATCGGTTTGCAACGATTATTTCGATCATTAGAAGCGAAAAGTCAGGATTGCGACCGCGGCACCAATGAGTACCACAATCGCTTATAACTACTTCACCAACCCGAATGAACTCGGGCTGACTTCGCCTTTTCCGTGTCTGTGCGGTACAAGCAAGTCCCGTACCAATCCCACTAACGGAGCAATTGAAGGATGAAATCGTTTGCTTGCATTGTCCTATTCGCTGGTTGTCTGCCATGGTTTTCTGTCCTTGCCGGTACTTCTACCACAGCGGCGGAACCAACCAAACGCTTGGTCAAGGACATTGAAGGTTGGCGGGTCTCTGTGGACCCTGAGATGCTTAACGCAGAAAATGCAGAAGTCGGAAACGAGGTACTTAAAGCACTTGCAAATCACTTGCAAAGAGTGAAGTACATCGTCCCCGAGGCCCGAGTCGAGGAACTGCAGAGACTGAGAATCTGGATCGACTGGAACCACAAACTGGGAAACATGCAATACCACCCCAGCCGAGGTTGGCTTGAAAAGAATGGACACGACCCAAACCTAACGCAGCATGTTCACATTCCAAGAGCCAAACAACTGCTTTCCAAATCACAGTGGGCCAAACATCCTTATGTCATCCTGCATGAACTGGCGCACGCGTACCATGACCAGATTATCGGATTCGACCGACCACAGATCATGAGTGCTTTTGAGGCGGCTAAAACGGCTGGTCTTTATGAGGAAGTCCTGTCGTTCACTGGACGCAAGGTCAAACATTATGCTTTGACCAACCACAAGGAGTACTTCGCAGAATCCACCGAGACTTATTTTGGGGTGAATGACTTTTACCCTTTCGTCCGCGCGGAACTGAAAGAATATGACCCAAGAACCTATCAATTGATGGAAGGCATTTGGGGTAAAATTCGCTAACCCAAAGCTAGAGCCGTTTCCAGGTTGAATAACCAGCCATCCATGGCACATTGAGCTATCCCCCTTATTTTTCTTATCCGTGATCCTCATTCCGGCCAAGCCAGTACAACGCTCATGCGAATTGACTTTGTCATTACAGAATTGTTCGTGGGTGGTGCGGAGCGTTGTTTGACGGAGTTGGCAGTTGGGCTGGCGAATGCCGGGGATGAGGTCAGAGTATTTTCGATCGGCAGTCTCCCCACCGATGAGCGTGGTGCACTTGTCAAACGTCTTACCGATTGTGGGATCGACGTATCATCTGCTGATGCAAACACAAGCTTGCAAGTCATCTCAGCCTATAGCAAATTGCGAAAGTGGCTATCCAAGTCAAATGCGGACGTCTGCCAAACGTTCCTACACCATGCCAATGTCCTCGGAATCTTCGCTGCAAAATCAGTAGGTATTCGGACTCGCATTGCCGGAATACGTGTTGCGGAATCCAAAGGGATCCGTTGTAGAATTGAGAGGCAGGCACTGAAGTCCAGCCAATCGGTCATTTGTGTCAGCGAAGCTGTGGAAAAATTCGCTGTTAGCAAATTAGGCTGTTCCCCGTCAAAACTAACTGTGATTCCTAACGGAGTAGACGCGAATTTTTTCGCCGGTGCAAATAGATTTGACTGGGCGCAAATCGGCTGGCCTAGCGATGCGGCAGTGAGTTTATTTGTGGGGCGGTTACACCCGCAGAAGGGAATCGATCTCCTTCAGTCAAAGGTTGATGAATTGGCGCCTCAAGGCTCAAATCGGCGACTACTGCTGGTAGGCGATGGCCCACTTCGAGCCGAACTGGAATCATGGGCCGCGAAATGCGGGCACCAACAGGTGCAGTTATTGGGCTGGCGGCCCGACGTCGCATCCTTGATGGGAAGCAGTCGACTCATCGTCTTACCGAGCCTTTACGAAGGAATGCCCAATGTCATTCTTGAAGCAATGGCAAGTGGAAAACCCGTTGTGTGCAGCCGTATTGAGGGCAGCCATGAACTGCTTCGGCACGATTGGCTGGAACAGACGTTCGACATAGGCGACAGCCAACAAATGACCCTGCTTGCTTCTCGTTTTCTGGAGAACGCCGCAATTGCAACTGCAACCGGTGCAGCCAATCAGGATTTCGTGAACCAACACTACTCGATAGTCAGCGTGGTCAAGCGGTATCAGGACCACTACGAGACCATGCTCCATCAATGATCATGCGGGCACTTCCAACTATGCAAGTGACTTATAAGTTGTCATGTCGTATGGGTGCGGGGATGATGGTGGATTTGGATCCTCCCGTGGGTGCAGGATTAGTAATGCCCGGAGAGGATATTTGAACCCCATCTCTCGACAAACCCTCCAACGCGTTTTCGTTGGGTCCTAACTGATGAGGAACAATCAGCTTTGCATTGCTGGCTCTGCCTACAGCACGAATCGGGACGACAGTCACCGGCCAAGTACCCGAGTCCTGTAACGCATCATTGACTTCATCGCTGCCCAGTACAGCCACGGCAGTTCCCGATTTTGCACTTGATTTTGAAGATGATGGACTTGGGGAGACTGCTGCTGCCTCCGCTGCCTCACGCATTTCAATTAGTTCCTCAAGCATCATGGAATCACAAGCGTCATCACATGAAACTTCGTCGCACGCGTTTCGGGATGGCAGCAGGGCATGCAGGTGTCCGACCAAAGCATGGGCGCTTCTCGTCAACAAATTGTCTTTCCATACTGGGCCTGCGCAGTCACGTTGCTGGCAATCACATTGCCGAGCAACCTGACAACAATCACCGCTGTCACCTGACGAGAATAGCTGGAACGCTGCAGCGTCTTTCGCTTCCCCCACACTCAGCAAACCGAGCATTGCGGCAAAAGCCACACGACAAGTACAAACTTTTAGTGGATTCATCAGATCGTGCTCGAATGTTCAGGGTGGTAACTAGTTCAAGAGTGGTATCGTCCTGCCATAATTGGAATGACCAAAATAAGCGTAAAAGTCCGCAAACTCCTCCTAACTTCTCACGAATGAGTATCGGCCCCAGCAGACAAATAATTCTCAGATCGTTACACTTACCTTCGTTTTGGCAGGATTATTCGCACAAATCACGTAGAGAGCAGCACCGTGACCTTCGACCCCTTCGGCGCCCGAGACCAGTTTGACACCGGACACGGCACCGCAACCCTTTATCGTCTCAGTAAGTTGGAAGAGGCCGGTTTAGGAGAGATCAGCCGACTTCCATTTTCGATCCGAGTTCTGCTTGAAGCAGTGTTACGAAATTGCGACGGTTTTCTGGTGACTGAGCAGGACGTTAAAAATCTTGCCGCCTGGAATGCCAAAGCCCCCGCCAAGCAGGAAGTACCATTCAAGCCATATCGCGTTGTCCTTCAGGACTTCACTGGTGTACCCGCTGTGGTCGATCTGGCTGCCATGCGTTCAGCAATGGAGAGAATTGGCGGTGATCCAGAGAAAATCAACCCGCTGATTCCAGTCGATTTGGTCGTCGATCACTCCGTACAAGTTGATTTTTTCGGCAGTGATGGCGCCTTGAACAAGAATGTCGATATCGAGTTCGAGAGGAACAAAGAACGGTACGAATTCCTGAGGTGGGGACAACAAGCCTTCAACAACTTTGGAGTGGTCCCACCCAACGTTGGAATTGTCCATCAAGTCAATCTGGAATACTTGGCTCGCGTGGTTGCATTGAAGGAAACCGAGGACGGACCGGTAGCCCAACCGGATACACTCGTAGGAACTGACAGTCATACGACCATGATCAATGGCCTGGGCGTACTGGGCTGGGGAGTCGGCGGAATCGAAGCTGAAGCCAATATGCTTGGCCAACCTCTGTACATGTTGATGCCAGAGGTCATTGGCTTTGAATTAACCGGTTCACTTCCTGCAGGTGCGACTGCCACAGACATGGTTCTCCGCGTCGTAGAAGTACTGCGTGAAGAGGGAGTTGTAGGTAAGTTTGTCGAATTCTTTGGTGATGGCACCAATCGAATGAGTGTTGCAGACCGTGCCACAATCGCGAACATGGCCCCCGAGTACGGGGCGACGATGGGATTCTTTCCCGTTGACGATGTGACACTCGATTATCTGCGACAAACTGGTCGCGATTCCAAGCAGGTCGACTTGGTGGAAAGGTATACGAAAGAGCAAGGGCTATTCCGCACCGACGATGGTCCAGAGCTTAGCTACACGAAAAAACTTGCCTTGGATCTGGGCACGGTCGTACCAAGCTTGGCTGGTCCCAAACGGCCCCAAGACCGAATTGCACTGAACGACATGAAACAGTCCTTTAACAATTCCCTCACTGCGCCCATCGGCAAGACGGGGTTTGGCCTCGACAGCAGCGACTTGGATCGGGTTGCCACCGTCACGGATAATGGACGCAGCAGCCAGATATCACACGGTGCAGTTGTCATCGCGGCAATCACCTCATGCACCAACACGAGCAATCCCTCTGTCATGATCGGTGCCGGGTTACTGGCCAAGAAAGCCGTTGCCCGCGGGCTTACCGTGGCACCACACGTGAAGACAAGCTTGGCACCCGGGTCGCGGGTCGTGAGTGATTACCTCGACAAGGCTGGCTTGACGAATGACCTGAAAGCATTGGGCTTCCACACAGTGGGCTATGGATGCACAACCTGCATTGGAAATAGCGGTCCCCTACCTCCACCGGTAGCTGAAGCAATACGTGAAGGCGACTTAATCGCATCGGCCGTTCTAAGTGGTAATCGCAACTTCGAAGGACGAGTGAATCCGCTGACCAAAGCAAATTATCTTGCCAGCCCGCCCTTGGTAGTGGCTTATGCCCTTGCTGGAACGACCGACATTGACCTGGCATCTGAGCCAATCGGTCAAGACAGCGATGGAAATGATGTCTTCCTGACAGAACTTTGGCCAACAGCAGAAGAGGTCAGTGACACCATCGCAACTTCCATTCAGCCAGAGATGTTCACCGACGAATATGATGCGGCCGTCAATGGTAACGAATTGTGGAATGCAATCGATGCAGCGGGGGGAGCCATTTACCCTTGGAACGATTCCAGTACTTACATCCAACACCCGCCGTTCTTGGACTGTGTTGCGGGAGACGCGATCCCAGACATCAAACCAGTAAAACAAGCACGCGTCCTCGCGTTGTTAGGAGACTCTGTTACGACGGATCACATTTCCCCCGCTGGCGCCATCGCGTCGGATGGACCTGCAGGAAAATACCTTCAGGAAAATGGCGTCGACATCAAAAACTTCAATAGTTTCGGATCACGGCGTGGAAACGACCGCGTCATGGTGCGTGGCACCTTTGCCAATATTCGTATCCGCAACCAGTTAGCACCAGGAACCGAGGGCGGCGTCACACGCCACCTACCCGATGGGGAGGTCATGAGCATCTATGATGCATCCATGAAATATCAGGCTGACAGTGTACCGTTGGTTGTGCTGGCTGGCTCAGAATATGGCACGGGAAGTAGTCGTGACTGGGCTGCCAAAGGCACGATGTTGCTTGGCGTCAAAGCAGTGATTGCAGCCAGTTACGAACGCATTCACCGAAGCAACCTCGTTGGGATGGGTGTTTTGCCGCTTGAGTTTGCTGATGCTGCCACGTGGCAATCTCTGGGACTCACTGGAGAAGAAACAATTGACATACCTGAACTCTCCAACGAACTTCAGCCTCGATCAACGATCACGGTAACCGCAACGTCCGAGGACGGCAGTACAACCAGCTTCCCGTGCGTGGTAAGAATCGACACCCCTGTCGAGATGCAGTACTACCGCAACGGCGGCATCTTACCGACGGTCCTTAGAAACCTTTCAAATTAGTCGTCTTAACGACGGCTCACGTTTTACCAAGTCTCTTCCCTAGTTCCCAACCGAGAAAATCATGCCAAGCGCCAGTGCACGCCACATCCTTGTGGACTCTGAAGAAAAATGCAACGAATTGAAAGCACTCATTGCCGGTGGCGAGGACTTCGCCGCACTCGCAGCTGAGCACTCCTCATGCCCCTCGGGAAAACAAGGTGGAGCCCTTGGCACGTTCTCCCCGGGACAGATGGTCCCCGAATTCGACCAAGCTGTCTTTGGCGGTGATGTTGGGGTCGTACAAGGTCCGGTCAAGACTCAGTTCGGCTACCATCTGCTCGAAGTAACCGAGCGAAACGAATAAAGCGCTCGCAAAAACAGCACTACTGAAGCTGCTGACAACTGCGTTAAACGAAGCAAGGCGTCTGGGACTCACTAAAGTGCGGGTCAGACGCAGGCGTCTTCATCAAGAAAATGCTTTGCGGAGCATTGCGAGACTTCTTGGAATCGCGGTCTCGTGCTTCTCCTTGCCTTCGAATTCCAATGAAATATAACCACGGTAATTCACACCGCGGAGTATTTCTGCCACGCGATCATAGTCGATATCCAGCGTGTACCAGGTGCCACCACCAAAATAGGTCTTTGCCTGAACGAAGACCGCCTCAGGTGCCAGTTCTGCGTATTGCCCGTATTGGTTCTCAAGGAAATTGCCCGTATCGAGGGTGGCCCTCAGCCACGGAGACTTGACGGCATTGATCACTCTTAGAACTCCCGCGGCCGTACGCCCCAGTCCCCAGTGGTTCTCCAAGCCAAGCACGACGCCGCATTTTTCGGCTGCGGCAAGGCATTTCTGCAGTCCATCTTCAACCCACTTGAATCCTTCATCATCGGTGTAACCCTTCAAGCGAGGCTCGATCCCTTTGTTGGCCATCAGCTCATCGAAGTTTTTCGAGGTTCCCCAGCGTCCGGTATTCACACGAATGGTCGGTATTCCAAGTGCGTAAGCCAACTCGATGCATTTGATGGTGTGGTCGACATTTTTTTGACGCTCATCGGGGTCAGGACTTACAAAGGACTGATGGGTGGACAACCCACACAAGTCCAAGCCATTCCGAAATGCACGCTGCTTGATCCTCTGCAGGGCCGCGTTGGACTGGTCTTGCATCTGCACATGTAAGATCTCGACACCGTCGAATCCAGCATCTGCAGCAAGATCAATGCATTCTTCGATCCCAAGCTTACTGTCGTCGCGATAACGCCAATAAGAGTAGGTTGAAACGGCAATGAAGTTCGGCCTTACGTATTTTTTTTCACGGTGGACTGGCTTCGCTTCCTGCCCTGCCAACTTTCCAGCAGACAACGCAGCCACCGAAGTTCCAGCCACGCCAGATACAAAAGCACGACGATTGATTCCAGAAGACATCATCAAAACTCCAAGGTATTGGGAAGTCGCCAATATAACGATCTGTCGTGGCCATGCACGAAATTTACGCTGCCATTGCAGATAAGTTCAGGCAAACAGCAGCAAACAAATACCATCTGTTTCCGTGAGCCCGCACGAACCACTGCAAACCGTGCAAGAAACATGGCCCAAGCAGCAAGACTCTGCGGTCCCCGTTTCATCTGCGGTCCCCGTTTCATCTGCCGCTGTGTCGACAGTCACTGTGTCGACAGTCACAGCGGCCTAGTGCCTTAATACCTGACCCACGACGCGATCCGAAATGCACACCTATCGAGAGGTGCCTGGCGAAAAGGCAGGTTTCCATCAGACCGCTGGTGCATTGGCAGCAAGAGTTGCGAGATCGTCTTTCCCGACACGAGTACAAAATGTGCCAAGTGACTCACCTTCTTCCCGATTGGCTTTGAAGGCCGAAAAAATGGTCACCAACTCGTCCACGACAACATCATCTGGAACCATGTCTTTGTAAATGTAGGCGAGGCGATTTCCCAACCAACCACCTCCGGCATACAAAGTGTATTTACCTTTGGCCTTTCCAACCAAAGCCAAATCAGCGTTGTAGGGTCGGGCACAGCCATTAGGACAACCGGTCATACGTATCGTGAATCGTTCTTTATCCAGTCCCAGCTTGGCCAGCGGAGCTTCCAGACCGTCGATGATACTTGGCAAGCGACGTTCACTTTCGGTGATCGCCAGTCCACAAGTCGGTAAAGCTACACACGACATCGACCACCGCCGAACGGTACTCGTCTCCTCCGTGGTGGGGACCTGATGCTGCTTGATAAAGCCGATGAGCTTGTCCTTATCAGACTCCTCGAGATCCGTAAAAATCAGACTCTGATGTCCAGTCATCCGAACTTCAGTTTTGAATTCGTTACAAATGGCGCGAAGAGTGGCTTTCAACTGCCGATCTTCATCGTCATACAGACGCCCATTTTCGACATTCAATCCGTAGGACCACTTGCCATCACCTTGCTCCTGCCAGCCCATGTGATCATCAAATCCATGGACATCATCTTCGGTACAGTCCTCAAGTGGTTGGCCATAATACTTTTCAACCTCCTCGCGAAACTTCTCGATCCCCCAATCGTTGATCAAGTACTTCATTCGGGCGGTCTTACGATCCTGACGATTCCCATTGTCACGTTGCACTTTGATGATCGCTTTGGAAATACCGACAGCTTGCTCAGGCTTGATGAATCCCAAACGCTTCGCGAGTGCTGGAAAAGTCTTCTTGGCCGATGGAGTAGTACCCATACCACCACCAACAAGCACGTTGTAGCCGATAATGGCACCGTCACGCACCACTGCCAAGAAACCGAGATCTTGCGTATAGATATCGATGCAATTATCTTCGGGCAACGCGATGCCCATCTTAAATTTCCGGGGAAGGTAAGTAGGACCATATAACGGTTCAACCGCTCCGCCTCCCTCAAGAGTCTTTTCACCGGTCTCGGGATCCGTCAGCCACAATTCGTGATAAGCCGGAGTTTGCGGCGCCAAAGCTTCCGTTAATTCATCGGTCAATTTTTCCATATCAGCATGGATACTGCCGGCTCTCTTCGCTGGGCAGCACATGATATTGCGATTGACATCGCCGCACGCAGCCAATGTGGAAAGAGCAATCTCGTTAATGTAAGCGATCGTTTCTCGTAGATCGTCCTTCAGAATGCCATGCAATTGAAGAGTTTGCCGAGTCGTAATCTTCATTGTCGCGTTGCCCAACCGCTCGCAAAGATCGAGCATCGACAACATTTGGTCCGGTCGGATCCGACCCCCCGGGATCCGCAGCCTGACCATCATGGAGTATGCCTTGCCCGCCCCCGTCTTTTTTGCAGTCAAGCGTGCATCACGATCATCTTGCTGGTAGGTCCCATGAAATTTCAGAAGCTGTATATTACTTTTGTCAAAGTGATTAACTGAACCTGCGATCTCCTGGTCGATCGTCCCTTTCAGGAAATCGCTGCCCTCTTTGATGGTTTCAACTGGACTCAATTTTGGCGCGTCGGTAGACATCGGGGCTCAAATCCTGTGTGATTTCGTTTCGCGGAGTGGCGGAGTGCGGAGTGCAATTCCATTCGACAATGGATTTTCCGCAAACTTGGCGTTTTAGGCAACTATAGCGGCCAGTGGAAAATGCCACTATGGTGATCCCCCTCAACAAGATGAATAGAATCCATGACTGCTGATCTACTTGATGGAAAACGAGTTGCGTCAGAAATTCGTTCCGAAGTCGCTGAGGATGTGCGGCAATTCGTCCACGAGGGAGGCCCTCAGCCCTGCCTGACAGCCGTTTTGGTCGGCGAAGACCCGGCAAGTCAGGTTTATGTTCGCAATAAACGCCGTGCTTGCGAAAAAGCAGGTATCGATGGCCGAACCGTGCGACTGGACGCCGGAATCTCGCAACGCGAACTCCTGGAGACAGTTCAGACGCTGAACGATGATCCAGCGGTCCACGGAATCCTTGTACAATTACCTCTTCCAGCAGATGGAAATGGCGGCAATGGATTCGACGAACGTGCCGTTCTCGACACGGTGGCTCCGCTGAAAGACGTTGATGCGTTCTCGCCAGTCAACGTCGGGCTGCTGATGCAGGGTCGCCCCAGATTTCTACCCTGTACACCGCACGGGATCGTTCAGTTACTTCATCGTTGCAATCTGAGTGTCGCTGGTAAACATGTGGTGGTTGTCGGACGAAGTGATATCGTGGGCAAACCAATGGCAATGATGCTTGCTCAACGAAATGGGTCGTGTGGCAGCGAAATTGCGAATGCAACCGTAACGCTTGCCCATAGCCGCACAGAGGACTTAAAGGCCGTTTGCAAAACAGCCGACTGCCTGATCGCTGCAGTCGGGGTCCCTGAGATGATCCGCGGAGATATGATCCGTGAGGGAGCGATCGTGATCGACGTTGGAATCAACCGTGTCGGTGAAAAACTAGTTGGTGACGTTGCGTTTAACGAAGCAATGGAAGTTGCATCCGCGATCACCCCCGTTCCAGGAGGTGTTGGGCCATTGACGATTGCTATGCTACTGCACAACACACTGCTCGCAGCGAAACTTCAATCCCAATCCTAGGCACGCCACCCATCTGACTGGCCGCGTCGTAGCGGTGACATCTCAGAGAGCAGGACCATCGTTTTCAATTAGGAAGCAAAACCATTAGGATGCGATTGGTGCCATTTCCAGGCGGTCTCAACGATCGCGTCAACGCTTTCGTACTGCGGTGTCCAATCCAAGAGTTTTCTTGCAAGGCGATTATCAGCCACCAATTCAGCCGGATCGCCAGCGCGACGATCCCCCATGAGGGTTGGAATCGGATGCCCAGTAACTTTGCGACATGATTCGACGATTTCCTGCACACTCGTTCCACGCCCCGTACCAAGGTTGGCGCAAATCCCCTTACCAGGCTCGATTAATTCCAGAGCCCGCAAGTGCGCGCTGGCAAGATCATTGACGTGGATGTAGTCACGCAAGCAAGTTCCGTCCGGTGTAGCAAAATCATTACCAAAAATAGTGATGTGATCCCGTTGGCCCAAGGCAACTTGCAAGACAACTGGAATCAAATGTGACTCCGGATCATGATCCTCGCCGATCGAGCCATCCGGGTGAGCCCCCGCTGCATTGAAATACCGCAGCGCCGCGTAGCCAAAACCATAGGCACTTGCATAATCAGCCAGAGCATGCTCGATGACCAATTTTGTAAATCCGTACGGGTTGATGGGCTGCTGAGGCGTCTCCTCACTGATCGGCATGGTATCCGGCTCACCATACGTAGCCGTCGTGCTACTAAACACGATCTTACTGACCTCGGCCTCTTTCATTGCGTCCAGCAACTCCAATGTTGCAATCACGTTATTGCGGTAGTACACACTCGGCTCATTAACAGACTCATTAACCAAAGCGAAGGCTGCAAAATGCATGACAGCATCAATCTGACGATCTCGAAACACTGATACCAATTTGGACCGGTCGTCAAGTTCCCCCTCAACCAGCAGTCCATCGGGAACAGCCTCCCGATGACCGCGAGACAGATTGTCATAAACCGTCACTTGATGCCCAGCAGCCAATAAGAACCGGACCGCATGCGAGCCAATGTAGCCGGCGCCGCCGACGACCAGAATATTCATGGCAAACGTTGTTTCTTGAGCAAGAGGAATAAATGTCAGAGTTTGACAAGAGCTGGAATTTCAGGAATCGTTCCGTCGATTCAATATACGGGTGGTGGAATCTCACGACTAGACAGATGAAGTCCACGGGGACTCATCTTACACAGAAACCTGCTGGTAAAAAAACTTGACTAAACGATTCACCAAACTTCAGAAGCTAAAGCAATCGGGTGCACCAGCAAAAAAGAGTCGCGCCACAGAGGCTGTGTGCAACGATTACATGGACTATCTCCGCGGTGAATGCCACTTGGCGGATAACACGATTGCTGCTTATCGTCGCGACATGCAACGATTCACGCATTGGCTTGGTGAGAGGAATCTGGCAAATCTTCGAATCAATGAATTATCGGATTACGTTGCCAATCTTCACCGGGAAGCACTTGCCCCTTCCTCGATCGCCCGAAACATTGTGGCGATTCGCACCTTCTTCAAATTCTTGCAATTGGAGGGTTTGATTCGTGAAAATCCTGCGGAGCTGATAGCAACACAAAAGATGTGGGAGCGAATCCCCAGTGTGCTGACGCCCCAACAGGTCGACCAGTTTCTTAGCTCACCAAAGAAATCTGATAGCTATTGCCTACGTGATCGCGCCCTGCTGGAGGTGCTTTATGCCACAGGCTGCCGTGCCTCCGAAGTCTGCACGCTCAGGATTCGTGACATGTCGCTCGGGGAACGCCACATCAGATGCCAAGGCAAAGGTGGTAAACAACGACTCGTTCCCATTGGTTCAAGAGCCATCATTGCAATCCAGAATTATTGCGAATCATCACGGAGCAAACTGGCCGCCAAGAACCCTCATTCTCCAGAGGAATTATTCCTTTCACGAAGCGGTCGCGCACTTGACAGAATACAGCTCTGGCGTCTTGTGAAGCTTTATGCAAAACGTGTTGGCATCTCCGACGAAGTGAGCCCACACAGTCTGCGTCACAGCTTTGCCACCCACCTGCTAGCAGGCGGTGCAGACCTTAGGCTTGTGCAGGAAATGCTGGGACACGCGAGCATCCAAACAACGCAAATCTATACTCACGTGGAACATTCTCGGCTCAAAAAAGTGCACAACCAATTTCACCCACGTGCGTGAACGCATTGTGAATCTGCCCCCCTGTGCAGTGGTCAATGAATCTCGACCTGCTATGCAGTGGTCAATGAATCTTGACCTGCTGACTTCGTCGATCAGTCATCGCTCCACTTGTCACGCCAGTCATTACTTCCTGGTCAGGTCGGTCCTGCCCCACTTTGATCGTGTACTTACCTGGCTCATAAATGGCTGGTCTGAAGCGGTCTCCCTGAACTCGGACACTGTAAACCACCTCACCATCCCGTTCACGAACGACCTTAACGACGGGTGACTTTGCGTCTGCAAATCGCAATTCGGGCAAGTAACCTTTTACCGTTCGGCCATCATTTTGGCTTGTACGTATCGTTACAGGCCATCCAGGAAACTGAGCTCCATCGCCATCATCAACATTGGCAAACCTTGACCAGCACTCAAATGTAATGGCCTGTTTTTTCTTGTTGAACCTTACAACCCCGTGTCCATCTGCTCGCTGGGTTTCATTCGTGCGATCTTCGGGGTTCGCATACGCTAGCATACGAATCAAATTCCCCAGCCCATCTTCGTATTCGCCTGTCCATGGGAGAGGACTGTTGGCGACGGGATTCTTCCCCGGCTGCTCGTTTTCTGGATGCCACCAGCGACCATAAATCGTATTGACGATAGCCGGAGACGTGAACGCATAAGGACCATCAGCAGCCGACTCCAATCCATGTTGGACCAACACAGCTAAATGCTGGTCTCCGCACAAATGGGGCGCCCAAACCCTCCGAATTCGTTCCAGTGCCAGGTTTCTTCCAGTTTGAGGCCAGCCATTGCAATCCAAATCTGCCAACAGGCGATTGGAAGGGCTTCCATGCAGATGCACAGCACCACAAAAAGCAGTCTGGCTCAAAACTGCTTTCATCGCGGCTCCAGTCCAATCATCAGTCCACTGATCCAGGAACAGAAGTTGTCGATCACCTAGCAGCTTAAGTTCAGGAAGGTCGACTGACGCACGATCATAAGCGGGATCATTAATATGGTCTGGCCGCGGACCCATTTTTGGAATTTTACCTAGAGGACCACTCTTGAACTTTCGGTCTTCAAGAATGGCAAAGTCAATTCCTCCCAACACTAAATTGGTGTAGTAGACACTGATACCACGCTCAATCGGCTTTGCATCAAATGGATCGGGCAAATGCCAAGTCTGACATCGCTGCACCATGTTGACGTACGAAGCGGGGTAGAAAAAACCTCCTGCGGGGCCAGCTGGCGTTCTCGCTTTCTTGCCATTCTCTCCCCAAATATTTGCTTGCCCAACATCGTGATCATCAGGGATCGTAATCGTGGGGCGATCTTTCATGATCTCCCGGAATTGCATTCCGAACTCAAGCCATCCAAACGTATGTTGAGTATGGTGATACGACTGATCACCAGCGAAGAACAGCAGATCCGGATCCTGCTTAATCAGATTCTCAACCATCCTGGGACGAGGCCCAGGAGTCCGACTGCTGTTACAGGACAAGGACGCTACCACAATCGTTTCTTTGTCGATGGGATCCTTGCGTATCAGGCCCTCAAATGTAGCCTCTTCACCGTGACTCAAGCGGTAATCAAAATCCCTTGTTTCATCCCAATTTGCGACACGAAAATGCGCTGACCATCCTGGATACTGAACTTTTTCAACAGCGACTTTTCGCCAAGCTTGATCGCCGACTGGTCGTACTTCAAGGGCAACTTCACGAGACTCATCAGGAAGCAGCGGGAACAGCTGTGCTGTAAGTTTCAATGTTCCATGTGAGACGGTGTAAACTGAAAACCCCAGCACTTGATCCCGCGGAACCATTAACCGTGGCCCGCTACCACGTTTACCTTTGGTTTTCCACCACTCTCCCACTGCATCCGAATCAAGTTTTGGAAAGTCGGGCCCAAACGGCTTATCCGACTCACCAATCGCCGCTCCACAACAAGCCACGACAAGAACTGCAACACACAAGGTCCGAGCAAGCATCCATCAACTCCGAGTCATAAAAACATCATCAAGCAGCATTTTTCCGAATTCACATGATACCGCAACGAACGCAATTCGGTGTGCTTTGTCCCCCGAAACCCACAAAGTGATTACATCGTTACGAGAGACAACCAATCAGAGGCAGCTGATGGGTCGGAGTCACATGGGCTCTCAGATGCAGGCTCCGCAACTCTTGAAGGAAGGAGTGCGAAAAGCTGGTTCTACCTGAATCACATGAGCGTTCGCCTTTCTGAGAACAAACACACACCAGTGCCAACGATCGTATGGCGGCAATGCGATTGCTGATCGTCCGTCACCGGCTTTATTTTGACAGCTGACTGAGCATCGTATCAAGTACTCGGCTAATCGTTTCATAATCTGTCATGCGAGCATTTGCATCGCTTTCCATCATGCATACGATCAACTTTCGTAAGGGCTCCGGCGTATCTCGCCAATCTTCTTCTTTTGGCTCGAATCGCTGCATGGAACTAATGACAGTTTGAGTACTGTCGCTGTCAAACGCCCGTCGGCCACTGAAAATTTCGTAAGCCACGCAACCGAGGCTGAAATAATCACTCTTGTAGTCAGCAGGGTATCCGCGTAGTCGTTCAGGTGCGATGAAGCCTGGTGTACCGCTCAAACGTTTGCTGACATCACGCTTGACGCACAATTCATCAGCCAATCCAAAGTCAAGCAGATGACATTTTCTTGAATCGAGACTCAGCATGATATTGTCAGGCTTGATATCACGATGCACGAGCCCAATCTTGTGTACCGCATGCACGCCCTGCAGAATTTTCTTAAACAGCTCGGTTCCCAACTGAAGCGAAACTTGCCCCTTCCGAATACGTTTTGACAGGGACTGCCCGGTCAAATACTCCATGACAAAAAAAGGACGCCCATCGATTTCACCCACGTCATAAACACGCACGACGTTCTCATGTGACAACCTCGCCATCGCTCGAGCTTCTTCGATAAACGGATCAGCCAGCTCTCTGCCTATTTTGACTGATTTTAGGGTTTTGATCGCAACAACTCGATTGAGAACATCATCGGACCCGCGATACACAACTCCCATCCCACCGACACCAATGATCTCATGTACCGCGTACCGGCCCAGACGCTTCGGGAACGGGACAACATTTTTGTTTGAATCCCGCGTTCCCGCACCAACTCGACTTCCCCCCGTGTTGGATGGGAACCAATCAAAGCTTCCCGAGTCAGACGCAGGATTTGAATCAGAGACGCTATCTGAAGCGACAAATGTCTCGTCAAAACTTTCGGCTGTAGCGGTCGCCCCAAGATCAACGCTTTCAACTTGCGGTGAGTCTCCGTCAAGAGCAACACGCTTCGCCTCGAACGTGCAAAATGGATGCCCCTGCTTCGCGCAGGTTACTTCACGAATGCTAATGTCTTCTTGGTAGAAATCAGCAATACCTTCAATGATTCCGTGAGCGAGGGCACAAAGGCCACGCCTCGATGAGTAGACAATCTGAGCCTCATCGTCACTCAAGCGGAAAGCCTGAATGTTTGCTGGCTGCGCAGTAGGATTCTGCATCCGGATGGTGCGATGAATCAAGGACTCAACATTTGAAAGTAATTCGAAAGTTTTCCAATCCGGATGCAACATCGTACCCGCAAAGCCAATCAACTCAGGCCCAGCGAACCGTCCTAGAACACGCAGCAAGTCTTCCAATTCAACCTGCAGTAACTCGCACCCAGCGCCCAGCAGAGCGAACACCGCTTCATCCGGATAAGTTCCGATCGGTGACAGAACCAAGCCCTTGTACCCCGCATGCTCCAACATTGCCTCCCATGCCTCGGAGCCATGATTGGTTTCCACGAATTTCTTGACGATACAGCAAATGGATCCATGCATAGCAAGCTCGTCTAATCCAAAACTCGTCAAGAGTTCTTGGAACGACTTCTTTCCTCAAAACCAGGTATGTTTGCTTTTTACCCCGTGATCACAACGAACACATCCAAGGGATTAAGCGTGTCTCGGTAGTCGGAGGTAACTTGGTGTGGTTACAGGCAGAGCGGCGTTCAAATTTTTAATCGACAACGCAACAAATCGTGACGCCGAACACGATTTGATAAGTTCCCACCGCGGCTCTTCTTGATCAACTGTCAGTACATGATGAGCGTGAACGCGGAGTGCCAGAAGTGCTATGAGTCTGGCCAATCTGGATCAGCGATTTGGCGCGCCATGTTCGCGAGCTTTGATTGTGTGTCAAGCATTCGCTGCCAAGACGCCATTTTCAAAACGACCTCCTGACTATTTTCGTCCGTTCTCGCCGCTTCGATCAGACGCTTCAACCGTGACTGTAAATAGTCGAGAATCTCACAAAGTTGAGCTTTCTGACCTGGTGACAAATCAGCGGGAATATCCGGTACTTCCTGCACCTGAATGATCTCTGCCGGATGCGGTGATTTGGGTTCAGCACCAAGATTCAATGAGATCGGTCCATCGCCATGTTGCTCGTCACGACTCACCGTTGGATTTTCATTTCCCATCGCTGCGAGCCGTGCGGCGATCTGGGTTTCAGATCCAACTAGCATCAAACTTCGCCCGACCGAAATGAGGTCACCATGACGCAAAATTTTCAGTTGACACTCAACACCATTAACCTTGGTACCGTTGGTGCTATCGAGATCCGTCAAAACAAGACGGTCGTTGTCTCGCTGCACCTTGAAGTGACAGCGGCTGACACGTTCGTCATTGAGTTGAATCTCGTTACCTTCCTCACGCCCAATGGTCAAAGGCGGAGCAAGATCTTCATAGATCTTGCCTCGGTCGGCTCCATGAAGGATTTTAAGCGTTACGCCCGACATAAGGGCACTCCACACGTGGGATATTCTTCGACAAGGCTTGAAAAGGACCAGCGTCATTGTAATCAGGATCCATACCCTAGTCATTCGAGTATTTCTGAATCCGCACTACATTATACCCTCGAAAATTTAGGGATTTAGCGAATTTCCGCTATCAAACACTTCAGATAGTCACTCTCAGGACATGAAATGGCGACAGGATGGTCTGGCGAGGGTCCACGATTCTCCATCACAACCATGTCCCGCCGCCGACGACGCCCCACATCTAGAAGCATATTCAGGAAATCCGCCCTCGAAACGCGTCCTGAACAACTGCAGGTGACGAGAATGCCTCCGGGAGCAAGAATATCCAAAGCAAGCGAATTTAGCCGCCCATAGGCCCGCAAAGCGCTGTCGATTTGATGACGCGACCCGGCGAAGCGTGGCGGATCCAAAATCACTGCCTCGAATGCTCGCCCCTCTTGGCTGTATCTTTTGAGCGTATCAAAGCAATCACCCTTCTCAAAACCGATCGAATGCAGGCCATTTCGCTGAGCAGCCGACTTAGCTGCTTCCAGCGCGACTTGGCTCGAATCAATCCCCAATACTTCCGCTGCTCCCTGCTTGGCAGCCACTAATCCAAAACCACCGGTATAGCAACAGACATCCAAGACGCTGCGGCCTTTGAGATAGCGAGCCACAGCCTGATGATTGCACCTCTGGTCTAGAAAACCTCCGGTTTTTTGGCCACTTTGCAAGTCGACCACCAAATCCAAGCCATTTTGCCGGTACACAACAGAAGACGAAAGTGGCTCACCTAAGTGGGTTTCGACTTCATCCACCCCTTCGTGCTTGGCCGTCCGCGGATCAATTCGAGCGACAATCGAGCGTGATTCGAGGGTCTGCTGCAGATAATCAAGGATCGAATCCCTCCACCTCAACAAGGCCCCTGAGGTGAACTGAACTCCGAGGCAATCAGCATATCGGTCAACAATCAAACCACTGATCAAGTCCGATTCACTGAACACAAGCCTCTCTGCTGCCTGCTCATCCAATGGCCCCATCAAGCGTCGGCGACGAACTGCAGCGTCGATTCGAGTCTGCCAAAGCGTCTCGTCGATCGCAATCGCGGAATCAAATGCATACAACCTGATTCTCAATCGGCTGGCTGGATTCAAGATTCCACGAGCGATCCAGTTGCCATCATGATCCAGCAAATCAATGACTTGACCGCATGCGAGATCACGACCGTCCTCAGCCAGAGCATGAGCATGCACCCAAGGATGACGCGCCAGAAAGGGAAATTGCCGCGTTGGCTTAAGCCGAAGCGGGATTGGCTGCTCAGAAACCGTCACGGCTGTGCTCTCGAAACTTGTTCTTGTCTATGGAATGGGTGCTCGCTGGAGAATGGTGACAAAATATGCTCCCGAGCATAAGTCGTCGATTTTTCGGTCCAAGCTGCCTGATCCTGAAAATCAGTCTGGCGGAGGAACCGGCCCATTCGCGAGAATCACGCCAACTCGTCACATTGGGCGGTTTGAGGTAGAGTCCTACGCTTGCCCAGACGATATATTTATCGAGGTTCACCCATCAAATCGATGATCGGTGTCCGTTCGCCAGATTTGAATAGCTTAGAAAGGTCTGATTCATGACTCACGTCGTAGCTGAGCCCTGCTCAGGATGCAAATACACTGATTGCGTGGTCGTATGCCCCGTGGAATGTTTCTACGAAGGCGATCAAATGCTCTACATCCACCCGGAAGAGTGCATTGACTGTGAAGCCTGTGTGCCCGAATGCCCCGTGGAAGCGATTTTCCACGAGGATAACCTGCCAGAAGAATGGAAGAGTTATCTCGAACTGAACGCCGCGAAGTCCGAGTCAGGTGAGTGCGAAGTTCTGACAGAGAAGAAAGAACCGCTGGCAGACAGCTGATCCCGTCTTCGATGCTGCTCTCAAAGCTTGCGAATCAGTTGGTTTCCGAGCCCACGTGCCGCTGGATTATCAGCGGCCGATCCGCTTGCAGGTATTGCTCATGTCAGAAAACTGCAGACGGTGTGGAACCGTATGGAGAAGGGGAGATTACCGTTGGCCGATTGATTGGCGATGACCAATCGGGTGCGACACCTAAGGCTATCGCACCGCTTATCAACAAAGGTTCATTTGTGGCAAGCTGTATGAACCCACTTTTTCTTGATTAAGTTTCGCTGCCCTTCAGCGTCACTGTCACGCGAGAAGCCGGGTTGCTGTGCTCGGTTTATCTGGCTGCCAGTACCTAACCCGCAGCCTGTAGGAAAGTTTTCCAGCACGCATACCGTGGATCTTCTGCCGACTGCACCAGAATGGGATTCACTCGTGGCTTCTGCGGACGTGACAGCAGTTTCATTCGAGCTTCCCTCGGCGTACGCCCTCCCTTGCGACTGTTACATCTCAGGCAACAACAGACAATATTTTCCCAGGTCGTGGAACCACCATGCGAACGGGGCACGACGTGGTCCAAACTTAACTTATTCACGGGTTTATACTGACCGCAGTACTGACATGTGTGATCGTCTCTAGCAAACAGATTCTTGCGGTTGAAACGAACCGACTGCACCGGCATTCTGTCAAATCGCGTCAAGCGAACGATGCGGGGGACCCGCAACTCGAAATTCACTGCTCTGATGTACTCGTCGCCCTCATGCTTTTCGAGGCATGTCAACTGACTGAGCTCGCACCAACTCTCAAAATCGTAGCTCGCATACTGCCCATTCTCATTCTCGATCACTTCAGCACAATCGCGGTAAAGCAGCGTGAAGGATTGGCGTACATTGATAACCCGTGCCGCCATGTAAGAGCGATTCAACACCAGCACACTTGTTTCTAACAAACTCTGTGACATGGTCCCTTCGATCCCTGCTTACCAGTAGAAAAAACTTAGGAAACTCAGCCGCCGCTGCATTTTTCGTTAGACTTGCTGAACAAGTTCGCTGTCCTCAAACTAGTGTACAGGTTTCCGAATCCTCAATTTTGATGCCAAGATCGTTAAACCGCAGCCGAGTTAGTATCGTGAACAGCTTGGTGACACCGTTATCGACGCGACGACGCCTCCTTGAGGTTCACCTCATTCACACCAAAACGAGCAAGCAGCATGATAAACGTGGCCAAACGCTGTACGCTCGCAACCAAGAGCCTTCGCTACCCCACACGAACCGATTCGGAACGGTCTGAATTAACGCAACCTGAAGTTGATATTCCATGATTTTCGAAATCGCAACGCCCGGCTACGTAAATCTGGACATGGCAAATCAGGCCCTCTCACTACGAGTGTCGCTTTTAGCTCCGCTTGTTGCAGAATCCAATGCCTGGACCGTTTGGCTGGAGCCAACGGGCACTTTGCTGTTAGCAATCACTGTCGTCTTACTATGCATGATCGCTTGGGCAGGGAACCTGATCGCCTTACCTGGCAATTGGGCCGCGGTGGTGATTCTACTTATCTATGCATTTGTCGGTCCGGAAAACGGCAATGCCTCGATTGGTTATATCCCCGTGGTCGCGGCATTTTGCTTTGCTCTGCTGGGGGAAGCTTTCGAGTTCGTTGCAGCAGCCTTGGGTGCTCAAAAGGCAGGAGCCAGCCGAAAAGCGACCCTGCTGGCAATGATTGGCTCCATGGCTGGTGCCATGATCGGTGCAATCGTCGGGTTACCAGTTCCAGTTGTCGGACAAGTTCTCGCCGCAATTCTGTTCGGTGGACTGGGGGCAACCCTCGGGGCCATGCTAGGTGAATGGTCCAACGGTAGCTCGTGGCGAGAAAGTCTGCCCATCGGACATGCAGCTTTTTGGGGAAGAACGATTGGCACACTTGGAAAAGTCGCAGCTGGAGCTGTCATCGTGGTAATCGCGATGATCAGTGTGTTGGTGTAAGCATTCACGAGTGATCGCTGTTCACAGTATCCAGTTCGCAGCCTTGTAAGACTGCTATAGAGCCAAACGTCGCCGGATTTTCATGGATTGATAGCAACCAGAGCTCAATTGACTCTGACATCAGCATTTTCCTACTGTCTGTGAAGTGTTCCAACCATGCCGTGACAGGCTTGAGGCCATCCTTGGGACTTTAGCAACCACGCGAGTGATTTCAATCACGCCACCCCATGCCATCGCACCATGCAACAAGGCCGCCGAACTAACGACCGACGACGACGCGTTCTCTATTCGGCACACCAAGCTGAAAACGAATCGACGTCTGCTGCAAGTCGGCGTGCTGCGGAGAAGCTTCGAGAAGCTCGATGCCCACAAATGGCATACGGCTCGCGCGTGCATCGACGGATTCGCGGCCGTTGGTTCTCACTTGTTCCTGTACGTCTGAGATCCATGCTACTGGTAACCGGCAGCATCTTTCTGCTGACGACCATTCTATGTCTGGGGCACTACGCTGCGGTCACTTGGACACCACTGTCGACCCGCCCCATGATCGCTCGTCCGCTACGTCTGGATCGACCCGACAGTTTTGGTAGGTGTTGCATGATAGCGATGCTTACCATCACTGCCGGAACTGCCTTGATGACTTACCAATTACGCCGATATCGCAATGATGATTTCGGAGGTCATTACAGACTTTGGAGGGTTGTCATCGTTGTGAGTGTGCTTGCAAGTGTAAACGTACTCGCATCACTTGTGGATTGGACAGGCGCAATCATCGACACCGGTTTTGGAAAACGTGTCGCCTTGGCGGGAAGCGACTGGGTGAGGCTTGTCGTCACATTTGGTGGAGCAGTACTGGCACTAAGAATGGTTGCTGAACTTTGGCATTGTCGTACAGCCTTGGCGTTGATGGTGACGAGCTGCATTCTGTTCGTGATCCCTGAAGCAGTCCAATGGAACATCCTAAAGATTGAATCTGCGGGATACTGGACTTTGACAACGACGGCCCCGCTGCTTGGCTGCACAACGCTTCTGGTCGCCATGCTCACCTACCTGCGTATGCTTTACAGGGAAGTCAAACAAGTGGAAGACGTTTCCATGATGGATCGGTTCCAGCAAGTAAAAATCAATCTTTTTCCATCCTCATCCAACCAGAACAAAGAATCGGCAACGCCGGACGAGAGGACATTGGTTCGCCTGAAAACAAAACAACGATGGTGGCAACGAGGCAGAGCAGATGACCAAGTCGGGTCCAAGGCCAAACAGGATGCATCGCCAACACGGACCAAACAGGGCGGCAGCACCTTGCCTGCTAGCACCAAGAAACAAAAGAAGGCTGTTCCTGAAACAGCGGCGACAACTGAAGAAGTGGCCAATGAAGAAAAGGATCCATCGCAAGAATCGATTCCTGCCAGCAGTAAACGCCGGTGGTTCGGCCTGAGAAGAACGAGAGCTTCCGACGGCGAAGCAAGGACACAAACAGGGGTAGATACGTCCGCTGTAGCAGGTCAAACAACCGAACATTCTGGGAGTGCAGATAAACGCACACGTTCATCATCCAGTTCCAAAACAAAAGCAACCGCAAGCAC
>NZGD01000072.1 GCA_002690925.1 Rhodopirellula sp.
CCGTTTGTTGGCGAACAGGTAGGCGCAATGGGGCCTGGCAGAACCGAACACCTGAATAACCCGGGCCAGGGCCTTGTCGGGCCCGGCCCGCATATCCAGTGGTTCGGTGGCCAGCCAGATCTCGTCAATGCGGATCATCCCAACAGATCCCGCAGCAAAGCGGCGCACTGGTGGGCTTGCTCCGCCGGCCACTCCACCACGACCGTGCCACCGGAGCGGGGAATCTTAATGCGGATGGTGCTACGCTTGTCCGAGACCGATGGGTGGCTCGGTGCTGAGGTTGCAGCTGGCAGATTAACCGGCACAAATCCCGGCGTTTTTGAGGGTGTTTTATCCGCTCGCTGCGCTTCACTCATCCAGCGCCGGACCATGTTGGCGTTGAGACCGTTATCCAGGGAGATCCGGGAAACGGAGGCACCAGGTGCCAGGCATTGAGCGACAATCTCGGCCTTGAACTCCCGGGAAAACCGGCGACGACGCTGGTAGGGCTTGGTTACGCTTAAGTCGTTCATGTTAAGTGTCCACTAGAAAATAAGTGGACACTATCCTGACGGCGGCAACGCCTGGCTCAAGATGGGATCACCGGACGCTTAGTACGCCAGGAAAAGCTGGCAAAAGATAGTGGGTGAAAGTCCCGCACGGGGTAAGGCCTAGCCAGCCGCCCCGGCCCCGAGTCATGCGCACCCGATCGCGAGGTCGCGTGTGAAGTGTTGACAGGGGAAACCATGGGCTCGGTATTGAGCTGCGAAACCCAATTCTGGAGAGCGGATGTTGTTAAGCGAAACAGAACGCAATAATCATCTCAGCGCGATGGCAAGCTGTGGTGGCACTCCACGCAGTCGTAGACCCGGTGCACGTGGCGACGTCTTTTGTACGGAACCTGGGAGGTCTCACCCACCCCGGCATGGCCGAGGCGACTTACCGAAGGGTAACACCGCAGGATGGGTATGAACGTGGGTGAGAAGTCGGATTCGGTCGTAGTACCTGAGAAGATCTCGAACAACGGTGCGAAGGTACCTGCGGAGAGATTGGAGGAAAGGACCGGACCCAAGGGAAACGGTCAGCGAGCCGCCGCAGTCTGGACTCAGAGCCAGGTCGCTGCGTCGCCCGGTTTGCTGACCGTGCGCCAGGCGGCGCAACGGAACAAAGAAACTCGCTTCTCTGCGTTGCTACATCATGTTGATATTCCGCTGTTATACCAAAGCTACTTTGCGCTCAAGCGCAGATCGGCCGCTGGTATAGACGGAGTGACATGGGAAGCGTATGGGAGCGAACTGGACGCGAGGTTAGAGAATCTCAACCGCCGTATCCACAAGGGGAGCTACCGAGCCAGACCCGCAAGGCGGGTTTACATTCCGAAGGCGGATGGTTCGACTAGGCCTCTTGGCATCCAGTGCCTGGAAGACAAAATTGTTCAACAGGCAGTGGTGTTCGTCCTGAATGCGATCTACGAGCCGGACTTTATGGGGTTCTCCTATGGTTTTCGGCCGGGTCGAGGACAACACGACGCACTGGATGCGGTACAGGCGGGACTTTATAGGAAGAAGATCAACTGGGTCCTGGACGCAGACATCCGTAAATTCTTCGACAGCATGTCGCATGAATGGATGATGCGATTCCTGGAGCACCGCATCGCGGACAAGCGCTTATTGCGCTTGATTCGGAAGTGGCTCACTGCCGGAGTGCAGGAAGATGGGCAGGTAATCAGAAGTGTGAAGGGCACTCCGCAGGGAGCCGTCATCTCACCGGTACTCGCCAACATCTACCTGCACTATGTCTTCGACCTCTGGGTTGATACCTGGCGAAAGAGGAGAGCGTATGTCGACGTGGTGGTCATACGCTACGCTGACGACACAGTGCTGGGATTCCAGTACGAGCGTGATGCGTACACCTTCAGGCAAGTCCTTGCTGGCAGGCTAGCTAAATTCGGTATGGACTTACATCCCGATAAAACCCGGTTGATCCAGTTTGGCCGTTTTGCGTCGGTGAAGCGTCGGCAAAGGGGGCTGGGGAAGCCGGAAACTTTCGAGTTTCTGGGCTTTACTCACTATTGCACCCGGTCTCGCCAAAATGGCTGGTTCAAGATTGCCCGCGTAACGTCGCGCAAGCGACTGCGGGCGCAGTTGCGGGCGGTAAAAGACGCCCTGCGACGGCGAATAAACCGGCCCATTGGCGAAACCGGGCGCTGGCTCCGCCGAGTAATCCAGGGGCACATGAACTACTTCGCCGTCCCTGGAAACGGGGAGAGGGTGTCGGGGTTCGTGTTCCGGGTATCTCGGCTATGGCTCAAGATGCTCCGGCGTCGAAGCCAACGCCACAGAATGCCCTGGTCACGCTTCGCTGCGATCCGTAACTTCTTCTTTCCGAAAGTCCGTATCTTGCATCCACAGCCGTTGCATCGTTTTGACGCCAGAACCCGAGGGAGGAGCCCAGTGCGTTAGCAGCGCACGCTGGGATCTGTGCGGGGGGTGCTGAGTAATCAGCATTCCTACCGCGACCGAAATGAGTATCGGGCCTACCCCTGAACTGAATGGCACTTACTTCGGTTCCATCCGAATAGCCCCATCAAGGCGGATCACCTCACCATTCAGGTAGGGGTTATGGACGATGTGCACGGCTAAAGCAGCGAATTCAACTGGATCACCGAAGCGTTTTGGGTGCTGCACCATCTGGATCAATGGGGCGCGCACCTCCTCCGGCATGCCTTTCATCATCGACGTATCGAAGATGCCTGGAGCGATGGTCATGACCCGTATACCGAGCTTGGCCAGGTCACGGGTGATCGGCAGAGTCATGCCCACTACGCCGGCTTTGCTGGCGCTGTAGGCGGCCTGTCCCATCTGCCCCTCGAACGCGGCCACCGAAGCGGTGTTGATGATCACCCCCGTTCGCCGCTCTCCCCCGGTTCGTTGTTGGCCATCTGCTCGGCTGCCAGGCGCAGCACATTGAAGGTGCCGACCAGGTTGATGTTGATCACCTCGACAAACCTCTCCAACGGAAGTGCGCCATTGCGGCCGACAGTTTTACCCCCCGGAGCGATACCGGCGCAGTTGATGCAGACATGAATAGCACCGAATGCATCCAACGCCTTGTCGATACCGGCTTCTACTGAGGCGGCATCAGTGACGTCCACTTGGGCAAAAATGGCTTACCCCTTGAGTTCTTGCATCAGTGCTTGGCCGGTGGCCTCATTGAGGTCGAAAGCAACGATTTTGGCGCCCTGTTGAGCCAACTGCTGGCAGGTGGTGAGACCCAAGCCCGACGCACTGCCGGTGACGATGACGACTTTACCGTTTAGGTTCACTAGCTGATTCCTTCATTCAATGGTTGAGTAAGTGCAATAATGGCACGCCAGCTCTTAGCCAACCTCGCGCAACAGCTCGCGGGCGATAATTACTTTCTGGATCTCGCTGGTACCCTCGTAGATTGAGGTGATGCGCACATCGCGGGCGTAGCGTTCCAGCGGAAACTCCTTGACGTAGCCATAGCCGCCCATCAGTTGCAGGGCGGTATAGCAGGCCTCATTGGCCTTTTCCGAGGCGAATAGCTTGGCCATGGAGGCCTCCTTAGCAAAGGGCAATCCCTTGGCTTTTTTGTTGTGCGCCAGGCATGGCGCGTAGCGCCTTGACGGGCGCTGTTCCGGTACAGGTGGTGCTGGCCGGATGACTTGGGGGTGCAAGTCCCCTGTGGGCCCGGTAAGGGGAACCACTAGCCGGACGGCAAGGGTGTCCATCGCGAGGTGGAATCTGAAGGAAGCCGCAGGCAAAACACTGGCCTGACGAACAGAAATCGCATATGAGGCGGTCACATCGGGTAAGGCGGCAACTATCGTCAAAGCCCCATACTTGCACGGAAGGTATGGACGTAAATGCGGCGGGTATAAGTGTGAAGGTCACGCGTGTTACCCTGGGGTCTCTGGTGGTCTGCCGTTGTGCTACTTACCTCGTGAGGGGTGGGGATGGGCTGCCAGAACTCAGCAGAGGCCATAGTAGGTGCGTTACCGCGTACTGAAGGGCTGAACCCACTATGAGTGGATAGGCGGATCTTATCTCTGATTAGAGCTTGCAGATGCCTCAAGCGAGGGCTCGCAACACACGTGGACGAGGCGGAACCTCGAAAACAGTTGCAGCGCAAATCACTCTGACAGGCAGGAGATCAACGGAACGCAACTCGCCCAGCAATGGGAGGTGGGAACCGCCGTGGTACGGAACCGTATGCCCGGTGGTGTGAGAGGACGGGGGAGGTAACTCCCCATCCTACTCGATTGCCCGGCGAAGCCGGCAAACCCAGCCACCTGAGAGAAGGTGGCGTCACCCCGACCGAGGGGAAGACAATCCGACTGGCAAGGGCGTCGCTGGCCAACGGCGGGGTCTGAAGGAAGCCATAGGAAGCAAGATGGACATAGCGCAAGCGAACCTGATTCGGCGGCCTACCGGCGGTAAGCGTGCAAAATAGCGCGAAGCCCGATACTCGGTCAGCGGTATGACGTGTTTGAGGATGGCCTATCTTGCCGGGAGCCGGTGCAGTAACGGGGGAAGCCTGACCCCATACCCTGAAGTCAGGGGGCATTGAGCCAAGGTGAAAGCCAAGGCCGATGTCGGGGCGAGGTGGCAGATGACGTCGTAGTAGTGATGAAGTTCCGGCCCGAGAAGCCTGGTAACAGCGTGGAGGAGAAAACCGGAACGACCCTGGGCGGAGGTGTCGGGGTGACCGACAAGGCGCAAGCCGAGGCGGTTAGCGAAGGGCGGAAGTAAACGCAACAATGGTCGTGATCCCGAGTAAAGCGCAAAGGGTCGATACACAAGCCACCGGACGCGGTGGAGGAGCGGAGCCAGTGCCCTGCCGGGAACGGTAAGGGGACACTCCGGCCTGTATCGGGGAGTAAGTCAGAGCTGGGCGGTAGATTGCCAATGTGCTAGCACCCCGCCGGGCGTTGACCGAAGTTCCCCACCCTGAGCGCCAACACAGAGCGGCAGGCATGAGGACCTACTACAGCCTTTACAGTCGCTTGCTCTCGAAGCAAGTCTTGTATGATGCCTTCAGGCAGGTGAAACGCAACAAGGGTGCGGCCGGAATCGATGGGCAGAACCTGAGTGCGTTTGAAGCCAGCCTGAGCGCGGAGCTGTCGTGCCTGCTCACCGAGCTGAAGGAAAAGCGCTACCAAGCGCAACCCGTGCGCCGCGTCACGATTCCCAAAGCGGATGGTGGCGAACGGCTGCTGGGCATTCCGACGGTTCGGGACCGCGTCGTGCAACAAGCGGTGCGCGCCATACTGGAGCCGATCTTTGACGGGGATTTCCACCCGTCAAGCTACGGCTACCGGCCGGGCCGCAGTGCCTATCAGGCCATTGCCAAGGCTCAGCTGTTCATCCGTCGCTATCATCGCCAATGGGTGGTGGATATGGATCTGTCCCGGTGTTTTGACACACTGGATCATGACCGGATTCTGCGCCAGTTCCGGCGTAAGGTGACGGACGGCAGTGTACTGGGGCTGCTCCGGCAGTTCTTGGTGAGCGGGGTGATGGGGGGTCACCAGTATGAGGCCACCACGCAAGGCAGTCCGCAGGGCGGGGTGATCAGTCCGCTGATCGCCAACGTCTACCTGGACGCCTTCGACCAGCACATGAAACGCCGGGGGCACCGGATCGTTCGCTACGCGGATGACATCCTGATCCTGTGCGGATCAAAGCCTGCGGCGGCGAATGCGCTGGACGTGGCCACGGCGTATCTGGAAGAGGAGTTAACGCTAACGGTCAATCGCCGCAAGACGCACCTCGCGCATAGCCGCGCGGGGGTCGCGTTCCTGGGTGTAGTGATCCACACACGCTACACGCGCATTCAGGAGCAGAAGCTGCGGGGACTCAAAGCCAGGCTCAAAGTCATGACCCGGCGCAACACGGGGGCGAGTCTGGCGGACGTGATCCGACAGCTCAATCCGGTCCTGCGCGGGTTCATGGCCTACTTCCGGGTGGCCAATGGCACGCGGGTTATCAAACAGCTGATGGGCTGGTTAAGGCGGCGCTTGCGCTGTCTGCAGCTCAAACAGTGGAAGACGCCAAAGCGTCTGCACCGGCGATTGAAGCAGCTGGGTTACCAGCCGCCCTTCAAGTCAATCCGGATGAAAAGCTGGCGCAATGCGCGCAGTCCACTGGCCAGCTATGCGATACCCAACCGATGGTTGCATGACACGCTCGGGCTGGTCGATTTGACCCGTCAGCGCATGGGGCTCTGTGTCCCGGTAATGTAGGATAAGCGTTTGCATGAGCCGTATACGTGATCCGTATGTACGGTTCTGTGAGAGGGCTGAGGCGGCAACGCCTCACCCTACTCGATATCGGCGGCGTTCATCAGCAGCAGTCGAGCTGCCTCCAGGTCAGTGTAGGCGTCGGCCAGCATCCACTGTAACCCTGACCAAACTGCTGACGTTTGGTGATGGAATCACGGGCGTAGTCCATGGCTGATAGGCCGACACCCAGCGCCAGGGAGCCGATGCCTATGCGGTCGCCAGCCAACTCGACAACTGCGATCTTGAGGCCCTGGTTCAATTCGCCCATGAGGGCGTCCTTGGGAATGCGGCAGTTTTCAAACACCCCCTCGTTGGTGGTCGAGGCGCGCTGCCCCATTTTTTGGTTCATCGCACTTTACCGGGAAACGCTGCTTTTATCTTCAGGAAGAAGTAGTCGTTATCTCGGTAGCCATAGGCCATCCGCTTGATGACCTTGATCTTGTTATTCATACCTTCCGGGACGCTGGTATTCATCCGGTAGGTCGCACTGGCGACAATTCCTTCGACATACCCCTTGAGGCGCTTGGCGAACTGCTGCACCGGTGCCAGATCACTGCTGATGGCCAGGCTTAACCAGTCCCGCCAGCGCTGTCTGGCCTCTTTCTCGGACGGCGCGAACCAGAGCTCTTTGAGCTGATCTTTTAACAGGTAGACGGTCATCAGCGGCTGATTGGCCTGTAGCAGCTCCTCAAGCTTGAGCGCCTGTTCACCTTTGAGATTGGCCCGGTTTCTCAGCAGCAGCCAACGACTTCGCTTAACGACCTTTCGAGCGGGCTTGTCATGGCGCAATTGGTTTGCTTGATCAACGCGCACCCGGTCAATCACTTCCCGGCCGAACTTGGCCACGACATGGAACTGGTCGTAGACGACACGCGCCTGTGAACAATGATGCTGGACCTCTCGATCCATGGCGGTGTTCATATCCATGGCGACCGCCTCAATGCTCGCACAGGCCTCTGGCCCCAGCCATTCGAAGAAGGGGCGTATGGCTTCACGGCTGTTGCCTTCGCCGACCCATAGAACTTGCTGGTTATCGGCGTTGATCACAACGGTGGCATAGCGGTGCCCTTTAAACAGGGCAAACTCATCCATGACCAACCGTCGTATTTGGCGTCGATCCGGTTCGACAACTTCTCGTTTGAGGCGTTGATGATCAATGGCCTTGACGGTATGCCAGTGCAAGCCCAGCAACTGTGCCACGTGCTGAACCGGCATCAGTCGGACCAAGGACTCAACCCAACTGATCATGCTCGCGGTTAGGCGCTGACGGCCCGATAGCCAGCGAATCTGTTCAAGTCGAGGGCCGCACGTGACACACCGCACCCGACGCACAGGGACTTCCAGCCAGACCCTGTACTGAAAGAGGTCTCGTTCACGGATTCGTCGGACATGGATATCGTGAATGGCCAGGGTGTGCTGGTGGCAACCACTGCAACAAGGCGTGCAGTCTTCGGCAGGCTGAAGGCGTATCAGGACAGATTGGGGATCGGGATGAGTATAAGATTCAACCTCGAATCCTTCCCAGAACAGAGCAAGAAGATTAGCATTCATAGTGACGGCGGTGACATTGGTTAATTTTGTTGTTTTGGCGAACTCAAAACTAACCGGTTTTACCGCCGTCTCCTACTTTTTTACGCTATTCCGCGAAGAACCATTTTTTTTCGGCCTTGGATACCGTCAGACCCGGGGTGCCGTTCTCCACTAGGAAGCAGGAGATCCCTTTGCCCTTGGGCACGTTCTTATCTGGGACCGCCCAGACCACGAACACTCCGGCATACTCGGCGCTGGTAATGAACTGCTTGGCGCCGTTCAGAACCCATTCACCACCGTCGAGAACCGCAGTGGTCTTCATGCCGGAGGGGTCTGAACCAGCGGTAGTTTCGGTCAAACAGAAGCCGCCGGCTGGGTACTCGCCGCTGCACAGCCTGGGCAGATAGGTGTTTTTCTGCGCCTCGGAGGCGACTGCCTGAATCACCTCGGCCACCATGTTGGTGACCGACATGGTCACCGCTGTGGAGGCACAGGCCTTGGCGATCTCGGCAACCGACAGGCTGAACACTACTGATCCCGCTTCGGTACCGCCATACTGGCCGTTGATGTTGAGACTCATAAAGCCCAGTTCTGCTAGTCGTTTCAGATTGTGAAGAAAATGCGTACGGTCTCCCTCTTGATCGAGTCTTTCTGCCACAGGGGCGAGCTCGGACTGAGCAAACTTGCGGGCCATCTCCTGAATCATGGATTGGTCTTCAGTAAGTGAAAGGTCCATGGCTGATTTCTCTCAATTTAGCGGGGGACATTATCCTCGCCTCTGGATTATTCGTGGGCGTCGGGCTCACATAAGTTCGACTGCGACGGCAGTGGCTTCTCCGCCGCCAATACACACCGAGGCTACGCCGCGGCGTTTGTTTAGGCGCTTGAGTGCGTAGATTAGTGTCACCAGAATCCGTGCTCCTGAGCACCCGATGGATGACCCAGTGCGCAGGCGCCGCCGTTGACGTTTATCTTGTCCGGGTCCAGCCCCAGCTCACGGGAGGCCAGCATGGTGACCACAGCAAAGGCTTCGTTGATCTCGTACAGATCGACCTCATCCTGGCGCCATGTAGTGGTCAAGTGATTTAGGCCACTACACCATGACCTTACGGCCATGATTCCGCGCTTGCTGGCCGTGGCGGTCAGAACACCGCCGATGCCGTATCGGCTCCTGAAGCTGGCTGAACCATAGGCGTAATTAGGTTTGCCAGTAGGAGCGAATCCTGCGCCACTAAATTAAACCAGTGAAACCGACGTAATTTACCAACGGTTTAATAACTACATACTCCTGGTTTGTCCGCCATCAACGTCCAATATTGCTCCATTGATGAAACCTGCGCAGGGTGAAGCAAGGAAGCCCACTACTCGATCAAGCAAGGAAGGCCCAAATGTCATTGAAGACATTGTGCAGCAGGGCCTGCGGCTGGGGTGCCGTTTACTGACTTAAGCCTGTGCTTAAACCGGCTTTTTCTTGTGTCTGGCGTACCACTTCAGTCATATCGACCGTGCCTGGCACCTTTGCCAGTGCCTCTGACCACACCTTGCCATTCAGGGTGGACAGTGGTGCGTCTACGCCGGTTTCTTTCAGCAACGATAGGCCGATGCCCACATCTTTGTGCATTAGCTGCAACGAGAAGCCGAAATCCCAGGTATGGCCCAAAATGGCCTTGGGCCATGCAATGTTCGTCATGTAGCTGCCGCCCGTCGAGGTATTCACAATGCCTTGCATGACGATGGGGTCAAGCCCAAACTTCTCTCCTGCCGCAAAAACTTCGCCTGTGACAGACAGAATCGTGGCGGCCAACAGGTTGTTCAGCGCTTTAACGGCATGGCCCGCGCCCACATCGCCGGCACGCACTACGTTGAGCCCCATGAGGTTTAGCAAAGGCTTAACCTGATCGAACTGAACGGGCTCGCACCCAACCATAATGGTAAGCTTGGCAGATTCCGCACCGCCTGGCCCCCCCGAAACGGGGGCGTCAATGTAACCGATAGATTTGTTTGCCGCCGCATTGGCATTCACAATGGTGTTCGACGGCGATGCGGAGCTCATATCGATAATCAAACTGCCCGGAGCCAGAATATCAATGAGCCCGGGCTCGCCGTCGCAGCCCCGTACGATTTTGTCGATAATGGAGCTATTGGGCAGCATGAAAATAACAATATCGGCCGATGCCATGTCCTGCAACGATGCGGCCGCAATGGCGCCCGTTTCGTTCGCCCCGCGCTGCACCGCATCGGGGTTCGCATCAAATATGCGAAGCTCCTCATAGCCTTTCAAATGCTTGATCATGCGGCTGCCCATCATGCCCAAGCCAATAAAACCCAATTTTTTCTGGCTGTCGATTTTCAATGTGGTCATAGAAGTTCTCTTCCTCTCGTGGTCTACGTTGCGTCGTTATTATTCGGCAAAGCCGTGGCTGCCCAAGTTGTACGACACCTGTTTTACCTCGGTGTAGCTCGCCAAAATGCCTTCCAGCGAGAACTCGCGCCCGGCACCGCTTTGCTTGACGCCGCCGTACGAATGTCCAATCTGCTGCCCGGTGCCTTGATTAATAAGAACCCAGCCCACGTGCAAAGCGTGTGCAACGCGAATTGCCGGCGCGCCGGCGCGCGACCATACGAATGCAGCGAGCCCGTATTCAGAACTGTTGGCCCGTTCGATAACATCCTCTTCTGATTTCCAGGTCGAAACGGAAATCACTGGACCGAACACTTCTTCACGCGTAAGCCTGGCTTCCAGCGGCAAGTTGTAAAACACTGTGGGTTCGAAGTAGTAGCCTTGCGACAACGGGCCTTCAGTAGGCGGAAGTCCGCCCAGCAGCAGTGCGCTCGGATCAAGCTCCATCGCCTCTTTTATGTACGAGCATACGCGCTGGTATTGCTTGGCATTGACTACCGACCCTGCGTCTGTCGCGTCATCCAGCGGGTCACCAACCTTCATGGACTTAAGCTTATTGACCAGGGCTTCGACAAATTCCTTGGCAATAGACTCATTAACGAACAGGCGAGAGCCTGCCGTGCAGGATTGGCCCTGGCGAGCGAAGCGCATGGCGCTGATAACACCGTCGACCGTATGGTTGATATCGACGTCGGGGAACACAATTTGGGGGCTCTTGCCGCCCAATTCCAGCGTAACCGCTGCAATACGGCTGCTGGCAGCGGCCAATATGGAGCGCCCAACCGGGGTGGAGCCCGTAAACGAAATTTTAGGTACATCGGGGTGTTCGACCAGCGGTACACCGCATTCAATGCCATTGCCGGTAAGAACATTGACCACCCCGGCAGGAAGGTGGTTGCTGAAAACACGAACCAATTTCTGAACTGCTATCGGCGCCTCTTCAGAGGCCTTCAACACAATGGTGTTGCCTGTCATGACAGCCGGTGCAATTTTTAGGGCAGCCAGCAACAACGGCGCATTCCAAGGAACAATAGCGCCCACGACGCCATATGGCTCGCGACGCGTGTAATCCAGATTGTCGGAACTGAGATAGACCGTGTTGCCTTTGATTTCGCGGCTTAAGCCGGCGACATAGCGAACGAAATCAACGGCCATCCTGGCTTCGCCGCGGCTTTGCGTACGCAGCGCGTTGCCATTTTCCAAACTAATAGCGCGGGCAAGATCTTCGATCAGACCTTCCAGCTCGTTGGCAATGTCGTGGAGCATCTTGCCGCGTTCTGCCGCGGCGACTTTAGACCAGGTCTTATACGCGTGCTGGGCCGCCGCAACCGCTAGATCCACGTCTGCCTTTTTGGCTCTTGGAACACGTGCGAAGACTGCCTTCTTGGCCGGATTCTCAACATCAATCCATTCACCATCGCACGCATCGACCCATTGCGCCCCGATAAGCATTTGATAGCTTGCAATTGCTTCTGGCATTTGTATCTCCTTTAATGGGAACGGGGAAACGCTTTCCCATTGCCCTAAGCGCGTCGACGGCTCCGCCCCACGAGCACGTGGAGTGAACCGCTTTTCCAATCAAATATTTGTTTCATTATTTTCTCCTCACTTCATCTAATAAGAATCTTTCACGTTGCTTATGCCCGATGCCTTACTGGCGATCAGTATCATGGGAGTCAGGATAATTTTCCGCCCTTGAGCCGTCGCCATAATGCCCAAGGCGATACAAGCCAGGCTCAATGTCATCGTTGTTTTCATCTTTTTTGTCTCCTAATTCAAATGCCCTTGAATTGCGGAAGGCGCTTTTCCTTCCAGGCCAATGCGCCTTCCGAAATGTCGTCGGAAGTTTCGGAGCAACGTACCCCGTCTTCGATATCTTGGCTTTCCACTTGCCCCCGGGCGATCAGGTTCAAGTGCTTTTTTATGCCCAGCATTGCAATGGGCGCCATGTTGGCAAGCAATTGGCTAAGCTCGTCAAGTCGCGCGACCAATCGATCGCCCTGCACAATTTCGGTCAGAAAGCCTATCCGTCGCATTTCATCGGCGTCTATTTTTTCGGCCGTCAGAAAAAGCCTCTTAGCCTGGTTCAAGCCTAGCCGGGAGATATATCTGGCCATACCTCCGGAGTAAAAATGCAGGCCGAGCTTGGCTGCGGGCATAAACATATTTGCTGCCGGCACGCCGATACGAAAGTCACAAGCCAGACAAAGGTCTGTGCCGCCGCCATAGGCTCCGCCATTGACTGCAGCAATGGTTACCGGCCGGGCACGTTCTATCAGGTCTATGGTTTCGCCAAAGAACAGGGAACTAGGCGCACTCGCGGCTTCGAGCGATGAAATATCGTATCCGCTGCAAAAGTACTTACCTTCTCCGACAAACCGCAGCACCAAAACCTCTTCGGTTCGGTTGACCGTTTCAAGGTAGTCTCGCAGCGTTAATAAATCGTCGGGACTTATACGATTTGCGTATTCGGGCTTGCGAAACCGAATAGTCGCGATACGACCGTGAATCATGAGTTCCGGCTTAGTGGCGTCATTGACGTTATTTGAGTCACTTCTTGTATCTGACATGCTTGCCTGCCCATAGTTATCTTTACTTATTCCTGCAGAAGCGGACATGTATTCACCCTGCCTGATGAATTACCTTTTGCTCAAGCAAGCGTTCAATTTCCGTTGATGAAAAGCCATAATCCACAAATACATCGCTCGTGTGCTGGCCGAATACGGGCGGTGCAGTCCGAACCGACGTACCGTCTTCCGTGTTCGTCATGCTTATCGGTAGCCCCACCTGTTTAAGCTCGCCCAAGACCGGGTGCACTACCGACTGGACCAGTCCGCAGGCCAGTACCTGAGGATCGCTAAAGACATTATTTAATTTATTAATAGGGCCGGCCGGAATACCGTTTTCTATCATCAAAGGCGTCCACTCCATCCGCGTTCGCTGTTTCAAGCTACCTTCAAGCAGATCTTTAAGCACATGGCGATTCTGCATCCGATCGGCGTTAGTCAGGAAACGAGAGTCGGTGGTAAGCGGCTCCAAATCAAGTATCGAACAGAGCTTGCCCCACATAGCCTGAGTTGCCGGGGCAAGGTTCAGCGGACCATCAGCCGTATCGAAAGTACCGTATGGAGCAATAACGGGGTGCACATTACCGCAAGGTTCCGGCACTTCTTGAACGCTCAAGTAACGCTGCCCTTGCACGCTAAGCAAACCCATTAGACTGGCCAAGAGCGACGTTTCCACATGTTGACCGCGGCCGGTATTCTTGAGTTCGACCACAGCAGCAAGTATCCCGATTACTATCCACATACCGGCGGTAAGGTCGCCGATAGCGGTACCTACTCGCGTGGGCCCCGACTCGTCGGTTCCTGTCAAACTCATGAAGCCGGAATAGCCTTGCGCGATTTGATCAAAACCGGCCCAATTTTTCGCGGGTCCCTTACTGCCGAATCCAGAAATGGAGGCCATGATAATTCCAGGCTTTTCTTTAGAGAGGTCGTCGTAGCCCAGGCCCATGCTTACCATCGTGCCCACTTTGAAATTTTCCACTACGATGTCCGATCGAAGCGCCATTTCCCTGATCAGAGCTAGACCTTCCGGGCTGCGAAAGTCGATTCCGATGCCCTTTTTATTTCGATTGGCACTAAGATAATAAACACTTATGTCCTGATCGAAAGGGCCCCATTGGCGCACCATTTCGCCGCCCGGCATCGGCTCCACCTTGATTACCTCAGCGCCCAAATCCGCTAGGATCATTGTGCTGAAAGGCCCTGAAAGGGCACGTGTTAAATCCAGCACTTTTAATCCAGCTAATGGAAGGCTCATCTTGCAGGTCTCCTTTGAAGTAGCTTTTGATTCTAAATAATAGGATTTTTTAACTCTAGATAATAAAATTCAGTTAGAAAAATAGCTTTTAATGATGGGAGCATAAGATAAACTTATTTAATGGAAAAAAACCATAGAGACGGACCATGAACTTGCGGCAACTTCAATATTTTGTGCGGGTATTCGAAATGCAGAACATGACCAGGGCTGCGAAAAGCCTATACGCCGCTCAACCAGCACTTAGCCAGCAAATTGCTTTGTTGGAAGAAGATCTTGGGATACGTTTGTTGGTGCGTGGCTCCAAAGGGGTGCATGCGACAACCGAAGGCGTTCTGCTTTACCGGCACGCCCAAATCATACTTAGGCATGTCGATAGCACACGCAGCCTTTTAGCTAATCGTCGAGCTATGGCAGTTCAGCGCTTTCGCAATTTGGCGCAGGGACATCTCAAGACTCAGCCACGCAGAAATCTGGTATCGTTGACCCTGGGTCAGTTGTCGGTACCCCATGATTCTCTTCACTTTGGTAGGTAAAGCGAATGAGGGTACCGGCAACGACCCTCCTTCCTCTACTCGATTAAGCCAAAGTGCTGCGGTTATTATCTGAATTCAGGATTAGTGGTATGAGCGCGACAGAAGGACGCATCAGGAACAGCGACCCTTTGCCATTTAGGGTTACGAAATAGCGGAAATCTCGTAACGCCCTACCATAACAGCACCTCCAAGCCTGACGGAGGAAAGGCAAGCAGGGCATCGTTTTCAGACAAAGCTAATGTTTGTATATCTCGTAGCGCCCTAAGTGGACGCTAAGAGCGGCTATCCCTAGCATCGTAGCCGATATAATTGAGTATGGCCTAACAATGGGCAAGGCGGCGTGACACGGCGACTCCGGCCTTTCTCTATGATGTCCTGACCTTTAGAAAAGAAGCCGGGGCAGCGACGTGCATTCAGGCACATTTCGGGGGACTGCTGCATCGTATCTCTGGCCTTTTGGAGCCAGCAAAGGACGACCTCAGGCAGAAAAATTGACTCCTTCAGAGCCCCTCCGACAATGTGGTGCCATTACTCACGGAGCTTCGCTTCGACTCTAGCCCTACCTGTTACGTTTGGTCATCCAACGAGCATCGCAGGCAAGCCGGTGATCAGTACCGGAAACAAGGTCATGAGCGCACAGGCCAGCAAGATCAGGACTACGAAGGGGATGACCGCCTTGTAGAGATCGACGATCTCCACTCCGGGTGGCGCCACCCCCTTGAGGTAGAATAGCGCATAGCCGAAGGGCGGGGTCAAAAAAGAAGTCTGCAGCACCACCGCCACCATCACCACGAACCACAGCATGTCAACACCCATGTTTTCGACGATCGGCAGCATAATCGGGAAGCTAAGGAGTACGATACCGGTCCAGTCCAGGAACATTCCCAGCAGGAATACAAGGAATAGCATCAGGATCAGTGCCCCTGTGGTGCCGCCTGGCATCGCCATCACCACATTATGGATGACCTCCATGCCGCCACCGAGGGAGAACACCCCGGTGAAGGCGGTGGCTCCCACCACGACCAGCATAACCATGGTGGTGGTCTTACTCGCCTCGATCAAGGTCTTGAAACACGTACTCAACTTGCGATCGCCAAAGATCATGTAGAGCAGGAAGGCGATACCCACGCCTATGGCTGAGGCCTCAGTGGCGGTAGCGATGCCCATGAACAACGAGCCCAGCACACCGAGGATCAGCGCCATGGGCGGCAGCACGTACTTGACCAGCATAATCAGCAGCTCGCCGGTGCTGGTCTCGGCGCGCTCCGCGGCAGGTACCTGGGGGCCGTAGCTCGGCTTGACGTAGCAGAGCACCAGCACGTAGAGGGCGTACATGCTGCCCAGCATTAAGCCAGGCACTAGGGCACCGGCGAACAGTGCGCCCACCGAGACAGGGGAGTAGCTGGCCATTAGGATTAGCATGATGCTGGGCGGGATCAGGATGCCCAGGCAGCCGCTGGCCATGATCACCCCGGTACTGAGTTCCTTGTTGTACGAGTACTTGAGCATAGGTACCAGGGCGATCATGCCCATCACCGCGATGGAAGCGCCGACGATGCCGGTGGTAGCAGCCAGCAACACAGAAACGATGACAACGGTGAGTGCAAGGCCGCCGCGCAGGTTGGCGAGCAATAAGCGCATGGTATTGAACATCTTTTCAGTCACACCTGAGTCGTTGAGGAAGCGCGCCATCAGGATGAATAGCGGGATAGCCACTAGGACATAGTTGTCCATAGTGTTGCCATAGATGTTGTTGATCAGGATTCCTAGCGTATTGGCACCGGGACCGAACCAAGCGCCGAGTACCGCGATGCCGCCGAGCACAAAGGCCAGCGGATGGCCCATGAATAGGCCGACCAGTAGACCGACGAACATGAACAGGGTGAGCATCTCAGGGCTCATGCTGCATTCTGCTTGTGTAGTTCGCCGAGGGCACGAATGACGACAGCCACAGCCTGGAGCAGCATCAATGTCGCGGCCACGATGATTACACCCTTCACTGGATAGACCGGGATAGCCATCATGCCATAAGTGGTCTCCCCACGGCTGAAAGAGCGTTCGAAGAAGGCCCAACCCAAGGTTAGCAACATACAGATGAAGGGCACGAAGAAGACCAGGTAACCGAGCAAATCGAGAGCGGCTTGCTTGCGCCGCGAGAGCAGGCGTTTAAGCACGTCGACCTCGACATGAGCGTGATGTCGAAGGCCATAGGCTGCCATTAGCATAAAGTGAGCGCCGAATAGCATTTTGGTCACACCGAAGGACCAATCGCTGGGACGGCCGATAAAGAAGCGTGCGGCGATATCGTATATGACAATCAACGTGATCACGGCAAGCAGGGGAGATATCAGGCGTCCGATCCCCTCATTCAGGGCATCGATGGCCTTGGCTATGGCGTTCATGGAGAGACTCCCTGGATCAAGTGACGCAAGCGGATACAAGTGGCGCTGTAGCTACCGGAAGAGGCCGGATCCCAAAGGACCCAGCCGGACCCGTTCACTTGTTCATACAAGTCTCAAGCTCATCGAGGGACGGCAGATCGTCCATAGTACGACTCATGTTGTATGGTACAGAGATATCACGCCATGTCGCATAGTGCTCCAAGTAGCTGATCATGGAGTGGTAGATCTTGGCGTGCATCGGGTCTTCGCAAGCGCCCTGAATTATAACCTGATTGGTAATATCTTGGATCTTCGCCATATCCTCTTCAGGTAGCTGATTGATAATAGTTCCGTCTTCAAGAAATTTATTTGTGCCCTCAGTAGCTCCTCTCTCAGACCAAGCAATGGACCATGCCATGGTGGCATCTGCGGCGATCCGAAGCTTTTTCTGGGTCTCCTCAGATAGAGCATCCCAAGCTTCCTTGTTGATCATCACGCCATATACACTAGCCGACTGGTGCCAGCCCGGTGTAAGCCAGTAATCAGTAACCTCCGAGAGGCCGAGATTGTAGTCGATGCCCGGTAGAGTTAACTCTGCGCCATCGATTACACCACGTTCGAGAGCCTGGTAGATCTCGCCAGCGGCAAGGGTAACCTGAGAACCGCCAAGCTGTTCTAGCACACGCCCTTGGTCGCGTCCGGAGATGCGAAGTCGCTTGCCTTTTAGATCGGCAAGATTCTCGATGGGAGTGCCGCCTCGGAAACCGGATTCATTGTTGGTTATACCGTAAGGCAAGTAGACCATGCCAAACTTCCCATAGACCTCTTGGTAGAGCTCAAAACCACCCCATTGTTGGATCCAGTTAAGATAGTCAACAGCGTTGAATAAGCTGGTAGTAGTGGCCAATGGAGAGAAAGCAGAACTTCTACCGGCCCAGTAACCAGGCCAATCGCCAGCAGCTTGTATACTGCCAGCCTGGGTAGCATCAAATACCTCATAACCGGGCATCAGAGTGCCACCAGCTCGAAAGTTTATCTTCAGCTCGTCGCCAGCAATACTGTTTACGGTTTCCACCCAGTGGCGGTCAATCTGGATCAGGTCCAAGTTGTCCGGCCAAGCAGTGGTCATTGTCCACTTCTCCTGCGCATGGACGGTTGTAGCTAAGCCAGCAATGGCAATACCGGAAATTAAAGAACCAAGTGAGCAGAACAGTTTAATTGTCATTATATTTAAACCTCTGTCTATTTTTATTGCATTAAATGGCGCCTACACAAAGCCACCAAGCTGCGACTACCTGAAGCCACTACCTATCTTAGCGGCGAATGTCCCACTAATCCGTGCTTGAATTAGTATTAGAACAATTCAGTAGGGGGCGAAAATACCGATTATTGATACGGCAATAAGATAACCTTATGGGCTGGTTAGTCAAATCGTGGATTCAACCAATAACCGCAGCACCGCTCATTCATAGTGCCCCGGAATATTCACCCCAGAACACCTCTGCCGGTGTTCGGTAGCCCAGCCGTTTTCTGGGCCGGTTATTCAACTGCTCAACCACGCGGTTGATGTGTGTTTGAGACAGTGTGGCGAAGTTCGTCCCTTTCGGATAGTACTGGCGCAGCAGGCCGTTCGTGTTCTCATTCGTGCCGCGCTGGCCAGAGCAGTATGGGGCACAAAAATAGGCCGCCAGGTCCAACTCTTTGGCCACGTGCTCGTGTTCCGCAAACTCGCTGCCGTTGTCCAGTGTGAGCGTTTTTGCAGCACCCCGGACTGGCTTTAAGAGCCTGATCACGGTGCGCGCTGGCTGGTTGGCCGTAAACCGCTTTAGGCGGCCCGCGAGCAAGTAACCGCTGCGACGCTCCACCAATGTCACCAAACCGGATTGCTTGTGGCCCTGAAGCACCGTGTCGCCTTCCCAGTGACCAAGCGCGGCACGACTTTCAATCTCTTTGGGGCGGTACTCAATCCCGACCCGATTCGGAATTTTGCCGAGGCCCGCGTCCTTCGCTCTGCGTTTGCGACCACGGTTGTTCCGGTGGCGACAGTAGCGCCAGAGCTTGCCGCCTTCGAGGCGATCACGATAGATCAAGTCATAGATCCACTGGTGACTGACCCGCACCGGTGCGTTCATGCGGCTTATAAAGCCTGCAATTTGTTCAGGGCTCCAGTGTTGCTTCAGCCGTTCGATCACCCAGTTCGTCAGCCAATTCACTCGTTTGTGGCGCTTGAAGGCGGTTCTACGCCGGGTGTTCGCCTGATGTTGCGCCCTCTCCGGTTCATGGCTGTGAACGCTGTTCCGCCGCAACTCACGGCTGAGCGTGCTGCTGTGGCGGCCAAGCATTGCTGCAATCTGTCGTTGGCTTTTGCCGGCCACACGCAGGGCCGATATCTGGTATCGTTGTGCTTGGGTCAGTTGTCGGTACTTCATCACTGCTTCACTTTGGTCGGTAAAGCCCGTGAGGGTACCGGCGACGGCCCTCCCGCCTCTACTTGGTTACGCCAAAGTGCTGCAGTTATTATCTGAATTCACGATCAAAGGTAAGTCGATGAACATCAAACAGATTATCTATTTCATCAAAATCTTCGAGTTTCGCAATATGTCACGGGCGGCGGGTGCGCTCCATGTGGCCCAGCCTGCCCTGAGCCAGCAAATTAACCTGCTGGAGGAAGATCTCGGGGTACAGCTTTTTATCCGCAGCACCCATGGTGTTACACCCACGGAGCAAGGTGAATTGCTCTACCGGCATGGCCGCACGATACTTCGCCAGATCGATAACACCCGGGACCTGCTGATCTCAAAAGAAGGCTCAATCAACGGAACGGTCTCTATAGGCATGCCCTCCAGCACCTGCAAGTCATTTGCGATCCCACTTCTCCGGCGTGTTATTGAACGCTATCCCGGTATCATGCTGGAAATCGTGGATGTGCCTAGCGCTGACCTGACTAATTTGGTCGAGCAGGGGCGGGTCGATATGGCAATCACACCGAATGAGCCGGCCCGTCGGGGCCTTGATATGCAGCCAGTCTTGGTGGAAGAGCTTTTCCTAATCACCACTCCGACCCTTTGGGAAGCATCCGATGCGATTAGCCTGGACGATCTGACGACCATCCCCCTGATCCTGCCGTCTAAACCAAATACACTGCGAACCACCGTTGATCAGTTCTTCCTTGGACACCGCATGAACTATAAGCTGGTCGCCGAAGCGAGCACCTCGTCGATACTCATAGCCGCAGTAAAGACCGGTATTGCCGCGACGGTCCTTCCATGGTCCGCCGTGCATGAGGAAGTACAGGCCGATATCCTTCAGCTCACGCCGCTACCATCTGTCATGAGCCGAGAACTATCGCTCTGCAAGGCCCAGTCTCTGCCGTTCACCAGGGCGGCTGAAACTATCCGAGTATTGTGTCTAGAATTATTCGCCGAAATGATTGATCACGGATTGTGGTTGGGCGCCAAAACTACTGATTGAGCTTTTTCTGTAAAAAGCACAGATAACCCAAGGGATGGGCATAGTTGACTCTAAGGCGACAAATAGAAAACTCATACCAAAGCGTCTTATCCCTTTGACCGAAGCGTGGATGTAACTGCGTTGGGGCCTTCGTCAAAGAACAGGCGTCCCGATTATGGCCGTGCGGAACGAAATGGATGGAGTGTTCGACCACTACATTCGTGTATTTCGGGGCATCCTCAAAAACTGTTTGGTGCTGTGATGAGCCTGTACGTTTGCTCCGACTCGAATTCTAGCTGGCAATGTCCCGGCAGCTAAATTGATCGGAATAAGATCGAACTGCTTCCTTATTGCAGCAATGTTCACACGATCTCATTGAGATTACAAAATCTGTGTTTGCTCTGCCGGGAGGATGCGTCCCGCCTCAGAGGATGCTCGTTGGCTTGCATACAATTTCACGCCTCGTCGATGTGGCGCGGCTGGGTTGCAGACAGGGCCTGCTTGCCCACCCATTGGCAGGCGAACTGCCAGGCAGCCCTCCCACTACGGCCGCCTCGTAGTGTAGCGAAGCGGATGGCTTCTTCTTCAGCTTGAGCATCCCAGGCCTCAGCGCCACCGAGGTGCCGGGTCCAGTGGGCACACGCGCCGAGATAGCTATCCTGGTTGAAGGGATAGAAACTAAGCCAGAGCCCAAACCGGTCTGCAAGCGAGATCTTTTCTTCCACGGCTTCTCCGTGGTGTATTTCGCCGTCTACCACGCGTGATTGGGCGTTGTCGGAAAAAGTTTCCGGCAATAAGTGGCGACGATTGGAGGTCGCGTAGAACAGGACATTGTCAGGAGGCCCAGTCAGAGTGCCGTCCAGTGCACTCTTCAGGCCTTTATAGGCATCATCGCTGCCCTCAAAAGAAAGATCGTCGCAATATACTATAAAGCGCCGAGGAGTGTGCCGAAGATGCTCGACCAGAATCGGCAAACTGGCCAGGTCGTGACGGTCTATCTGGATCAGCCGCAGACCCTCGGGAGACAGTGTGTTGAGCAGCGCCCTTACCACAGACGATTTTCCGCTTCCGCGTGAGCCCCAAAGCAGGGCATTGTTGGCGGGCAGGCCTTTGAGAAAGGCCCGTGTGTTGTCGAGCAGAAACTGGACTTGCCTGTCCAAACCGACCAGATCATCCAGCGTGACGTGATCACGTGGTGTGACCGAAACCAGGCGCCCGCCAAAGGTATGGTGCTGCCAGAGTGCAGCTATATCGGTCGTCCAGTCGATATCGCCGGGCTCATCGGGGAGCCAGCGTTCAACGAGGTCGAGGACCCGGGATATCCGGTCCAGAAGAATATCATTCATGGTTACTGCCTTCTCTCATCATTCGAGGGCGGACGCTAGATTCCGGCAACACGTTGCGCCAACTCCTCGGATTTTAGCGACGCTTCATAGGAAGCCCGTTGAAGCTCGATATCTGCTGTCCCCGCCGCTGTTGCGTTCAGATCCCTTTTCATGGAGCGAAGAACTCCCGGAGCACAGGCCCGGATGGATTGGATGTAGTCTTCCACGGTAGATTCAAGTGTTTCGGGGTCCACCAGTTCCGTCAGAAAGTTCATTTTCAGCATGTCATCCGCAGTAACGGACTTGGCCGTCAGGAACAGCTTCTTGGCGGCTGTCAGGCCCAGCGCCGTAACGTAGCGCCGGATGCCGTCTGGGTAATAGTGCAAACCAAACTTGGCAGCCGGCATGAACATCCGTGAGCCTTTGACACCAATGCGAATATCACAGCAGAGGGCAAGGTCTGTTGCTCCGCCATAGGCACTACCATTCAATGCACAGATCACGGGGATTGACAGGTTCTCGACCTCGTCGAGAAAGTGCTCGAAGCGGTCGTCCAGCTCATCCTTGATAGCGCTGAGCGTGTAGCCCGAACTGAATGTGCGAGTCCCGGTACCGGTGATCACTAGCACCCGGATTGATGAATCATGTCTGACCCGATCCAGATGTCCCCTCAAGGGAACAAGGTCTGCGGGGTCGATCCGGTTGTGCTGTGCCTCGCGGTCCAGGGTGATCCGGGCCACGTCATCCATAATCTCAAGCCGAGGACATTCCCCGCTGGTTTGGCTCATGATTGGCTCCTTCCTTCTTTTCTTTTCGGTTGTGCTTCACGATCAAGTTCCCGGCCCCATTAGCAGGTCCGGCAACCAGGTCACTACGCCAGGAAACACACAGAGGAACACTATAAATAGTAGCATCAGTGCCACAAACGGCAGGGAGCCGATCATGATGTCTTGCATAGAAACCTCTGGAGCGATACCCCGCAGGACAAAGAGGTTCAGGCCCAGCGGCGGTGTAATCATACCGATCTCAAGGTTGATGGTCATGATGATAGCAAACCAGATCAGGTTTATGTCCGATTGCATCAGCACCGGGTGGAGGATTGGCATGCTCATAAGGATGATAGACACAGCTGGCAGGAAGAATCCCGCGACCAGGAGGAAGGCATTCAGGGCCAGTAATAACTGCCAAATGCTGAGGTCTAGGTTAAAGACCCATTCGGCAATGCTCTGAGTCAGATACAAGTAGGACATCATGTAGGCATAGAGCGCTGCCGAGGCCACGATTAGCAGGACCATGGTGGAATCGCGCGTGGCACTGGCCATTATGGGCCAGATATCAGCGACCCGGTACTTGCGGTAGATGGTAGCGACCAAAACCAGTACCAGGAAGGCCGCGATGCCCGCTACCTCCGACGGTGTGGCGTACCCCCCGTACATGAAGAACGTAATGGCGCCAATTATCCCGAGAAAGGGTAAAACCCTGGCCAGCCCCGTCATCTTTTCTGCCAGGGTGTAATGTTCGGTTTCCTCGACACTGCCCAGATGCCTATCCCGGCGCTGACTGATGACAGTCATCAGCCAGGTATAGACCGAGAAGATGGAAATGAGCAAAAACCCCGGCACTACGCCCGCGAGGAAAAGTCGCCCAATTGACGTCTGAGTCACAATGCCGTACACGATCAGCGTGATCGATGGTGGTATCAAGATGACCAGGGTGCCGCCCGACGCGATTGATCCACTGGCCAGTCGGGCCGGGACGCCCCGTTTGATCATTTCGGGAATGCCGATTTTGCCTATTGCGGCTGCAGTTGCCGGGCTGGAGTCGCCCAGGGCGGAAAACAGCCCGCAGCCCAGAATGTTGGCGATCACCAGCCCCCCAGGGAGACGGTGCAGCCATCGATGCAGTGACTCGTACAGATCTTTCCCCGCTGGTGACATGCCAATGGTTCCACCCTGCTTGCCGATATTTAGGTGGGCTGATAGATCACGTCATTCTGTGCCAGCATCTTCAGGCGTTCGGGATCTATCCCATAGCTTTTCATTACTTCAAGAGTGTGCTCTCCAAAATTCGGCGGGGGAGTCCTCACGGAGCCCTGCCGCAATCCATTCATAGTGATTGGCAGGGCCAACTGCATCAGCGGTCCCAAGTCCGGGTGTTCAACGGTCTCTACCATCCGGCAATGCTTAACCTGTGCATCGTTAAAAACATCGTCTAGGTTGTTAATGGGACCGGCGGGAATTCCAAGCTTGGTCATCTCTTCCGTCCACTCTTTGCGAGTCTTAAGGGCTAGGCGGGATTCGATAACGCTTTTCAATGTCTCCCGGTTGCTCATCCGGTCCGCGTTAGTCGTGAACCGCTCATCCGCGATGAGATCCTCTAATTCGAGTAATTCACACAACTTTAGCCACATGTTCTGTGTGGCTGGAGCTAAATTCATAAGGCCATCCGATGCCTGAAAAGCGCCGTAGGGCGCGATGACCGGGTGAGTGTTGCCCGTGGGCTCAGGAACCTCTCCCAGACTCAGATAGCGCTGACCCTGAACGCTTAACAAGCCCACCAAGCTTGCAAGCAGCGAAGCCTCGACTTGTTGGCCTTCACCGGTCTGGAGTTTCTCAATCCAAGCGGCCAAAATGGCCATCGCCACCCACATGCCGGACGTGAGATCACTAACGGCCACACCTACTCGCGTCGGACCAGAGTCCGGCATGCCAGTCAGGCTCATTAAACCAGAATACCCCTGGGCAATCTGGTCGAAGCCCGGCCAGTCACCGGCCGGGCCGGAGCTCCCAAAACCCGTAATAGACGCGTAGATGACAGCAGGATTCGCCTCGGCAATCGATTCATAATCCAGCCCCATTTCCCGCATTCGGCCCGGCTTGAAGTTCTCCACCACGATATCCGACTTCAGGGCCATCTCCCGAATCAGTTCGAGGCCTTCCTGTCTCCTGAAATTGACACCGATACCTTTCTTATTGCGGTTGCAGCTCAAATAATATGCACTTATACCTTGGTCAAAAGGACCCCATTGCCGAATCATGTCGCCGCTTGGCGTGGGCTCGACCTTTATAACCTCAGCGCCGAGATCGGCAAGTATCATGGTGCAGAAAGGCCCGGAAAGTGCCCGGGTTAGGTCCAAGACCCTTACGCCACTCAATGGTAATGGCATCAAAGTACTCCTGAGTTAACGTGTGCTTATTTAAAGGTATGGCGCAGATTACTATTGGGTGGCCCTCAAATCAGTGCGGTGAAAGAGTAATAGAATAATTCGGCGGGGCATGGAAATATCGATTATTGATACAGCAATAAGATATGCTTATGGATATTCTGCTCGTGCAGCAAGGGTCCGGTACTTTGTGGACTTCATGGATGGATTCTTCGGGGATCCGCCTTACTGGGATCGATTTGAATAACCAAGCCCGCCGAGGAGCGTCATGTAGATTTAGCGGGGGTGCTGGATCCAAGTGACCGGGAAGTTGCCTAGAAGAATATCCCGGACAGTACCGCCTCCAAGCGCGCAGAGGAAAGCAACGACGGCCACGCCAAAGAGATCCATATTACGTCTGCTGGCCGTGAGGGCTTCAGACATGGCTTCGGCGGTGATGGCAACCAGATAGATAGAGGTTAGCATACAGAATTCCTTAGTTTCTGTTGCCTCTCCCCCTGTCTCTAGTACCTGAGAGTTTACAGAGCGTGACTCTGCTTGCTCCTTCGGTGGATTGCTCTGCGCAATCTCTGTAAGCATCCGATGATCCCATCTTGAGCCTGGCGCTGCCGCCGTCAGAATAGACATGATGTTTTGACCTGCCCGTCCTCAACGCACGTGGGTTATTGTTGAGGACGGAAAGAACCAACAGCAGAGCCGCCTTGAGGAGGGCAGGTCATGAACGAGTTTAAACCAGAAGCATCCCGGATCACTACCGTTTCGGCCAGGCTGGCGCTACCCGAGCACGGGTGTTACGCCGCCTATGTAGGTCTGGACGTGCACAAGGAAACGATAGCGGTGGCCGTGGCCGAACCCGGACGGCAGGAGCCGCGCTCCGAAGGTGAGATTGCCAACCGCCCGAAATCGGTTGAGAAGCTCGTGCGGCGTCTGAGTGAGCGGTTTGGTGGTGGTGTTATACAGTTTGTGTACGAAGCGGGGCCGTGTGGCTACGGCCTGCATCACCAGCTCGCCGGTACCGGACACGCCTGTGTGGTGGTGGCGCCGTCGCGCATTCCCAAGGCGCCGGCGGAGCGGATCAAGACCGACCGTCGGGATGCCTTGAAACTGGCCCGACACGCGCGCAACGGTGATCTGACGCCGGTCTGGGTGCCCGGCCCGGAGCAGGAAGCAATGCGGGACCTGACCCGGGCCCGAGGCGACATGAAAGTGCAGGAGCGCAAGGCGCGCCAGCAGTTGAGCGCCTTCGTGCTGCGTCATGGGCACGCTTGGTCTGCGGGCAAGACACGCTGGACGGCGGCCCACTACGCGTGGCTGGAGTCGCTGAAGTTTGCGCACGACTGGCAGCAGGTGGTGCTGCAGGAGTATGTCGATGCCGCGAAGGCGGCAACGCGACGAGTAGCCGACCTGCGAGCCCAGATGGAGCGGGCGTTGGCATCGTGGTCCATGGCGCCGGTGGTGGTGGCGCTACGGGGGATCGACACCTTGGCGGCCATGGTGTTGCTGGCTGAATTGGGGGATATCACCCGCTTCGACTCGCCCCGCCAGTTGATGGCCTTCCTGGGACTGGTGCCGAGCGAGCACAGCAGTGGCGGGAGACGACGCCAGGGCGGCATCACGCTGACGGGCAATGGGCATGCTGGTCGAATCGGCCTGGAGTTACCGCTTCCCGGCGCGCCAGACGAAACACCTCAAGCGTAAGGCGGCTCCTGCGTCCGAGACCGCGAAGGGGATCGCCTGGCAGGCCCAGAAACGGCTTTGCGGACGCTACCGGGATCTCATTCAGGCGGGCAAGAACAGCAAGCTGGTGTGCGTGGCGATTGCACGGGAACTGGTGGGCTTTATCTGGGCCATTGCCCGGGAGGAAATGCCGGGGGTTCGTCGGGCCGCAAGCGCCGAATAGGCCACAGCAATCAGCAACACGCATACGATGAGGTAAACAGGCACGTTGAGTCAGGGCAAGGTCAGGCCGGTGTGGAGAACCCTTGAGGACACTAAACCGGCAGTGGCCGAGAATCCGCCCAAAGGCGGTTCCGGTCGCTGATCCCTGCTACTAGAGAAAGGCCAGCTCCGCGACGTAGTGAAGTCAGGTCGGTAACCAATCCACGTATATCAGTATGATCCACCGTCGCAAACTGCCTGGCCGTGCTCTGACCCAACGTGCTTGATGGGAGGTGTAACAACGAACATGATGCAGCTACTTGACAGGTCAAAACATATCAGTGTAACTCGTCAAACTTTAATGTCCTCTGACACCAGGATAACCAGTTCAACCCCATCAACCGCGCCGTGAGTGTCGACCGCCTCAGCGCCGATTTTGACCGCGAACGGCTGAACGTCGTCCGGGCCCTTGGAGTTTGCGACTCGAACCTGATGTCCCTCAGCGACTAACTTGCGGGCAAGTGTGCCGCCGATATTACCGATACCGATTACGCCGATTTTCATTGCTGTACCTAGTCTTCTAAGTTGCTTTACAGCAAAATAGAGGCAAGCGCACATAAGCGCAAGAACCTACTAAAAAGTGAAATACACACCAAAAGGTAAGTATGACGGATCGAGACTGGCGTTGCGAAGACCCTGAACAGCAGCTCGTTTGGGCTTCCGCGACAAGCGAAGCCTTACGAGTGTTGAGGGGAAGTGGAAAATTGTCATTATTATTCAGCTCTTTGCTGCTAAAGCGCCTTTGCGTTTTTCCGAATTGGAGCGGCGTGTTGAGGGGGTTAATCAGAAGATGCTAATCCAGCAGCTCCGACAGCTGGAGAAAGACGGCATTGTCTCAAGGATGGTTTTTCCGCAAGTTCCTCCAAAGGTGGAATATACATTGACCGAAATGGGTATCTCGCTCGGTCCCTCTTTAGAGGCACTGATTGACTGGGCCTTTAGGCGCCGCGAGCCCTTGGCCATTGATTGAATGGTTTGAAGGATGCCTGAGGGGCTCTCTTGCCTTTCTCAGGCTCAGAGTTCGGCTTATTCGGCTTCGACGCTGTTTCGTTGGTTCCGTGCCTTTTCCGGACCGACTTGTCGCCGGACTTTACTTTCTGCTCTCAGCGTTAGCACGTGTAGCGAAAAGCGCATCCAACTCTGCCGCTTCGGCATTCCACCGCCTGAATGTCCGCTTTGCGACCTCAGCGTGCTTAATCTCCCGGAATCTCGGCGACAAAAAAGGTCCGCTTCTTATCAAAAAACGGACGTAGCCTCGATTTCAATTGAGGGCTCTGCCCTCTCGCCGCAAGCGGCGATTCGCCCGAGGTATTTAAGGACCAGCGA
>NZGD01000073.1 GCA_002690925.1 Rhodopirellula sp.
CACTCCAGACCGCCGAGCCACAACCGAGATCCAAAATCTTCAGCCCTTTAACTTCACCTTCACCGCCCAGATCTAGCATTTCGGCGGCCTGCATTGCAGCCGGCGTATGCACCCACTGCGTGGCTGCCAAGGAATTCAGATAAGCCTCATCATCGATTTCAGGCTCGTCAAAATCAGGCTCACCTGCCTCCTGCAAATGTCCCACGAGACGATTCCAAGCCTTATCTCCCAAGTCTTCGTCATACTGACACAACAGGTGAGCTACCCGCGACAAAGCATAGTCTTCTTCGTATTTTTCAATGATGCTGCTCGCGACCAATGCATCAAGCACCAATTTGGTGGCACCTCGCTTTAGCGATAGCGTTTCGCATAACTGCGTGAGCGTCCGCTGCCCTTCACGCAACTCCGCTAAAATCCCGAGTTCACGGGCGCTGCGAAAAAGATGTGCTGCCGCATTTATCTTCATAAACTGCTGGTACTGATCCAGCGTTTTATCTTGTGCATTCATGACATCGACTCCCTTCGGTCTCAGGCGTCCACCGCACGCAAAGCATCCACAACAGCATTGCACCGCTTCATGGTTTTTTCAAATTCCTCAAACGTTAGCGACTGGTAACCATCGCTCAGGGCCGTACTTGGGTCTGGATGAACTTCGATAATCAATCCATCCGCACCAGCGGCGGCGGCTGAGACGGCCATATCCGGAACCATATAAGCATGGCCGGTGCCATGACTGGGGTCGATAATCACAGGCAGGTGTGTCTTACGGTGAAGGTAAGAAACGCTCGCGAGCGGTAGTGTAAAACGGGTGTGCCCCTCGAAAGTCCGAATCCCTCGCTCACAAAGCATGACTTGATCATTGCCCTCATTAAGAATGTATTCTGCAGCCAACAGAAACTCGTCCATCGTGGCTGAGGCACCTCGTTTCAGCAGCACTGGTTTACCAGCAGCACCCACCGCCTCAAGTAGTCGGTAATTCTGCATATTCCGGGCGCCCACCTGCAGGACGTCTGCATACCGGGCGACCAATTCAACATCGTCTGTCCCCATCACCTCGGTGAAAATCGCGAGGTTGGTTTCTTCCCTGGCTGCTGCCAGCATTTTCAAGCCATCTTCTTTCAGGCCCTGGAAACTATACGGGCTGGTTCGCGGCTTGAAGGCACCACCACGCAAACCGGTTGCCCCCGCTGCTTTGACTGCTCTGGCTGTCGACAGAATCTGCTCTTCATTCTCAACACTGCACGGCCCCCCAACCATCCCAACTTCGCCAGCTCCAGCAACAAAATCCAAAACGCGAATCTGACTGGCGTGCGGCTGGACTTCTCGACTTGCCATTTTATACGGAGCGGCGATCGGTACCACTGCAGAGACACCTGCACTGCTTTCAATTGACTCTTTGAAATGCTCGCGTTTATCACCAATGGCAGCCACGACGGTTCGCTCTGTTCCCACGATCACATTCGCCTTCAACCCCATACTTTCCACCCGCTGAACGGTCGCCTCGACCTCAGCATCTGTCGCATTGGGCTCCATCACAACAATCATTGTCTCACCTGGGTTAGATGTATCTTCGGGGATATAGGGAAAGGTAAAGCATAGACGCGCAATTAACCGATTACCAACGAACTTGGCAATTGGATTCAGTTGCAGTCGCCATCAGCAGAACGCGAACACGTTAGCATGTCACTAGGGCGCACCCTCAATTCGCTGCCAAGCAGTACAGAAATGCTCGATGCACTACCCACAGAACAGGGGTGACGTTTTTGAAAAGAGACAAAACTACTGATCTTGGCCTACGTACTCAACAGCTCCACGCGGACAAAGATGCCAGCAGACCAACTGCCCGAAAGCAAAACGGCTCATACGAGAAACCGACGCAGTGAGAGTCATCCCAGAAACGCTACAGCCTCTTGTGCTTCAGAATCACAGTTCAGAACGCCGAGTTCTCTCTCTGTTTGACTCAACCGCTTTGGAAAGAGAGCAGTGTCTTGTGCTCAGGGAGCGAGTTCTGCTCAAGTGCCAGTGCGCCAACGCTTCCACGCTTCGACGAACTGCTGTGGAGTGGCCTGGAAGGCTTGGATGAATGCCTTTTCGAAAGGCATTCCTCGGCTCATATTTCTCAACAGGCCATCAAAACCCTTTTTCTGAGCACGATCCAGCATCGCAGCCATCAGATCAGTGGCAATCAAATCCGACTGCTCTGGCGTGAGTTTGCCATCGAGGAACTGTTTCGAGTTACTCATTGCCGCCAACGCCTCGATCAGTTCGCGATTGACCGTCGTTTTCGGGGTTCGCCCGCGCGATACCTTCTCGGTATTTCCATGCCGCTTAGCAATTACCTTGCCGGTTCCCTCTGCAAGCCAGCGTGGCACGTCCCCCCCGCGCGTGGCAACTGCCAAACTAACCAGGGGTGAAGTCAGACGTGCTTCAATTTCATCCTTTTCGTCACGGTCGGTTGCCACCAGTGAAACATAGCCGTCGATGCCATCATACTTCCAATGACTGCTCCATCCATTCGGTATGCCGCGTCCTTCAACCATCTTTGCGAATTCACTGTAATCATACCTCTTGGGCATTACAAAAATGGTCGCTCTTCCCTTGAAAAATGCCTGCCCAGCATCCGCGGAAACGACCGATTTCACAGCTTTCATCTGGTCTTCAGCCAGCTCGGCAACAAGCTTGATTGTCGCAGGGGCAGCGGAACCGACGACATAAAAGTGTTCCGTTGTTTCAGTGGCCAGGTCCGCCCCTGTGGGAACAACAAGCTTAATGTTTTCGCCGGCAATCTCGGCGCGTCGATTACTTAATTCCTGAGGCGTTGCAGCCGCGGCCCACGCCAGTTGACTCATGACCTGAAGCGGCTGATTATCAGAGGCACCGTCAAGCGTGGCGCCTTCATCAATCCAAGTTGAGATGAGCTTGATCGAATCCTCGGAGAAAGCCGGCCGCCCGCCAGCAGGCATCCTCAACCCCATACTTCCACGCAGCTTCTTGACCAATGGACTTTCAGCCCCATTGCCCGGAATGACAATATCGCCACTATCACCCCCACGCAGCAACTGGGCGAACGTATCCATGCTCAAACCACCGCTGGCCCGCATGGCATTGATATGACACCCCTTGCAGCTCTCAACTAGCAGGGGAGCCACATCGCCTGCAAAGCTAACTGTTTCCTTACCGGTCGCCTTGATCGCTTTAAGTCTCGGCCGTGGGGGCTCTGCCGCCGTAGCTCCCGATGTGATCGGAGCGGCACGATCAGTGCCGTCAAACTTTGCACCTGCCACGATCCAATCTTTCAGGATTTTCAATTCATCGGGTGTCACTTTGCCACCGCCTCGCGGCATATCCCCTGTTTCAATGGTCTCAATCAAGCGGCTTCCCACGGTATCACCGGCGAAAATCACAACGCCTTCTGGAGGGCCTTTCATAAGGGAATCGTAAGTCGCTAAGTTGAATCCACCTTTGCTGTCTGATGCATGACAACGTCCACAACGTGTCGACAAAATCGGAGCGACCGCTTTGGTGAAACTAATCCCATCAGCCGGCATCGGAGCGGGCTGTGCTGGAGCGGGCTTTCCGGGTGTGGGACGTGTCGCAGGCTTGGGCTTGGCGGGGGCCTCCTCTGGACGCTTGGGCCGCGTGAAGGTGGGGAGCGTGATTCCCTCAAACTCGAGCAGAGTGCGAGCCTTTTCGATTCGCTGCATCGCAGGCAGCAACTCATCATAAAGCCTTGGCGAACCAGCCTTGGTGGCTTCTTCGACCTGCTTGATAGCAGTTCGGATGTACTCCGCAGAAGCATCAAAATCCTCAGCAGCGTAGCTTTTCCCGGCCCGCAAAACGCTGGCATTCACGGTTTGAACGGTTTTCTTTTCCCCCGGCGTTAGCCCAGCGGCGTCCGCTTGGGTTGTCAAGAAGATTGACGGAGCGGATAGAAACACAAGTAACGTGCAAAGCGGCGGGACCAATGATCGCATCACATCCAAACCAGATAGAGAGAAAAACCGAGCCTCTTTGACGAGGTTGCCCGAGAATAACGCATGCCAATAGTATAAGTACCCACATGGATGCAGACCGGATCGCTTGAAACGGAATCAACCAGCAACGCCACCTGAAGCCCTAAATACCGTAAAAAACGTCATTATGAACGCAAAAACGGAAAGCATAGCGTGGAGCACCAGCGTTAGTACTCATTTCCAACCGCATCAGAATCCACTGCTGCCGCGGAAAAATCACTTTTGACGACCTGCCGCACCTGCCTCGTGGCGATCTCCTGCTTGAGCCTGGCGATTGCCTCCGCCGTAGGCATCGACCCCAAATCACCATCAATACGGTCGCGCAGGGCCACCTGCCCAGCCTCCGCCTCCTTGGGGCCAACCACCGCCATGTAATTTACCAACTCCAACTGTGCGTTACGGATCTTAGCCTGAACCTTGCCACCACTGTTGTCGACTGTCACTTTCAAACCAGCCGCCTCCAACTCCTTGGCGACTTGCACCGCATAATCGAGTGACTTGTCACTTAATGGCAGAACTCTTACTTGCTCAGGAGCCAACCAAAGTGGAAATGCTCCTGCAAAGTGCTCGATCAACATTCCAGTGAATCGTTCAAGGGAACCAAACGGAGCACGGTGAATCATCACCGGACGATGAGCTGCATTGTCGCTACCGTTGTACTCAAGTTTGAAACGTTCCGGCAAATTATAATCCAGTTGCACGGTTCCGAGTTGCCATGATCGTCCAATGCAATCCCGCACCATAAAGTCAGCCTTGGGACCATAAAACGCTGCTTCACCAGGCTCCTCATTGAAGGTCAAACCTGAACCCTGCAGAACTCCACGCAAGGCACCTTCGGCATGATCCCAATTCTCCTCGGTGCCAACATATTTGTCGCTATCAGGATCACGCAAAGAAAGCTGCACACTGTAGTCATCCAAGCCCACGGACTCCAAGACAAACTTAGTCAACTCGATGGTGGCGCGAAATTCGTCCTCTACCTGCTGAGCAGTACAAAAAATATGCGCATCGTCTTGGGTCAAACCACGTACACGAAGCATACCGTTAAGTTCGCCAGTCTGCTCATGGCGATAAACAGTTCCAAATTCGAATAAACGCAAAGGCAACTGCCGGTAAGATCGGGGCTGCGCCTTGAAAATTTGGCAGTGATGAGGACAGTTCATCGGCTTGAGCAAGTAACGCTCATGGTTCACCTGCCAATCATGCAACACTTTTCGTTTTGAATCGGCGGAGGCTGATGAGCGGTAATCAGGCAGCTTGACACCGAAAACCTCAGCGGCAGCCATCAATTTGTCTTCACCGTCTGAATCAAGAGTGCCCTCCTGCAGACGCTCACTCCACGCATCAAGCATTCCGCCCACCTCGCTTCCAAACAAAGGAGCGAATTGGCTATCTCGGTAATAGGGAAAGTGACCACTGGTCTCGTACATTTCAACGCGACCAATGTGCGGACTATAAACCGGGTCATAGCCGCGTGACAACAATTCGCGACGCAAGAAATCTTCCAGCGCGACGCGAACTCTGGCGCCTTTGGGTAGCCAAAGGCAAAGCCCTTGCCCAACATCCGGATTGATAGAAAAGAGCCCATGCTGCTTACCAAGCACCCGGTGATCACGACGCTTGGCTTCCTCAATTTGCTCGAGATATGCCTTGAGCTGTTTCTTATCAAAGAACGCCGTACCATACAAACGCTGTAATTGGCGTCCTGATGTATCCCCCTTCCAGTGCGACCCCGCAACGGTCATCAATTTGATAGCTTTGATTTTGCCTGCATCAGGAATGTGCGGGCCACGACACAAGTCTACGAACTCACCTTGGCGGTAAAAGCTAACGGTAGGCTGATCAGACAGCCCGGTATCGATGTGCTCGACTTTTAAGTCCTGATCCAGATCATCACAGAGCTTTCTCGCTTCCTTACGATCCAGAATGAATCGCTCGAACGGCTCCTTTTCCTTGATGATGCGTTTCATTTCCGCTTCGATCTTCGGAAAATCGTCTTCACCGATTTTTTCGGGCAGATCGAAATCGTAGTAGAAACCTCCCTCCGTGGTCGGTCCAAACGCCAGCGAAACCCCCTCATACAAACGCATCACAGCACGCGCCATGACATGGGCCGCCGAATGCCTCAAAACGCCCAATGCGGCTTCATCCCGACCAGTCAACAAAGTCAAAGGGAGAGGCTCACTGCCATCAGAAAGTTCACCCAGTGGTCGATCAGCATCGATAACCGATCCAGACACCTCGGCAGCAATCACGCTGCGAGCAAGCCCCTCACTGATGCCCTTGGCTACATCCATGGCGGTGGTATCAGACGGATGCTCCGCAAGTGTTCCATCGGGGAGTTGAATTTGAATGCTGGAAGCAGAAGCGGAGTTCATCGCATATCACCGTGCTTGAGTGGAATCTGACAGACCCTCGCATACCGGCGGCGAGTGCCCTGAGCGACAAAGGATGATCACGGCCACCATGGAGCGTCAATCCCGAATCAGACAGACGGCTCAGAAGTCCGCTCGATGACACATTTCCACCTTCGCATGCTTGACAAACTCTCGATTTAAACGATTGTTTAAAACAGCCGTTCATATCCAGAAACCTGCCCAAATGAGGTCGCTTTGACAAAAACAGTCAACAATGCGCTGCAATCGCTGCGAAATACCGACGGCGAAATACGGTCCAACGAGCGTTCGCTTGATACACGGAGCCGGATTTTGGGTTCCGCAGGGCCAGTTTTTGCCGCTCAGGGCTACACCGGAGCGACAGTACGCGAAATCTGCTCGACGGCTGGCGTCAACATCGCGTCGGTCGGTTATCACTTCGGAGACAAGCTTGGGCTTTATCGCGAGGTAATTCACGATTTGCGTTTGGCGAGAGAAAAACGGTTTCCAACGCCTAATACTGACCCACAACAGCCCCGAGAGACTTTGCAAGCATTAGTGAACACGCTTTTGGCTCGCATGCTGATCACCGAGGAGGCGGCTTGGGAAACTGAACTTCTGATGCGGGAAATGCAAAATCCAACGCCCGTTTTCGAGAGCATTGTCGAGGAATTCTTTCGACCGCTATTTGATCAGTTAACTGAAACGCTGCGGCTATTAGTGAACGGCGAGTTGCCCGAGCACACGGTGCAACACCTAGCTTTCAGCACTGTTGGACAATGCCTTTACTACCGTGTGGGTGCACAAGCGATCCAAGTTCTGATTACGGAGCAACAACGAGTTGCATACTACGACATCGAATCGCTGAGTCAACACATCACAGCGGTCATGCTGGCGGCATGTGACAACTTCGCAAAGCCGTGAAATCAGATTGACGAACGAAATCACTTCCTAAGAGCAGATCAGGACGAAAGTCTTTCCACGAAAGTTACACAGATGGTTGATACTTTGCTTTCCCCACCTGAACCTTCACCGGCTGAAAGCCCACCGCCGCCAGAAAATTCAGGGCAAACATCAACGCTGAAATCGCGTCTTGCCAGCGTCAGCAGAAAAACATGGTTTGACTTCATCATCCCATCAGGTTTGCTAGCTACCGGTTTCGCCATCATGTTTCTGCTTGGTAAGGCAGAAACAGAAAAAAAGCCTGCCGTGGGCACGGACTACAGTTCGCGACTCGAAGCTCTCGGTGCAGTCAGGGTGGAGCGACTGGAGACGCTACATAAACTCGGCAAAAAGATGCAACTTGTCGTCGACGGGAGTGTCGCACCGTTTCGCGAAGTCCAAGTGGCAACTGAAGTTTCAGGTGAAATCATCGAAAAATATCCGATTTGTGAAGCGGGCGCGTACGTCGAGGCCGGAACACCGCTGATGAAAATCGATACCACCGATTACGACTTTGAAGTGCAACGTCTGACGCAACTCAAAACGCAGGAATATCAGGCAATGAGGGAGGTCGATCAGGAGAAGGACAACACCAAACGTTCGATCGAAATCGCCAAGGAGGACATGGCTCTTCAGCAAAAAGAAGTCGATCGCCAAAACGAACTAAGTGACGGATTCACAAGTCCCGCGGAACGTGACAAGGCGAGAAGGTCTTTATTGGCCGCGCGACAACAGTTAGTCACACTCGAAAATCAACTTAGTTTGCTCGAGGAACGACGCCTGAAAATTGTTGTGGCTGAACAGCTTGCTGAAACTCAACTTCAGAAGGCACAGAAGGATCTCAAACGAACAGAAATTCGCGCCCCAATATCGGGAGTGATTGTCAACGAGAAAGCCGAGCTTCATTCATTTGTAGCACGCGGTACTACCCTCGTCACGATCGACGACACGTCCAAAGCAGAGGTCGCCACAAGTCTCCGCATGGACCAACTGTACTGGGTGCTTAACCAGGCAAAAGAAACCACGACAGACACGACCAAAAACACCTCAAATGTTTCCAACGCAGTGAACGACGATGGTGAGGGTACTGATCCACGCGGCTACACCCTGCCGGAAACAAAAGCGATTATCGAATACGAATTATCAGGTCGCGAGGGTGTCAAATATTACTGGAACGCGAAACTTATGAGCTACGACGGGATTGGGCTGAATGCGGCAACACGAACCGTACCAGTACGTCTCATCGTGGATGCACCGAATCAGCACGTCGATGCGAAAGGGAAACCTCGCGATGTCAGTGGTGCAACAGCCCTCGTCCGCGGAATGTACGTTCGAG
>NZGD01000074.1 GCA_002690925.1 Rhodopirellula sp.
CAGCACCTCAGAAGAAGCACCATAAATACGAGACGTCGCAATGAGCCTTAATACCGCCTTGAGATCGTAGCCTGAATCAACCAGATAGTTGGCCAGATAATCCAACAGATCTTCGTTCCACGGCTCCGTGTGCATCGCGTCAAGCGGATGCACGATGCCTCGTCCCATCAATTGCGCCCAAAGACGGTTGACGATGGTACGTGCGAACCGGCCATTACGTTGACCTGTCATCAGATCGGCCAGTTGTTTCAAACGCTCATGGGGTGGTAGCTTTCCATCGATTTCGCCAAGTTCAGGAAACAACCAAGCGGGCGTCGCAACTTCACCAGTCGGTTTATCACAGCGATGAACATCCAAAGGACGGCTGGAATAGACAGCCGCCAAGGAATAGGCATCGGTCAGTTTCCACTGATCAATGAAACTGTCATGACACGATGCACATTTCAGATTGATCCCCAGAAACGACTGCGCGATACTCTGAGCAAACTGGATTTCAACCGTCTGACCAGCACTGACTGTTCCTCGCCACTTGATCCCATCGATGAAACCACGACTGTCATTCGTCGGCGGCGCGATCAATTCCCTGGCGAATTGGTCGTACGGTTTATTGTCCACCAACGCGCGATATAACCATTTGCTAATCTGCTTGCGACCGCCAGTGATGAAACCAGTGCCCGTGTAGTCATTGCGCAACAAGTCATTCCAAAACGTTAGCCAATGCTCGGTGTAATCGACGTCTCGTGCAAGCAGTTCATCGACTAAATCCTGCCGCTTATTCGCATTCACGCTGATGAGAAAACCCTGTCGCTGCTCGGCGGTCGGTAGCAATCCGACCAGGTCTAGTGAAACACGTCGCAAAAAAGTGGCATCATCAACTTGGGCAGGCGGCGCTTGCCCCGCCTGCTCGAAGTGTTTCAACAAAATCTGATCAATCGGATTGAGTTCCACGGGTCCAGGCAGATTCACCTGCCTTGGCAATAGCGGCGGCACATAGGAATTTTTCCGAAACGTAAAACCGCTCGTCCACGGCAGTCCTTCATTGACCCAGCGAACAAGTAACCGCTGTTCATCCGCTGAAACACGCGGCAAATCCTTTGGCGGCATTTGCATGTCGAGATCCGCCGACGCAATCAGTCCGAGAAAATGCGACTGCTTTGCATCTCCCGGTTCAGCAGCACCGCTCTCAAGAAACAGCTTGCGAGTGTTCAGCGAAAATCCACCTTTTGCCTCATCGCCACCATGACATTTCACGCAGTGCGCACGCAGGATGGGAACCACCTCATGCACAAAATCAATTGCGTGCGAACGGGTTCCCAGCACCGAGGCGACAATCAATATCAGAACACGAACTCGGCAAACCACGCCAGTTATCATCCGCATCATGACTCTACCACGATGGTTCCAGCCATCATGTCCCACAAGGTCTGTCGCTTGGCACCAAAAATCAACAACACGCCGACCAGTCCAACGACTGGGATCGAAGCAACAAGCTGCCCTAACCATGACCTGACTACAACAGCCTTCACAAAACCGGGAAGCTGTTTGTTGTCCGCCCGCACGATTCGGATTTTGCACAACTTCTTGCCAGGTGTCTGCCCAAATTTAGTCAACATGATTGAGAAAATTGTCAGCGGTAGAATTCCAGCAAAGAAATATGTCAAACCGTAGGCCATTAAAGCACCAGCCAGCAACTGCCCTGCGCGATAGGACTTTTCTTGGTCGGTTTGCGCAGCCTGGAAAGCAGCATTCAAGCCTTCGACATCAAAAGCCATCTGAACAAACAAAACCCATCCCACCCACATCATGGGCAGCACTATCAAATTGATAATGAAACCATCGATCAATGCAGCACCAAGTCGAATCCAAGGCGAGGCCAACGGCCCGACCCGAAAATTGCCACCAGAACCGCCTCCCGCCGTCGCCGCATGCTCTTGCAACAGCTTATTCGTGTTCCCGGATCCGGCAGGCCCGACTGCTGGCATTCCCGCTTGGCTGATCGGCTGAAGATCGCTCTCGGTCAACTCATCGAACAAACCCGCGTCGACTGCAGTGGGTGCAGCGCGTCGGCGGGGAGCTGCTTGCCCTGCGGCAGGTCCCGAAACGATTCCTGCTTGAGATTTTGGAGCACCGCCTGCGGGAGCACCGCCTGCGGGAGCACCGGGTGCACGCAATTGTGTCCCACAAGGACACTTCACTACCTTCCCAGCAGCGGCTGGCGGGATACTGAGAACAGCCTGACAGGACGGACATTTGATTTTCATAATCATCGCTATTTAAAAAGACTATTCAGATCGGCGATTCAGGAAAGGGGCTGTGTCGTATTCTTGTCAAACAGCCATTCATGCCAGAGTGACGCGAACACATCGTCATTCACCACCGAAACGTCGCTCTGAGACAGCTTGAAATTCCCCAACGCTAACCCAACAACTCACCTAAGATAGCCAACACGAGGTAAGCGACAAACAGCCCCAACGAGATTCCCCCCGTTGTCACACCTGCAATCGCCATTCCTTTGCCAGTAGACTCGCCACGATTCGCCTTCTTGATAGCGATTACCCCACAAATCACCGCAGGAATGCCGATCAAAAAACCACCGCAGCAAACCAGAGTCAACGAACAGATACCAAGTACCAAGGATGCGATGGCCAGCCCCTGATCCCCGCCCGTCTGTATAGGAACGGGTTGGTTTGCAGCATCGTAAGGATTGTTCGATGCTGCATACGGGTTCATCTCATCTGAACTGCTCCTGAATGGATTTTGTTCAGGAGCCCCAACGCCAACGCTCGTTCCGGTGCTTGAGGTGAAGCTTTGTGCCGCTTCTGGCGAACGCTCAATTGCAGATCCCGCGACTCCAACTGCCCCCAATCCTGCTGCTGAATCTGATCCTGCTAGTGAATCTGAGCCTGCTACTGGTCGCGATCCGCCGTCGGCCCTATTTACATTTGGGACCCGGAGTTTCTTTCCACATTCGCAATCGACCACCTGCCCCGACATCGATGAATCTATTTCCAAAACAGCGTCACACGCTGGACATTTGATTTTCACTTTGATCTCTTCCTTTGAACCAACAAAAGTCTAGGGGTGAGTGCCGCTTTGCGTATCGGTTTTTTCGACAACAGTGCAGCCTCCGTTCCAAGCGAGCCTGCCCCCGCTCCCCAATCCTGAATACTGACGAGCAAAGCTGAGCAAGGCCCGGTCGGGTAACCAAGACGCACCGTCACCGGCAACTACAGCACCGACCCCAAATCACAAAACGACCCCAAATCACAAAACGACCCCAAATCACAAAACGAGCCCAAATCACAAAACGAGCGAGACACAAAACACCTCGTGATGCAAACTTCTAGCCGCGACACCCCCTGAGTGCTTCGGCACACAGTGTAGTCAAATCCGTCATCTCGATCCCCCCCAAAGTAACCCATGATTGGGAACCTTGCCCGACCCAAAGCCGGTTGCACCCGATACGAGTAAAACAGGTGAACTTCCCGTGGCAACCATAACTTCAACCAACACGCAGTCACAAAAAAGCCAGTGACCGCAAAACGACACCGCTAGCAGCCAAAGAGAGGACGAAGTTTTATTAAGATAAGACAATCCCGTACAAGAACAGCCGTAAAGCCCCACCAGGACCCCATCACTCATGCCCGTGCAGATCCCTACGCAAAACTGCTATCACACCGAAAGTTCGCTCAACGTCTCTTTCCGCGTGCTGATTGCGTTCGCCCTAATGTCCCTCTTAAGCTTCATGCAGTCAGCTATCGCCACGGCCAATGAAACAGATTTGCCTCGGGCAAACAAAAACTTCAAAACATTAAGCAAAGGTGATACGCTTGATGAATGGAAACACAGTGGAAACTGGAAGATCGAAGATGGCGTGATCTCGCGACAGGGTAAAGGCGGCAGTCTGGTCTACATCGGCAGAAAGATCCCTGACGACTTTGAACTTCAATTCGAATGGAAAGTCAGCAAGGGCAGCAATAGTGGTATCTACTATCGTCCCACCCAATACGAGTATCAGATCCTCGACAATGACGTTCACGCTGATGGCAGGAACCCTCGCACCAGCGCAGCATCCCTCTATTTCTGCGTCCAGCCATCGAAAGACATGACCAAACCTGTTGGACAATGGAATGCAGGACGCATTGTTTGCAAGGGAACCATAATTCAACACTGGCTCAATGGCGAAAAGGTGATTCACCTGAACTACCAAGATCCAAAATGGTCATCCAATGTCGACATGCTGCGACAGAGAGGCGGGAACCTCGAGGCCCGTGACGCGAACCTCAGTCTGCAAGATCATGGCGACCCAGTGTGGTACAAAAACATACGCTTGAGAGAACTCAAAGAAACCGACCTCGTGGACATGACTGAAGTCGTACCTGCCGTGATCCCTGCTAACGTACTGGAAGCGGAAAAAAAGAAGCTTGCGGGAATCATCAAGCGGCGGGAAGACGCGAAGAAACGACAGCAGCAGAAAAAATAACTGTGCCTCTATGCGGCGAACGGTTTATCCGGCAGACTCCATAGCCGCGGACTGCACCTCTGAACTCAGCAATCCAAAGCGACACAGACTTACTTTGGAAATGCTTTTAGCTCAACTTGTCGATACAAGGTCAAGTAGCCTCGGACTTCATTGATCATTTGACGTTCGGAGTCAGCGACCTCACCGACCGCGTGTGTTGACCGATATTGCTCGCTCTGCTTGCTGCCGGAAATCGTCAAAGTCAACTCCAGTGGCAGTTCACCGTTGGCAGCAATTCTCTGATGCAAACGCATCCGTCCAAACGGCGGCGGCCCAAGTCGCCGAACGAGATTCAGTCTGGAAGCCAGGTCAACAAAGATTGCGTAGTCAGCGGCGATCTTTGGACTTTCTGGTCGCTGTGTCGTGGTGCGGTATTGCATATTTGCAAATTTTATCGCGTAAGCGGTGCCCTGATCAGTTTCCTCTACCTCTGCGTCCATGCCAAGTTTTTTCTTATGCTCATCATCAACGACAGCGGCTCTCGCTTTAGCAGTGATCTTGATCAGATCATCGGTGCTGACTGAGGTTTGAACCTGCGTGTCACGGTCCAAAAGAGTGACCCGTTTCTGGGCCGGATCGAACACTGTAATGAATCGACGGTTGATGACGGGAACATCATAAACCAAGCCTTGATCAAACAGGATTTGATGCTCCGAAACCGGATCGCTCTGCTCGCCAACGTAGATCTTTGTTGTCACGCGAAATATTTGGTCACTGGCTGTGGCCGATGCATTTTCCAAAACCAGCATGAGCAGAACCGCAATGAGAAGTGAGGCGAGTGATTGATTCACGATGGTCAATTTCCTGTGCAGGACAGTCGTCTTCTATTCATGTGGATTGTCGGCTAGTGGTCACCGTCGTTGTCAAATCGCAACCGTAGCCAACCTAAAAAATACAGTACCTGGCAATCACTGCTGCTCCCAAACCCAAATCCCAAACACACCGTTTCGGACGACTTCAGCAACCAACGAGTTGCACGTTGTGAACAACTTCCGCGATTTCATCCCTGGTAGGGCATCGCTGCCAACCACCCCTCTTGGGTGCACAGCAGCGCCTTTTCGCCTCTAAGTGGGGAACAGGCTTGGCACGACAACCACGGCAATTTGCTGGCAATTCCAGAAAAAGAACCATGTACGATCTGGACTCACAAGCGGTTGGGAGCGTAGAAAATAGGCAGGCAAGCCGTCCAGACCAATGCGTTGCTGCCATTTCAATGACGACCATGATGGAACTCCGATGCAGCGAACGCTTTTGCTGATTCCCCACGAAATCGCTGGTATCCCCGTGTTTGGGATTGGTTGGCTGTTGCTCGCGATCTTGGCTGCATTGGCTCTTCGCCTCTTGCTTGCCAAGCTACAAGGCGGCCAGCCACAAGGCACTGGAGTTGTCGAAACTCTTTTACGCGAATCGCCTATTTGGTTATTGCTTTCAGGAATCGTCTGGTATGTTCTGCCACGCGTTGAGTTGACCAATGTGGATGGGGAGCCCGTTGGAATGGCTATACGGGGCTACGGTGTCATGTTGTTACTGGCGGTGGGCTCAGCCGTCTGGCTGGCGGCGTATCGCGCGAAGCGCCAAGGCTTTGATCCGGAGATCATCTACTCGGTGGCACCTTGGGTATTTGCAGGTGGCATCATCGGAGCCAGGACATTCTACGTGCTTCAATACCGCAAGGATTTCATTAGCAATACGTGGCAAGAAACCGTACTCAAGATGCTGGATTTCACCGGTGGTGGTCTTGTCGTATACGGATCTTTCATCGGTGGCATCCTCGCAGGCTCGATTTATCTCCATCGCAAGAAACTGCCTTGGCTAAAATTCGGTGACGTGATTGTTCCCTGCATGTTTTTGGGCGTCTTCATTGGCAGACTCGGCTGCGTCATGAACGGCTGTTGTTATGGAGGTCGCTGTGAGGACAACCAGTTCGCACTGAAATTCCCACCCAACAGTCCGGTCTGGAGAGAGCAACTTGACAGCGGCGAGCTGCTGGGTTTTGCATATGACCCTGACACACGCCTTATCACGAGGATCACCCCAGGTGGACTGGCAGATCGAGCAGGAAATATCAAAGTCAATCAACGCATTGAAGTGGATCACCCAACCGATGACTTCAGACCACTAGCAACTGCGTCACGGGATATCCCAGCCGAGGATGCCAGAACAGGTGTTGTCGCCACCATTGGTGGGCGGAGATATGTATGGAGTCCCAATGACTTGCCAGAAACTGCGTTACCGGTATTTGCCGCACAGATTCTCAGCAGCGTCAGTTCCTTACTCCTTTGTCTTGCGCTTTGTTTGATTCCTGCGATGCGTTTCCGCGAGGGCACTGTGATGATGCTGGGGTTTGCCAGCTATGCCATCCTCCGCTTTGTCTTGGAACTGGTCCGGGTCGATGAGTCGGGGCAATTCGGTACAGATTTTTCTATTTCGCAGTGGGTTAGCATTTGTGTGCTCACCGGTTCACTGATTGGACTGGGTTTCATTTACAGCCGAGCGCAAACTGCGAGGCCGATTCCAAGTCCAGAACTAAATCGATGACTTCTGGTGGTTGGGTGAGCTATCGTCGTCATGTCTTGAATCTAAAAAATCACTTTCTTGAATCAGTAACCGCGACTTGTGTTACACGCATCTCGCGACAACCGGAACCTGCGAATATTTTCCTGGGATTGCTTGTGGTCTGCCCAAGAAATAGCCGGTACAACTACCCGATAGAGAGATCCCCCCGATGACCGAGCGAGGGTGCTCCTGCGTCAGACTTCATTGAACCCAACACCTGAAGCCAATCACCGCCCCCAACCATACAAACCCACCGCACACATGCCGAATCTATCTTTGGCGCACCGCAACCTGCAAGCAGAAGCGATGGACGATCCCGATTTACCACGGGACGAACACGAATTGGCTTTGCGCGGCCTTGCACGCCTGAACCGATGCAGCGGCGTGGCATCTGCGATGTACAGGCGACTCAGACGCCTTGCAATGACCAGTGAGAACCAAACTCTGCATTTACTGGACGTCGCAAGCGGTTCTGGAGATGTCCCCTTGCGTTGGGCCCAATGGGCCCAAAAAGATGGTTGGAACCTAAAGCTAACCCTGCTCGATTTGCGGTCAGTCGCGGTTGAAGAACAACAACGGCGTGCCCATGCTGCTGACGTGCATGTGCTGTCGATACAACATGACTGTCTGCACAGTCCCCTACCATCGGGCTTCGATGTCGCGACCTGCTCCTTGTTCATGCACCACCTCGAAACCCAACAGGCAGTTCAATTACTGCAAGCGATGCGTGAAGCAAGCAACGGTCCCGTCATCATTTGCGACTTGGAACGGAGCTATTTGAATCTTGCTCTGGTCGCTTTGGCAAGCCGATTGTTATCGCGATCAGAGGTCGTCCACCGTGATGCCACACTCAGCATACAAGGTGCCTTTACGATACCCGAGTTCCAAACAATCTCTCAGCAAGCACTGGGACATCCCATCAAAATTCAGCGGCTATTTCCTTGCCGGTTCGTTGCCACGATCGACCACGTTGTGTCAAAACAACCGATACCTTCATTTGCTTGAACCGTGACATCCACCCGCAGCAAATTCAGAATGAAATCGCCCACTGTTCTCGTCATTGGAGGTGGTGTTGCTGGCAGTGCATGCGCTATTCAATTGCGTACACACGATGTGGATGTGACGTTGGTCGAAAAGGCCGAGTTCCCGAGACCCAAGGTATGCGGCTGCTGCATCGGTGGCGCCGGCATCAAAACACTCAGGGGCCTCGGCAAGCTGAGCTTACCCGCATCGACATCAGATGACACACCGCTGTTTCGTCAGATCATGATGGACGCAGAGGCAGTGAACCAGTGGCGAGCATCCTTGGGTGGCCACACCATCGAAGTGGACCTTCCTTCAGGCATCGCCATCTCTCGCGAAAGCCTCGATTCAACGCTGATAGATGCAGCGAAAAATGCTGGTTGCAGGGTTCACATGTCGTGCAATGCCCGGATCAACGAAGTTACGGCGACGAAGGTTCAAGTCACGCTGCAATACACATCGTCTACCGAGCCACAGGAATTCGATCTGGTAGTACTGGCAACAGGCCTCAATTCTCCGGGAGCCACAGCGATCCTGCCGTGGAAAGAGTCACCTCACGGCCCCTTTGGTGTCTCATGGACCGCCCAGTGCGATCAAATCGCTCCGCACGTGATTCACATGGCGTGCGACCATGATGGTTACGTGGGCCTGGTTCGACTGGAAAGTGGCCAAGTGGATGTCGCCTCTGCACTGCGTTCCGGATCCACGGCCGCGCAACAAGGCTCTCCCATGGAGCGAGTACACCAGATTCTTGAACGGAGCAGTTTCCCCAAATTACAGTGGAGCAGCCCATCCAAAGTCATGACCACCCCACCGTTGCGACGCACTCGAGTTTCTGGCCGCGGGCGACTGCTAGCCATCGGTGATGCTTCAGGATACGTCGAGCCGTTCACGGGTGAAGGCATGACTTGGGGCATGCAAAGCGGAATCGCCGCAGCGAATCGAATCGGCTTGGCAAGTATGCAGACCGATCAAGGCTCACTGGCAACGATAGGCACTCAATGGGATCTTGATCAACAAAAGCTGTTACGGAGCAAGAAGCGAACTTGCCGCGTCGTCACCAATGCTCTGCGTTCGAAATGGGCCAGAAAAACGATTGGCAGCACGCTGGCAACTTTCCCCAAACTTGCGTGGCCCATCGTCAAACGTCTCAGTTAACCAGATGGACCGAGCATTGAAAGCATCTGCTGTTGTGCGGTGGGTCTCGTTACTTCCCCCCATGAAGTGCCCCGGACTGCACTTTTACGGCATTGCACTTTCAAGGCCAACGCTGTTTTTGGTAATCAGCACGCATCATGGATGTAATACCGATGCGTTCCAAAGAGGCGACACTCACCGCCTCCCCCTCAGGGGGCTCTCCCGACAAATCAAACTTTGCCGGTCTCGACGCCCTGCGCTGTTTTGCTGCCCTGTGCGTTGTATTGCTGCACAGCTGCGTACCGTATTTGCGTTATCCGATGCCTGGCCTGACCTGGTCGGTCAAGGATACCCCTAATACGGTGATCGACTTTCTGTTTTGGTCGATTGAGCTCTTCATCATGCCTTTGTTTCTTGTCTTGGCCGGATTTTTTGCTTGGCAAACACTTCATCGACGTGGCCCACGCACCTTGATCCGCGGTCGCGCACGTCGCTTATTGATCCCGCTACTGTTTGGTGCTGTGGTGATCCTTCCTCTGGACCTTTATTGCTGGGTTGGCAGCTGGGTTGCCGAAGGCATCATATCACCCATCAAACTCAAAAGCCTGAAGCTCGATCATCCCATCGGTCAAAATCTGTGGGGCCTGAGCCACCTTTGGTTCCTGCAATACCTTTTTCTCTACATCACCTGCCTTGCGACGTTTGCGGTAGCAGCGAAACGCTACCCCTGGATCAAGGAATACCAACCCAGCCTTAAAACCTCACTCGGCCTGGCTGCGGTGGCAGCAACTTTGATTCTGTGCATTGAGCCCCAAGTGGTCTGGGGATTTCAACATTCATTCTTCCCAGTACCCTCGAAATGGCTTTACAGTGGAATCTTCTTCACTCTTGGCCTGATGCTGGCGATCCACGACCCCCAACTTCTCTGGGTCAAGTCGCAGGCACCGCGTCTGGCGGCGCCTGCCTTGATCACCTGCGTGATTGCTTTATTGCTGGGTCGTTGGCAACTTGACCAGTGGACCAGCGTGACAACCGAGACCAGCCAAGCTGGATTTTCCATGTCAGGAATCTTGCTTGCCGCGATGACCGCCGGCAGTGCCATATTGACAACTTTCTCGTTGATCGGATTGTCCCTCAAGTTGATTCCCGCGGTGCCCAACTCGGTCCGCTATCTAGCGGCAGCATCCTTCTGGATTTACATCGTTCACCATCCCATTCTCGGACTGACGCACCTGGACCTGAAATTACTACTTCCTCAGCTCAGTCCTGTCGTTAAGATGCTCCTCTCGTTTGCCACCGCATGCTCCCTATCTCTTCTGACTTACGAGGCTATCGTACGCACCACACGATTTGGGCAACTCTTGGGTTTCCAATGGAATTCGGCGACTGATGATTGTGAGCTGAAACAGGAGCAGCCCGTTCTCTCCATCACCGGTTCCGGCTCCCCGCAGCCAATCACACAACCCGCAGCAGATAAGCGTCGAGCGGCTTAGACCGGAAATTTCTGCCCTGGGTGAATTTGGGCTACCTTCATCAGCCGTACGATCGGATTTTGCCGTTAGAATTGCGCTTCGAGGAGCGGGTTTGCAGGCGAATTTGGCCAGAACAGGGCTACAGCCCGTTCATCGCTCCAGCTCGGCTCGCTATGATGCGGCCCAACTTCCATCCAGCCGATCGGTTCAAAGTTTGAATCCCTGATCGGTTTTGCACCGCCTTCGAGGAAAGAATGGCCAAGGGATTGTTTACGCAGGGCATGTGTGTCCTGTTTCGCAAACCGGTAGACATTGCCGAACTGCGGGAGCAGCTGAAGGATTTTCATTGCGTGGGGCAACACGAATCAATGGACGATGACGATGCGCCCCAAACCCTCGTTTACGACTACGTGCCGGAAACGAACGGACACCTGTTGGTGACCCCTGCCAACGCACCTTGGCCTGACGACATGGGTGACCCTGATGAGTCCCCGGAGCGTTTTGTTGCCTGGTCCTTGGGCCAGTACTCGCCGCTCGCCTTTCCAGGATGCCTTGAACGGGCAGGTGAACAGTCATGGGGCTGGGAAGATGGTGGCGAGAAGGTCAAAGAACACACCGCGCATATACGGCTTTTGATCAGCTACGTGCTTGGAGCAGAGGATCCCAACGATCATGATGACGATGTTCCTCTATTGCCGGACGACTATGACCCCTTAAAAGAACTTCTCTTCCTGTCCAAAGCCGTCGCAACGCTCCTTGAAATGCCAGATGCCGTTTGCTACTTCAACCCAGGCGGTGAAGTACTCCGTGATGACGACGGACTGCGGCGGGGAATGAACTACGCATGGAGCCACGAACTTCCCCCGCTCGATATGTGGACCAACGTGCGGTTATTTCGAGCAACCGAACATTGGTCGCTCATGGACACAGTTGGCAACGGACAATTCGACCTGCCCGACCTCGAAGCCGTCTTTAACACCGATGATTTTGAGCCGAGTGACATCGAAGGCTTCCTGCGCAGTGCATCACTCTACATGCTGCAAGGCGGAGACAAAGTAGAAGATGGGGACACCGCGGAAGGCCCCGGCGACATGAACTGGATGGCGATGGAGTGTGTTGATGCACTATCGGACCCACCTCGTCCTACCATTCGCTGGATTCCTGAAAATGACAGTACACCACCAACTGAGCTGCTGGAGCGAGGCTCATTGCCAGCAAGCGACGATGATGATGAATTTGATGAGGAACAACAAAGCGATGAGCCCATCGGTGGAAAACTATTTGTCGATCCAGATTTCGATGATGCCGAGTTCCTCGAAGATGAAGCATTTCTCGACGATGACTTGGATGGCGATGACTTGGATGGCGATGACTTGGATGGCGATGACTTGGATGGCGGCGCCTCCGACGATGACACCGTTGCCTGACGCTCAGCATTTCTTCAGCCATCAACACCACGCCGTTATCGAAATGCGTGGCATGGGCATCCAACTAGAATGCTTCACCCAAAGCTAGCGATTTAAAATCTCAATAATCATGTGCCGTCTGGGGTTCTTGTCGCCGGTTTCGTTCAACTCGCTTGCGTCGCCCCCACCAGCGACTGCTGATCGCCTACCACCAACCTTTTCCAACGAAGCAAGCGATGGCTTCAAACGCATGCCAGTACCATTTCCCACATCAGAACCGCCCGATGAGCATGTGGAACATGCACTGGTTCCCCGTTGAGGGAAGCAACGCAGCGTACTCAAAAAAGGCGGCCTGCAGACTGGCGGCTGACCCTTTTTACAATAGTCATCGCAAGTGAAACAAAGCGGTGCGCAGACTCGCGGCATTGACTTCCCACAGTAGTCGTCACACCCGAAGCATAACGGTAGCTTGACGCACGGTGGAGACTTCACCCGGTAGTCATCGCAGCACCACTTGCCAATGCAATCTGGAACTGGGCAACCTAGAAACTTCCAACCTGGCTCACCTGCGTTTGCGTTGGGAACCAACAGAATCGTCATAAAACCCAATGCAATGGCATGCTTGTTCAATATCATCTCGACTTCATCCTAGCTTAAGTAAAAAAGCCCTTCACTGAACAAACCCGTTTCACGGATCGATTCGGAAACTCTAGTTCACCTCTTCTCCCTGCACTACAACTCTTCAACAAACACTTCGGGCAGCAGTACTCGTGGAGCACTGACCCCGCTAGCGTTTCCCCCGCTTTTCTGCGGAGATGCATCTTTACTTGCGGGTGGCTTCGCTTGCTGTACTTTGCTGGAGTCACCATCTTGTGGTGCATCTGACTTGGGGCTCTTAGCAGCCCCAAGCTCGGGGTCAGCCACTTCAGACTTGCCGCCTTCCTGCATTTTGACACCAACTGCAGCAGGAGCAGCCTTATCGGCGGATGGAACAGGAACCTGTTTCAATTTGACATTGGCACCGCCACGATCTCCGTATCGAATTTCCCAACCGCCACCTAGCGCCTTGTAAGTTGCGATCACGCTTCGTGCAACATCGCCTCGGACAGATGCGAGGTTATCTTGATCTGCAACAAGAGACGTTTGCAGGTTGAACACGCGGTTGTAGTCGACCGCCCCGGTTCGATATTCGATTTCAGCCAGATCGACAGACTTCTTCGATGCCGCAACTGCTTGATTGACATAAATCAATCGTTCTTTCGACTTCAGGAAAGTATTGATCGCTGTTTCAGCCTCACCATTCGCATCCAATACTGTCTGCTGATATTGGACCGCCAAGTCTTGAAACAGTGTTTTCTGCAAGCTGACGTTATTCGCCAGGCGACCGTAGTTCAGGATGTCCCAGTTGAATCCAGGGGCAATCATGCCGGCGGTGCTGCTGGATTTGAACAGCTCCGAAAAATCGTTGGCATTGAGAGATACCGAGCCGGTCACTGACAGATGCGGTAACAGGTCTGCAGCGGCGATACCAATCGCCGCACTTTGAGCCGCCACCCTCCGTTCAGCAGCTCGAACATCAGGTCGACGCCGCAGCAAATTTGCAGGAATTCCAACCACCAGATCAGCCGGCAGCTCGGGGATCGATGCATCGCCGAGTTCTTCGCTGAGATCACGCGGGGGAATCCCAAGCAGCACACAGAGACTGTTATTAGCCGCTCGCACCTGATTCTCGAACAAAGGGATCGATTGCTGCGTGTTAGCAAGCACTGTTTCAGCTTGCGTGGCGTCAAGCTGGCTCACGGCACCCGCGTCAAACCGTGCCTGTGCGATTTTCAGAGAGCCTTTCTGAATCTCTACATTGCTTTTTGCATATTGCAGACGTTCTTGGGCAGTTCTTAAGTCGATGTACGCCGTAGCCGTTTCACCGAGCAAGGATACCATCATCGCATCGTAATCCTCAACCGATGCATCAAGGCTGGCATCGGCAGATTCGATGGCCCGTCGGAATTTACCCCAAGCATCCAATTCCCAAAACGCGTCAAAACCGACTTTGAACAAGTCGGTATTTCTCGGCAACAACCCCGAGGCGATCGTGTCACTGTATTGAGTGCGTTGATAAGACCCGAAGGCTTCTTGCTGCTGTGGGAAAATACTGCCTACCGTGATGTCTCGCACGTATCTTGCCTGCATGACCCGAAGCCCTGCCGACTTGAGGGTGAGGTTTTGCTGAGAGACATCTTCCATCAAACCGTTCAGAATCGGATCATTGAAAGTGGTCCACCAATCGGCGTAGTTCGGTAGCTCATCCTTCAGTTGCTCGTCATAGCTATCAATCCAACTGCCTGCTACCGGAGCTGCTGGCTTTGCGTAGTTCGGGCCAACTTTGAAGCCGTTGTGGATGTATTCTTTCACGCCACCGGTATAGGCACACCCCGAGAATGCAGTTGCTGCCCCGGCAAGACAGTAGGCAACCCCCTTGGAATGAATCCAGCTACCGATGCCCTTAGTTCGACGGGACGACTGTCTGTGTTTTGGTTGAGACCGCTTTCCAGTCATCTCATTTTCCTGTGGTTGATTCAAACTGCATTGAAAATTCCATCACGCCCAAAACACCAGCTTTGCTGATCATGTTTACGACAACGCAGGGATAGGGCCGAGCATGGGACAGCCGTTCTTTTCAAAAGAACCATCGCGACAGCGCTGACCCGCACAAGTGGAACAATCGCCACACAAGGCAGCCACCAATGAGAGAAATTATCGTAACCGACAGGTCCGCCAACACGTTCATGCAGGTGCATCCGATTGCGAAATTCCGAGTAGTCAGGTCGAGTTTGCCGATTAGGAAAAGATCAACCGGCAGGGCGAGCTAAACCGGGCGCATCATTGATCTTCCGTTGGCAGCCAAAATCTCAGCAAAGTGTTCTTTTGCGCTACCAGGTTGCCATGGTGAGCCATGGCACGCATTCGTGTGCCGTCGAACTGAACACCCGACTTTTCATTGACATGGGATTTGCAGCCATTTCATTGGGAAGCGTTCCCCAAAACCTTCCCAATTCTTTTCTTCACTGCTTCACCAGCTGACCAAGTGGGAACCAGCCACCTAACAAACGCAGCATTATCGCAGTCACGTTCAAAGCATACTCTCACGCAACACTCACCAGCAGGTCTTGAATGAACACAGGAAGTATTTGAATCGCAGTTTCATCACGATTCTCACATCCCATCAGTCAAAAATATGCACCATGAGACCATTATCGATCTGGCCGCAACACAGTTTTCAGCACTGGCCAAAACACAGAGGGATAGAAACGATGTCCGTCAGGTTGCCATCGAAATACGAAGTTGTCCGGAATACTGTGTTGGGAAAAGATATACTTCAACCTTGCCATGGCCTGATTCACCGTCGCTGTTGAATGAAGTCCGTCTTTCAACCCATGTACGACAACGAGTTTGCGCGGGATCGCCAATGCAGCGATGTCGGGCATATCTGCTAATTCCGTCTTGATTCCCGGAACCATGCAACAATCGCAATGAAAGATATAACCGGCCTCACTCGCAAAGGAAGTCAGCGAACAACTTGGATGAGCGACTGCGATTCGCTCATCCAAGGCCGCCACATATACCGTCAGCACACCTCCGCCCGAGTTGCCCAACATGCCGACTCGGTCAGCATCTGCGCCGGATAAATCAGACACAATCCAATCAAGCAAGCAAGTTGTGTCCCAAACACGTTCACCAATTGCAGTCCGCCCTGCCAGTAAACAGTGCATCAATTGAGCCCGGCAGGTTCGATTGCCGTGCCTGCCGTTAGGATCGGAAATCGAAGTCGATGCGGCAAGCCCTCGCGTCGCGGGAACGATCGCAATGTACCCCTGTCGGACTGCCTGGACCCCGGGATCCCCCTGCTTCTTTTCTGTGCTCGCTTGGTGCTGCTTATCTTCGTACACGCCGGCATACGTATTCCAACCATCTGCATCATGTCCATGCGCACAAATCACGACGGGCAACTTTTTGTGCTCCGAACCCAGCGGACGCAAAATCCAAAACGGAATAGAAACCCCCGGCTCTGTCGCGATCCTTGCCAACTGTTGCCGATAACCTGCGACCAGCTTCTCCTGTTCAAGGTGCACCACGGGCTGATGCCCCGACACCTGAGCAGCAATACGATCGATCCCAATCAACTCCTTCAGCTTTGCTCGAGCCGCACCCTGCCAAGCTTCAAAACCTCCCGGATATTTTGGGGTGTAGGCCAAAGCTCCAAGCTGACCGTGAACACGCTTGAAATAAGCTCGCTCCGGGCTGGAAAAGGAATCGAACGCTTGGCTGGGCGGATCCCCGACCACAAATGGTGCGAAAGAAAGCATACACACCACAGCTAATAGGTTTCGCATGACACAACATTTCTGGCGCAGACCGGATACGTACACAATCCAAATCGAGAGTCTACCCGATAGGCGACCCGCGAGGGTGATTACACAACCGTTCGCGGCTCAAGACACGGACCACACCCGCGACCAGCTCATCAGGATACGTCCTGCACCGCATCGCCGCGACTCCGGAAAATTGACCACCCAGCCCACAACAGAAACCAACTCACGTAAACACACGCCAGTATCAGAACGGGAGTCCTTGCTTGGGACGGGGACCACGCATTATGGTAAATCAACCCAAAGATACAGACACTGAACGCTGCTCCCGATACCCCACAAACCAAGGAGCACAGATCTTTGCCCCGCCACGAAGATACCGAAAGCAGCAGCCCAACTAACGTCAGCACCGCCCCGGTGACAGTGATCGATTCGATGCCAACAAAATAAGCAGCGAGGAACCCGAACGTAACGACAAGCAGCTGCAGAAACAAAAGCCGGCGAGGCCAATTACTTGCCACACGCACCTCGCTAATGGCCTGTTCGCTCTGAGTGCGTGGAGGCGAGTAGGGATTCTCTGAATTCATACGCTTTAAACCTGACAACAGCGGCAACGAGAACCTGGTCAGCCCTACCCCGGGGCCACCATTAAACGACCAGCCAGCTATAGTGTTGGCAACCCGATCATAACATTATTAACATCGCAATCACTGCCGCGTGAACGAAACCAAATCGAGATCGTCCCGGAAGCGAGGTTTTCATGGCATCTCAAACCACTCGTCGACATTTTCTGACCACATCCGCCAGCGCGATTACTTGCCACAGTGTTGCGCAAGCACAAGAGAACCAACCGCAAGAGAACGAAGAGAACGGTTCGAGCCCGGGTAATCTTCGATTGGCAAGTTTTCGCTTTGACATCACACCTCCGAAGGGGCATTCGCTCTGCGGCGGTTGGATCAAACCGGTTATTGATATCGACGATCCCCTGGAAGCCATCGGATACGTGCTACTAGGTGCCGGCAAACCGATCGTCATCTGTGTGCTGGACTGGACCGGACTTTTGAACAACGCGCACTTGCGTTGGCGTCAGACACTTGCAGAAGCTGCCGGCACCACCCCAGACCGTGTTGCTGTTCAATGTGTCCACCAGCACAACGCTCCCTTTGCCTGCCTGGATGCACAAGCCATCGTAGATACACAAGGTGACCTACCCGACATCATCGCCCCTGACTTCTTTGATCGCTGCCTGGTCACGGGGTACGAAACCGTGAAGGAATCAATCAAACGCAGTTCAACGGTGACACATATCGCTCACGGCGAAGCACCTGTGAAACAGATCGCAGGGAATCGCCGTATCATTGGACTCAACGGGAAAGTGCTCTCCCAGCGTGGCAGTTCATCCACCAAGCCTGAACATCACAAGTACCCCGAAGGCTTGATCGACCCCATGCTAAAGACGGTAACCTTCTATAATGGAGACCGGGCCCTGGTCGCATCACATTACTACGCATGCCATCCAATGAGCTACTACGGCGATGGCAGGGTAAGTGCCGACTTCTGCGGATTAGCAAGACGCCAACGACAGACACACAACCCTGAATGCGCACACCTGTACTTCAACGGATGCGGCGGGAATATCGGCGCTGGAAAGTACAACAATGGATCAAAGGAGGCGAGAAAGACTCTCACGAACAGGCTCCTCGAAGGCATCCTCGCGTCAGAAGCAACCATGACACGACAACCGATCAAATCCGTCAGCTGGAACACGCAAGAAATCCTGCCCCCATTGAATCCAGCATTTGATGAAGCTGCTCTGATGAAGGAAATCACAAACAAAGCTAACCGCACTGTTGCGCGAAACAGACCGGCATACGCCGTTGCATTCATGCGCCGCGTTCAGCGACAGGTCCCACTGACACTCAGCTCTCTACACATCAATGACGTCTCTTTTCTACACCTGCCTGCCGAATGCTTCATCGAATACCAATTGCGTGCGCAGGCGACTGCGAGTGACCGATTTGTAGCGTGCGCTGCTTATGGAGATGGTGGGCCTTGGTACATCCCAACCCGTAATGCGTATCCACAAGGCGGATACGCGGTCGGCGTCGCCTGGTGTGGCCCAGAGGTAGACGCCATGCTCTCGGCAGGTATCGAGTCGCTTATGAAGCGTGCATGACAACACGCCAGATAAATTCCGTTACCCGTCTCTTCCTTGGCACGATCAATCCGTCTTTCTCGGCAGGATCAATGGGCAGCCTCCTGAACATGAGCAAAGCTCTGGTCTCCTGAACATGAGCAAAGCTCTGGTCTCCCGAACATGAGCAAAGCTCTGGCCTCCTGATCATGAGCAACGCTCTGGTCTCCTGATGATGAGCAAAGCTCTGGCCGGACGTAACCATCAAGAGCCACCCGTCCATGTTGGCTGACACGTTACCCCCACTCCCAGACCCAACCAAGATCGACAACACGTCAACATACGATTTCACTTGAACCTGACCTTACCATTTGGCCGACGAAAACGCTTGTACGCGACACTCTCTGCTATCTCAATCCAATGACATTTCTCTTAGAAAACATGGTTGGACAGCCTCGCCATGAACCATGATCGTCGGATGGGGCAGAACAACTCCCTTACGATCGCGTCCAACCACCGAAGAAGTTTCCGCACTTGCCCTTGGCCCCGCATCTTTCGTGGGCACCTCACAACGATTAACCTGTTAGGCGATCTTGTCGCCGAAAAGCCAGACCCGGATCAAACCTAACTTTTTTCTAACTCCACCAGAGAGCCCGTCGTGCAACGCATCTTCACAGTGCTAATGGCTGCCTGCTTTTACATTAGCAATTTTACCTATTCGCATGCCGTGGAAACTACAGACCAGATCACCACTGCAATGAAGCGTGCTGGTAGCAACCGCTCGCAAATCCAGATCGCACTGAACAATGCACCTGCCGTTCAGAAAGCTGGTATGGAATTCCTTGTTGCCCACATGCCGGACGAGGATTTGCAAAACCTGTCTGCAGACTATCTGCTCAAGAATCTGGAACTGGCCTATCAGGCGTGGGACGAAGCGCCGTGGAAGAATGATGTTCCTGAATCACTTTTCCTCAACAACGTTTTGCCATACGCCAACATCAACGAACAACGGGATTCGTGGAGGGCCGATTTTTACAAGAGGTGCAAACCGCTGATCGCAGGAGCGAAAACCCCTGCCGAAGCAGCGGTCCTGTTGAACCAGAAACTTTTCAACGAGCTGAACGTCAAATACTCGACAAAACGCAATCGGGCTGACCAAGGTCCATCTGAATCCATCAGCACCGGACTTGCCTCCTGCACGGGTCTGTCCATTCTTCTCATTGATGCATGCCGATCGGTTGGGATTCCAGCACGCTTTGTGGGAACACCATTATGGACCAACAAGAGTGGCAACCACTCCTGGGTAGAAATCTGGGATGACGGTTGGCACTTTACCGGAGCGTGTGAACCGACCGGCAATGAACTGGACAATGGTTGGTTCAAAGGCCGTGCAGCAACCGCGCAGGTGGATCACCCTTTGCACGCAATCTACGCCGTCAGTTACAAAAAAACACCTGCTGCATTCCCAATGGTTTGGGCGCCCACCAACAAAACAGTATCTGCAGTCAACGTGACCGATCGTTATGCGAGCGACAAGCAACCGACCCCAGCAGGACATGTGGAGGTTCAGTTGCGAACGATTGATGTAACCGGAAATCGCATCTCCGTTCCCATCACCCTTTCGAACAGCAACGGCGAGATCATATTTAGCGGAACAACCAAAGACGAACGTTTTGATGCAAATGACCATCTCACCACGACATTACCCGAGAACGAGAAATACGGAGTGCGCATCAAGCTTGAAACCGGCGAAGTTAGCAAGACGCTCGTTGCCCGGAAACAAAACGCGCCGCACACGTTCACCATCCAACCAGTCTCTGTTGGTGCCGCCAGCCAGCCGAAACCAGATCTCACCTCCGAGGATGTTTGCGTTATTTCACCGGCGACTCCCATAACGCCAGAACTGTCACCTGTTCGGCAACTGAAGCAATACCTTTCTCAGCCAGTGGAGAAACGCGGAAATATAACTGAGCAGGATTTCTGCTCACAGCCATTGTCAAAAACGGAAGCCAAGTTGGCGAGTGAAATGCTATGGAAAGATCATGTGGCAATGATTCGGAAACAGCGACAAGCAGAAATGGAAGCGGGCAGAATCGTTGAGGGCAAACTGAGCATGCCATTTGTGTACCGCACCTTTGGAAAGAAACCGAAAGATGGTCGCAGCCTTTACATTTCCATGCACGGTGGCGGTGGTGCCCCCCCTCAGGTCAATGATCAGCAATGGGAAAATCAGAAACGGCTATACACCATTCCCGAAGGCATCTACGCAGTACCGCGAGCACCGACCGATACATGGAATCTGTGGCACCAAGGGCATATTGACGGAATGTTTGCCCGGATGATTGAAAATCTGATCGTGTTTGAAGACGTCAACCCTGATCGCGTCTATCTGATGGGTTATTCAGCCGGCGGTGATGGTGTCTATCAATTGGCTCCGCGCATGGCCGATCGATTTGCAGCTGCAGCCATGATGGCGGGCCACCCCAATGAAACTTCACCTCTGGGACTCCGAAACATCGCCTTCACGCTTCACATGGGTGGTAAAGACGCAGCTTACAAACGAAATCAAATTGCCGAGCAATGGAAACAAAAGCTTGCCGACTTGAGGAAAGAAGACCCTGAGGGCTATGAGCATCTGGTTCAGATTTATCCTGACAAAGGTCACTGGATGGACCGTCAAGATGCCTCGGCCATCCCCTGGATGGCAAAGCACCAACGAAACCGTTATCCCAAACGCATTGTTTGGAAGCAGGACGACGTCAAACACACGCGTTTTTACTGGCTCGCTGCTGACACGGACGACATCAGCGGACGCCCACTGGTGACCGTTGAGCGTGATGGGCAAGCGATCAGCGTTGAACAGTCAGACTTGGACCGCCTGAAGGTACGGCTGTGTGATGACATGCTTGATCTCGACCAGGCGGTGGAGATCACGTGGAAGGGTGAAAAACTTGCCAGCCAATCACCTGCACGGACCATTGGAACCCTTGCTAAGACATTAAAGGAACGTGGCGAAAAAGAAGGTATGTTCAGTGCTGAAATCGAGATCGCTGGCACCACCCAAAACTAAGAGATTGCAACGATGAAAACTTGTATCCAGTTGATCATGACACTGGTCATGATGGTGTCAGTCTATGGAGCGTCAATTTTGGCTGCTGATGAGCCAACATTGGCTGAGATCCGACATCCCAAGGGTGTAAACTTTCCACCTGTTCAAAAATCCGACATTGTGAATTACACGGCTTACCGAACATCGGGGCCTATCAACTTGGATGGTGAATTGGCAGAATCAGACTGGGCGAAGGCACCAGCTTCACCCTCCTTTGTCGATCTGGTTTCTGGACAACCAACGATGCACGAGACGCGGATCAAAATCCTGTGGGACGAACAATACCTGTACGTCGCCTATGAGATCGAAGAGCCGAACGTGCAAGCTAAGTTTCTAAAACGGGATGCTCCGATCTGGCAGGACAATGACATCGAATTATTCATTGCCTTTGACCACACCTACTACGAGCTCGAGGTCAACGCGCATGGAACACTTTATGAAGGCCTGTTCATCTGGCAGAATGACTACACCAAGTTCGAATTCAATCAATTCCCCGATGTGAATATCAAAGACCCGAAAATTAAGCACCAGCCATTCAACGGAGTTGGGTACACCAAGCATCCCCGCGGAAAACGCTGGGCTTTTCTGGCGTGGGACTTTCCCGGACTTCGATCAGCGGTTCAGATCAACGGGACACTGAACAAGGATGATGATACCGACCGGGGGTGGACCGTTGAGCTTGCGGTTCCCTGGAAAGGAATGAAGACACTGGCTCATGGTGACCCCCGCGCCATCCCACCTCGCGAGGGAAACGTATGGCGGATGGACTTTTCTCGCTTCAATCAATATCGAGAATCTAGCCCCGCCCGAGATTCAGGTGGCTGGGCATTGAGCCACCATGGCATCTGGGATTCCCACATCCCTGAAGTCTTCGCCAAGGTTACGTTCACTAACAAAAAAGTCAGCAAATGAATTTCACAACAGTGAGCATCCAAGCAAAGCCGTGGGCCTTCACTGCTTGAGACCCAATGCTCCCCGGCACGAATTTGGGAATTGCGCAAGACTAGAAATCGATACCGACACCGCCACTGATGTAGTTGGCGTGAAAAGATCCGACTTGCAGGTACTCGTAGCCCAACCTCGTCCGCAAGCGGTGCAGATAAAACGAGTATCCAGTTCTGAATCGCGTTAACCCTGCCTCTCCAATTCTGCCCAGGTCGAGGTCAAAATCGAACATGTGCGGCTCGCTCAAATAGACATTCCCACCATAGGTGAAGTTGGCTCCACTAGCTGAGCCCAATGAATCTGCCTGCCATGCGACTCCAACGCCAGCCCTGAACTCCACTTGTTCCGACTGGGCAAAACGAAACACCGCGTTCACATCACCTAACCACGTTTGATCGTGTTCACCCCCACCCGTTTGCTCACGTAAATAGTCGAAGGAAGCATCCACACCGACTCGAGATCGAGTATCAAGCAGGACACGGGTGCTGATTTTCTGGTGGCGACCAAAATTATCGCCGTATCCTGTGAGGAAACGGGCACGCATGGACTTCCGGTTGCGTTTGCGATAACGCGTTATCACCATGTTGGCGGCATCGTCCGCGAATGGGTAATCACTGAAATTGGCGTAATGCCCTTCATCGTTGAGCAGCCATCTCGGCGCTGCCACGGGCATACATAGCACACCCCAAATCACAGAACCCACAATCCCTGTTTTCTTGGGCTCGGGTGCGTCGGCTTTTGTTTTGTGAAAGCCAACATACTCAATCACGTCATCGTCATCGTCATCGTCTCCGAACAAAAGGGCAGTGATTAAGCCCCCCAAAAAACTACTGTCCTCTCGCGAATCGTCACCCCACAAATTGCTACGAGAATCCCCTTTTTTGCTGCGTCGCTTTTCTGGTTGGTTGTCGGGCTCAATCGAGGCCCGCATTCCGCCTAACGTATTCTGTGCGCAGACGCGACTAACAGGCGAAAACCACGCCAAACAGACTCCCAATGATAGCAACGCAGCAAAGTAGCGGACCACGATTCTCTCCTGATCAAGCGATACCAAAAACGCGTCCCACAGCACAAGTTGGTTGCAATCTCACAGGCAACAAGCCTGCATGGAAGTAACAAACCTACACAGAAATGGGGCCAACTCTCGGCCCGCTGCATCGCAGCCTGACATACCTGAACCACCAGCCAGATGGCACACGCTCAACAGCGGCGAGTTACCCAAACGAAACAGACTCACGTACAATCTGGGTATTGCAGGCGAGCCATTCCCTCTCAAAAATCCACGAATGCCCACTCGCAGCACTTCACGCACGAGCCAACGGGAAGACGCATTGTCATGAAAACACCTTACCTTCTCGCTGTTCTGTTCATCGGATCAGTGGCTCTGCCCGTGTCGGGCCAGACGAAACCGACTTTTACCTCGATTTTCAATGGCAAAGATCTGACGGACTGGGATGGAAAACCAGACTGCTGGGAAGTTCGGGAGGGTGAAATATGGTGCACTGGCAAATCCAAGGAAAAGAACTGGCTTGTGTGGCGGAAAGAGCAGCCTGCCAATTTTGTGCTGCGTCTTGAATTTCGCTGGGACAAAGGAAACTCAGGAGTCCAAGTTCGCAGCGACGATCTTGGGAAGTGGCAGATTTACGGATACCAAGTCGAGGTGGCGACTCAGGAAAAAATGGGGCTCTGGCATCATTCACTGCTCGATGGCAAGCATCCAAAAAAGAAACAGCGGCACTTGATGGCAACAGCCGGCCAACAGGTCACCCTTGGCCCCAATGGGGAAAAGACGGTCAAGCAACTCACCGCTGCCAACCAGATCAAGCAGCACTTCAAAGACCATGAATGGAACACCATGGAAATCATTGCCCAAGGTGACACCCTGGTGCAAAAAATCAACGGCGTGGTGTTCTCTTCTCTTACCGATCGTGACAAAGAGATGAGTCGCAAGCACGGATTCCTTGCTCTTCAGGATCATGGCAAAGGCTGTATCGTTGCTTTTCGAAATCTACAACTCAAAAAACTCCCCGACACGCTATCAACGACGCCCACGGAATTCGTAGCGACGCATATCGTTGCCACCGAGGCAGACTATTACACCACTGGCCCACAGCAGGCACGGGCCCCCGATGGCAAGTTTAAACAAGGAACCAAGGTCCAGTTCATCAAGGATTCCGGCAGCTACTGTGCAGTGGTGAGTGAAAGCGGCATGCGTGCTTATCTTTCAACAGCATCTTTGAAACCAATTTCACCAGAACGGGAATGAGTTGCATCCCTTCTTACTTGCAATATCCTTCACAACCCCAAACGGCATCTAACCAGTGAATCGATTCATTCCATCAAAACGGGATTTCCTTCGCGCGACGGGTGTCGTAGCGGCATCGACTATCCTGCCCCGCACAGCCATGTCGGCCCTCAAGGCATTAGACCGGCCCATCAAACTCGGCATCATCACAGACCTGCATCAGGACATCATGCACGATGGTCCGGCACGGCTAAAAGTTTTCCTCGATGCCATGGCTGATGAAAAGCCCGACGCTTTACTGCAGCTCGGCGACTTCGCCTATCCAACCAAAGACAACGAAGTTGTGACCCAAGCGTTCCAGCAAGCGCATCCACGAACCTTGCATGTGCTTGGCAATCACGAGATTGATGGAGGACATACTTTTGATGAAGTTGCCAAGCTGTGGGGTATGAAAGGGAGGTACTACACGGAAAATGTGAACGGGCTGAACCTGATCGTCCTTGATGGCAATGAAAAAGCAGCAGATCACACCAGCGGCTATCCTTCGCACATGGGACAGGAACAACTGGAATGGCTTGCCACACAATTGAAAACGCTAAGTGGCCCAATCATTGTCTTCAGCCATCAGCCCCTGGCCGGCCCATCATCGATCGATAATGCGAAAGCCGTCCAGAAGCTACTCAACTCTACCGCTGACAAAGTTCTTCTGGCTGTCAACGGACACACGCACATCGACGAGGTCGTACGCGTTGACAACATTTCGTACCTGCACATCAACTCTGCGTCATACAAATGGGTCGGCGGTTCCTACCGCAACCAAAGCTATCCAGCAGGCATCCACTCAAAATTCCGCTGGATTGAATACACATGCCCCTACCGCGATAGTCTTTTCACTACGCTTACGATCGACCCAGCTACTGGCCAGATTGACGTTCAAGGTCGTGAAAGTGAGTGGGTCGGCAAATCACCTTCGCAACTTGGAATCGAGGCCAAACCAAACCTTGTCGATGGAAAACAGATTTGTCCCAAGATCCGCAGTCGTCAGATTCACCAAGGTTAGAACGAAAAGACGAGCAACATCACACTCGCAGGTCAGCAGCCTCGTCACGCCCAGGCCAGCACCCGCATTCCAGCACACCCAGTCCAATCAAAAAAGCCACTGCATCTCAAGACGCCAGCGTTAATGGCTCAGGTTTCATTCACGCGACCGCTCACCCCGTCGGCGTCGAACAGCCTCAGCTTGAAAGACGCTCGGTTCATCAGTCATTCACCTGCCTTCGCCCTGACCGAGGGTGACTGTTTCATTGTGGCTCTGGTTCATTGTTGCTCGGGTTCATTGTTGCTCGGGCACTAACCACGGCGACTTGCGTTAGGGATGGCGGTTTTCCGCACTTTGGCCGCTTGCTTCCCTGATTTTCCACCGGCCACCTAGAACATGAGGCTACATAAGAGGAAGCCTAGAAGCAGTCCGGACCCTAAAATTGCGACTGCGGCCATGCATTGTCGCGGGTAACCGTCCTTGACGGTTTCGAGGCCTCCCAAGCTCGCACACGAGCAAAATCCTGCCGGCACGCAATTGCAAACCATATGCACCTGCAAGTTTTTCCTTTTTTTTCTCTCAGAATGGTTGACGAACCAACTGTTTGGGATCATCGTAGCGTTCATAGGGTTCATGCGGGTCATCCGGTTTTGAACCAGTCCGCGTCGATAACGCCCGTAGTTGCATGAATTCGCTGCAAAGATTTTTACCGAGCTTCCTGTGCTGTGTGATTGCCCTTGGCTACGCACCAGCATGGCTGCATGTAAGCGTCTGCCATGATCATCACGCCGCCACTGGAGACGAGAAAGCAGACATTTCTTGTCTTAGTAGCTGCAGCCACACGCATGACAGTTTGCCTCAGAACGCAGAGTCTGAAGGATCACAACCTGCTGACGACCAGTCAAATGAGCATGGGTCGGAAACTTGTTTCATATGCCAGTCGCTTGGCAATGCTAATGGTTTAACACTTCAATGGGACGCCGATCTTTCGCCCGAGTTTCTAAGCTCGCCTACATGTAGTTGCAATGAACTCACGTTCGTTGAAGCTCCACTTTTACTCACCGGGCCGCGCGGCCCCCCTGCCTTGGCCTAATGCCTCGCTGAACGGCAGCATCTGAGATCGGCATGCCCCGTGACTCGGGGTGCCACTTCAGAGCCGGAGGCCTGCTCCACCCTACCAAGGCCAAACTGAAACTCACAGGCCCACTCAGGTCAAGTGATTTCGGTTGGTACCGTTCCCAAGTTCGTTCCACCACGTGTAACGCAACCGGTCAACGGTCCGACCAAACCTGATCGGTAGTATTCACGTGGTGGAACACACTTTAAAGATTCAAAGCTTACGTGCAAACGTCCTCAGAGTCAGGCACACGCAAGCTCAACGACCCAACGTGTACGGTACCCAGTCGCCGCCGCACACTGCCTGCACTGGTCATGCGGAACCTTTGCTCAGGCGACACGAATTTTATTACCTCTCGTTTTTCACAAAGGAAGACAACCATGCGTAAGTTTTTTAGCAACAAGAAGGGGCAAGGCCTCGTTGAGTACGGTTTGATCATCGCCGGTGTCGCACTGGTTTGCGCCGCAGCAATCTCAGTATTCGGCCACAAAACTGCCGACCTGGTCGCCGCGACGGCTGCCGTACTACCCGGTGCACACGCGGATGATAACGGGCCAATCATCACTGCCAAGCTGATTGAGACAGCTCAGGACGCGGACAATGTCATCAATCTTGATACAGCTGGGATCACAACCAATTCAGCTACCGCACGCCTCGGCAACAACTTCGGCTTAGCGACACCAGGCGACTTTGGTGGCTTGGTTCTCGAAGCCGGCGAAGATGACGACTGATCTGTCGGTAAGAGGATCAACTGCTAGATTGATTCCTTGCCAGCATTCAACCACGATTCATGGCGTTCAATAACGCCATGAATATTTTTGGTTTGCTTAACCAAGATAAGTGAAATTTACCGTGCTGCACTTAACACTTGCTACTGCTTTGGTGCTTTTGCTGATCGGGACGATATGCGATTTTCGAACTCGCGAGATTCCCGACTGGATTTCGGTTGCCATCGCACTTGTGGCTATTATCGCATCACTTGCCGGCTGGCTTGGCATCGGGATCTCATGGGTCCTCGCCGGTGGTACGTTAGGGCTCTTCGTCGGCTACGGATTGTTCAGATTTTTAAAACTGGGCGGAGGCGATGCAAAACTCATCGCAGCCTTGGGGCTTCTTGTAGGCCCCGTAGGCCTATTGATTGTACTATTTGGAATGGCGATCGCAGGTGGCATCCTGTCCCTCATTGCAATGTCGCGAAGCCAAAAAGACTATGCGTACGTGCCTGCGATTGCTGCTGGATTTATCTGGTACCTCGGGATCGTTTCGCAGTTTTAGAATCGAAGCCAAGACACTGTTTGAGCGGGAAAGAGTTTGAAATTGCGAATGGACTCGGATTTTCACACCACGCTGTTTAGCAGCGTGCAATTATACTTCGACACTGCTGCGAAACCCAATACGCGTTACCAACGTACGAATCAGAATGAATACGTTCCACCAAAAGCACCGTTCAGGACAGGCGCTCATCGAGTTTGCACTCGTAGCGTTGGTGCTCTACATGCTCGTGGGCGCGGCGCTGACATTTGGACTTTGGATCTATGCAGCGGGTCAGATCCAACAGGCAGCTAACGTTGGGGCACGAGAACTGTCACAGACCCCCCTTCCCTTTGATTCTACCCTCGAAGCTGCCCTGAACACGCCAACCGTCCGTCAGAGAATTTACGACGACCGCTGGTTAGTCATTGATCTGAACCAACTGGAAGCCAGCGACCCGGGCTACAACTTCTTCGAGGATGTAGTACCCGAGATGCCGTTACTGAACCAGCAGCTCGCATCTTTATACATCGTTGATCGCTTTGATGACGACAACAATCCAGCAACAGCCGACGCTCGCTTGATGCGTTATCCAGGGGCGTTGCTGACGCGAACCAACGCAGTTTCCAGCCCTGCTCTCACTGACAAACCTTGGGTTGCCCAGCAGTATGCTGTTCAAATACCCATCACAGTCGAGCGTGCAGCAGGTCATAATGGTGGTGGTGGTGGTGGTGAACGAATCCGGTGGGTCGATGTAGTTGAAGAAATTGATACCGAAGACCTGCCCGAGGACAATGCGGGAGAGAATCCCGATCCGTTCTCTCTTGAGAATCTTAATACAGACATGCAAGGAGTGGTTGCGTTACGGATCCACTATCCGGCGCAATCGGCGTGGCTAAGTAGCTACCAGGATCACGGCGCCTTCGTGCCTAACGGATCCGATCCCAATGTCGCAGATGACGCCGCGGTTGGAATCATCAATGGTAATAATCAGGCAGGAAGCTTGATTGAGCGACCACTGATTCAAACCAACAGTGTTGGCGAAGAGATATATGCAGGCACTTACGGGGGTAAGTACGGGCTAGGAATACATGGTGCAATGACCAGTCCTGAATTGACCGACAGCGGAGTTGGCATTCGTCCTTACCGACGAGTTCTGGTTTCGCATGCAATTTTTCGCAGGGAAGTTTTTACATCCAGCTCACCGTAAGCTTTGTAACGCAGCACTCATTATTATGCCCAAGCAAAAATCACCTTTCGCTTTTTTGAAAATCCTGCTGACCCTGATGGCGTCAGCCATCGTCATTGGCAGCGGCATCGCCGCATCAATGTGGGCTGCTGGCGTGCCGATTGAAAAACTTGCTTTCTGGAATACCAAAGCTGAACAACCCGCAGTGATCGAATTGCCGATGAACTGGCAATTGATCCCGGCCTATTCCAAAGTCACACGCAACGATCTTATCGATCCGAGAACCGGCAAGATCCCCAGTATCAAAATTCCTCTGTCGGGGTTATCCGGCATGACAGCGACGATTTCTGGCCCTGCAGGTGACTTAATCAAACAGCCAATTCAAAAGGCTGAAGACACAAAATCAGGCATCATTTTTCAACTGAAAGATGGAACGGTCATCACACAGCAACAATTAGTCAAGGTCGGAGGTGCGTTTACACAGGCAACTGATATCATTGGCCGAGTAGTCAAGTCCGACAAGTCTTCTGGCTTTGCATTCGCTGAAAACAACTTCTTTGAAGAGGGAACCCCTGCGGGCCTGGCAGGAGCTACCCCACCTGGAATGCGAGCAATGACTTTGCAGGCTGACCAACTCGCTGGTGTTCATCGCATCAGTATGGGCGAGCAAATTGATCTCGTTGCCAATATCCCGCTGCAGAAACTTAATCGCTTTGAGCGGTCTACCGGGAGTCGACTGCCCGGAGCAGAGTTAGTGATGGACCCCACGTCAGCCAGAAGTGAAAACAAGGAAACCACTGCAAGGCTGGTCGCAAGGCAGGCGGTAGTACTCACGCCAGTGTTGCAACGGGTAAGTACTGAAACCTCCGCCTCTTTGTCACAGGGAAAAAAGTTATTGAGTGTTCCCGTAGAAGAAGTTGTGCTGGCAGTTGCGGCTGAAGATGTCGCGGCAGTGACCGCTGCACTGGAATTGGGAGCGACAGTCAACGTGCTGGTACGGAGCGGTCGACTGACATCGGATGAAACGGCACCAACCGTACCTGATGGCATGGCGGCCGTTCCGATCCCGGGGCAAACGCTACTTGCATATCAAACGATCAGAACCGTCAGCTTCGAAGACCCTGCAACTGCTTACGTGCGCACGATCAATGTCCCCGCGAAGACCGCCGAAACCTCAAACTGGATCACGGATTTATCGCAACTCGTCGGTCGCATCCCACGTCATGACCTGCCCGCGACAGTCCCGATTCGTGAAGAAGATCTGATGCCATCAGGTACCGCACCTGGTCTATCGGGTGCGACTCCACCGGGCCGCGTGCTTTTCTTTCTGGACCCCGAAGGCCTGATTGGCGCACATGCATTCGAGTTTGGTCAACATCTGGATTTGGTCGCCAGTCGAACCACCAGCCAAGCTTCGGGGCGCAGTCGCAGTGAATTCAGTAACGTAACACTTTCAGAAGCCCAGCGGACACGGGTCGAATCCATTGCAGAAGACGTGATTGTTGTGATGCCAGTTCATTCGCCTGCCAACCCAACGTTGAACAAAACCAAGGTTGGCAACAAATCAGTCTCAGCCAAGTTAATTGTCGCCGTTCGCCCCGACCAGGTTGCCCAACTGGAATATGCAGTCGCGATCGGATCTGGACTTCGCGCAACGGTTCGGTCAGGAACCGCGGCAGAGCCGGAAAAGGAAATCTCTGCAACGCAGAAAGATCGTGTCAAAATGATGAAATTTGATCCGTTATCAGAAACCAGACGCACCGATATCTTCATCGGTGGCTCGCACGAGTCCCAGTTGTTCGGAGCAAATCGATGAAAGATTCCCTGGCAAGAAGACAACGCAGGGGGGGAATCTTGATTTTGGCGGTGATGCTGCTGTTTGTAATTTTCGCAATCGCAGGCTTGTTGATCGATGTTGGAATGTCCAGACTGACTCAAGCCAAGATGCAGTCAGTTACCGATGCTGCTGCGATGGAAGGTGGTTGGCAGATTTCACTGGGCAGCAATCAAACATCGGTTCGTGATGCCGCTGCAAATCGAACAGGTGAGCTATTCGAAACTTGGAGCCCCAAACGCCTTGAATTTGAAGGCGGCTACGACCTTGACGGAGATGGTATTTTAGAGAGTTCCCAAACCATCAACACCGATACCATCGGTGACCGGATCCGTCCTGCCCTGAATCAAAATCCCAACAACGAGCCTGCGGGTGACATTGTCTTGGGCACTTATGACGAGAATTCCATTCCGACTGTGCTACCGGGCCGCCCCACTGGATACGACCGCAACTCCGCCTTCGTTGCAGATGTTGATAACCCGAATTCGATTCTGGTTCGTCTTCGTCGTACTAATGAACAGGGCATCCCCGGCGGCACTGCGCAAGGGAATCTCCCCTACCTTTGGTCCCGAGGTTCCATGCTAAGCTTTGGTCTCAAGGGCCGCGGCATCGCCGTTCGCAGTGAATCCATAACCAAGCTTTCGCCAGCAACGGCAGTGGGAGATGCTACTAGCGAACGACTTCCGACATTTGTCTCCGCCGCGATTCCGCTAACTGAGGTGGTCTCTGAAACATTCACTCGCAACACATTGATGTCATTTGCAGGTTCCCCGCATATTGGAGCCGCGGTCATCGACGCCCCCGCAGCGGCAGTCACGGGGACCGGCTACCTGCCGATTGCAAAGCAGATGTCATCAGGGCAGTGGCACGTAATTGGTTTCATGTTCGCCAACATCAGCGTTGACAACATTGTCCCGTCAACACCTGCAGCGAGTGGTTTTTCGCATGCCAATATCACGACGAGTCTGACAAATATACCTGATCTGTCAGAAGAATTGGTCGCAGCAAACCAGTCACTCAGTGGACCGTACATTTCCCGCGCACCCACGCTGGCTCGAAGCCAACAGATCCATGGAGTTTCACCATGACACAGATCCTCGCTGTGATTCAATCCGACGCACTCGAAGTTGAACTTAACGCTGCCGTCTCAGCTTTGGGTGAACAGACCACCCTGAATACATGCCCCGACCTGGCATCATCAGTCTCACACTTACGGCATGAAGCCCCTGACCTCTTGATTGTTGAGCTCAGTGAAGGCTCCGATCAGGTTCGTGAATGGCAACATGCGATTGAAGTCCATGATATCGCGTGTCCCATCATTGGTATTCTGGATGATGACCCCGAAGGCACCGATGAATTACTAGTCGAAGCGGTCCGTGTTGGATTCCGTGATTTCCTTCGTCGACCTGCCAGTGCCGGCGAATTAGCGGGAGTCATTCGACGTATTGATAAGGCTAAACCCGAGGTGGGTAACCGCGGACGTCTGCTGGCTGTGGTGAGCACCAAAGGTGGAGTGGGAAAATCCACCATCGCCATCAATACCGCAGTTCATGCAGCAGCGACAACGAACCAACGGGTATTACTGGTTGACGCGTCATTGCAACTGGGGGTCTCTGCTTCGCTTTTGAACCTGACTCCCACGATCACCATTGCTGACTTAGCCAGCATGCAGGAGCGACTCGATGCAACCATGCTGCGTGAAGTGACGACCCAGCACGAATCGGGACTACACGTCTTACCGGCACCACCGACACCTGCCGAAGCTTCTGAGATCGACGACACCTGCATGTCCATCATTCTGGGCGTAGCCAAATCGGCATACGATCTTGTGATCGTTGATTCATTCCCGCTGCTCGATGCCACAACGCTGGCGATCCTCGATCGAGCTGACCATGTATGCGTGGTCACCGAAAACGTTGTCCCTACACTCACAGGAACAGCGGCGATGCTGAAAACACTGGACCAGTTGGATGTCGGGACAAGCAATCGGACGCTGGTTCTCAATCGCCATCAGCGTTGTGCCGGAAGTCTATCCGCTTCTGAAGTTGAGCAGCAAATGGGCGAACCAGCCGCAGCGGTCATCAAGCATGACCGCAGAGTCTTGGAGGCTGCCAACCTAGGCCGTCCCATCATCTTGTCAAGAAGCAAACTGGGCGTTGCCAGAGCGATGCGAACGATGGCGAACGGCCTGCTCGCAAAGGTGTCAGCCGGAGCACCCCACACAACACAAGCCGACTCGCAAACGCTCGTGCAGCCAGAGAATGATCACGCACCTCTTTCTGAGGACCAGCCCTTCACACAAACGGCGGCGGAGTGATCGATGAGTGAATCAACGCCAGAATCTGAGTTACGTACACGGCTGGGTAAAATTGGCCGCCCCACCCGCCTGCAGCGTGAGAAGAACCAACCTGATCGGCTTGTCCAAACCAAGCCCAACGAAGCCGACACAAGTGCTCGCCGTGGACGCGCGGTGACCGTCAAAGGTCGCCTGCACGGTCAATTGCTCGACGACTTGGACCGTCGCGGACTCCTGAGTGCAGACAGCGACCAGTTACAAGGGGAAGTGGATGCCTTTGTTGCTGAAATCGCCGCCAGTGAACAACTTCCACTAAATGAAGCCGAGCGTTCTCGTTTGTCGGCTGACTTGCTAGAAGAAACGCTGGGACTGGGGCCCCTTGCTTCCTTGATGGCAGACCCGTCAGTGACCGACATTCTGGTGAACGGCCCGCACCACGTTTTCGTGGAAAGATACGGAAATCTCGAATTGACCAGTGTCGAATTTCGGGATGCCGATCATTTGACCCGAATCATTCAACGGATCGCATCACGTGTGGGAAGACGCATCGATGAGTCCGTGCCGATGGTGGACGCTCGCCTGCCTGATGGCAGCCGCGTCAATGCGACCTTACCCCCTGTGACACTCGATGGTCCCACACTCTCCATTCGACGATTTGGCAAACGCAGACTTAGACGCGACGAACTCCATCGACTGGGAATGTTCAACGACAGCATGGCGGAATTCTTTTCGGTCGTGGTTCGATCGCGACTGAACATTCTGGTCAGCGGAGGTACAGGTAGCGGCAAGAGTACTTTTCTGGGAGCGATCTGTGAGAGCATTCCCGAAAGCGAACGCATTGTCACGATCGAAGATGCCGCCGAACTGGTGCTCGATCAATTGCACGTGGTACGCATGGAAACCCGCCCAGCCAACGTGGAAGGAACTGGCACGATCGCGGCCCGTGATTTAGTCGTCAATGCACTGCGAATGCGGCCGGACCGGATCATTGTGGGAGAGGTCCGAGCAGGCGAGTGTCTGGACATGCTACAAGCAATGAACACAGGGCACGACGGCTCGCTTACCACAGCACACGCAAACAGTCCCCGTGATGCCATCTCGCGTCTGTCAACGATGGTGCTGATGAGCGGGATGGAACTGCCGTCTTCTGCGATTCGCGAACAGATAGTGTCGGCGATTGACTTGATCATTCATGTGCGACGTTTCGAAGATGGAATCCGGCGAGTAGAGTCGGTTGATGAATTGGTCGGTTTGGAGGGAAACACACCGCAACTGCAACAAATCTTCCGCTTTGATGTCACCGGGCGGAAAGGTAAGCGTTTGCAAGGCAAGCACGTTGCCACGGGCACAGTGCCGCGGTTGGTCGATAAACTGCGAGCACGCTCGATCGACGTTCCCACGTCATGGTTTGAGAAGGAAACGGGGCCGGGTCGATGACAACAACGGTCCTGATCATCCTGGCAGTCACCCTGTTTACACTCGCGTGCGCAACCTTCGTATTACGTCGGTCGCTTGCCGACTCGACCGCTGGCAATCGCCTGGGGGAAAGCATCGCGTTTCTTTCGCCGTCAAATACGGACTCACAAGCTCGCGAACAGACGACCACGAAATCCAATCGCCAAACCACCAACCCCCTTTCGCGTCCCCTGCGTTTTGCACCATGGGCAATGGGATTAGTAGTTTCGCTCACCCTTGCCCTACTGACATCGTTTCCCAGCACGATCTCAATCGCCATCGGTCTCGTTGTCGCCTTGATTCTTGCTCAGCTTGAAAGCACTTTTTACGAATGGCGTATCAGTCGCCTCGAGCGACAACTCATCGACTTACTTGACATGATGATTCCCATGCTGCGGAGTGGGGCCGGCGTATCGACCGCACTTGCAACAGCTGCAGAATCGACAGGATCGCCACTACGCGAACAAATTGACTGGTGCGTGCAGCGGATCCAATTTGGTGATTCGGGGAGCGCTGTATTCCAAAGACTTTCCCAACGCATCCCGATCGATGTGATGGAACTATTTGCCACCACGATGAGCGTCCACTGGGAAACAGGGGGATCTCTGGCTCCTGTACTCGTTTCGGTGACGCGGGTGGCCCGAGATCGCCAAGAGGTCGCACGTCGAATTCGTAGTAACATTGCGCAGAGTCAATTCTCAACGATCGCAGTGCTATTGCTGATCTACTTTGTTGCGTTGGTACTTTGGCTGGATCGGCCCGAGCCGATGGAAGAATTCGCAAGTAATTCGATCGGTTCGGCGGCCATTGCTGCAACCATCGTTCTGCAAGCGATCGGAATTGTCTGGATGAACGCAATCAGCAAACCCAAAACATGAGCACCTCACTGCGGATCCTAATCGTCGTATTACTGTGGGCAGTGATTGTAGCCTTTGGTTATATCGTGCTGCGCAGGTTGCGACAGCGCAACGATGCCTTGTTGCGATTTCAACGCGATACGGCACCCGCGGACGATCCCGCTCGCGATGGCGCAAGCTTCGGCTGGTTGCGACGACAAATGATGCTAGCTGGATTCTCCCGTCCGGAAGCAGGATTCTTGTTGCTTGTAATTTCAGGGTTGATGTTGATCGTGGGAGCGGCATGTGCGTTAGTATTCCGCTGGTCAGGTCTTCAGCAACAAGCGCTCGAGGGCATTGAACTAGTCCCGGGTGGTTTGTCAGGAATATTGACTCCTGTTGCAATTCTATCGCCCTGGCTGATTACCCTTCTTGCGGCCGCCACGCCGCTGCTGATCGTACGAGCGGCGCGTCGCAAGCGGATCATGGAGGTATCGCGAGATTTGCCATTGGCGTTGGACCTTTGGGCTACGCTTTCCGAAGGTGGCATGGGCTTTGATGCGGCTTTGGACCGATGGCAAAAAACTCAACAACCTGGTCGCGCGTTAGCAGATAACTGCCGAACTTTCCAACGCGATTTAATTGGCGGGATGCGACGCAGCATTGCTTACCGTCGCATGGCGGAACGCCTTGAGGTTCCAGCACTTTCCCGGTTCACGGCCTCAATGATCCAATCCGAACAAATGGGCAGCAGTGTTGCTGAAACCCTGAGGCTACAGGCAGAAGATGTTCGCGCTGAACGCCGAGAAAAGTCCATGACTTTCGCGCAATCACTGGCAACCAAACGTGTCATTCCTTTAGTCATCTGTTTTTTGCCAGGTCTCTTCGTTTGGCCGTTAGGACCATTCTTTATCCAACTATTGCGAATCGTTGATTCGCTGACCGGCGCGGGATCATGAAACAGCTCATCGACGCCGCAAGCGGGCAACGCCTGCTTTTATCGGTGGAGACCGCAGATAGCTTTTGGACCCGCTTTCGAGGGCTTCAGTTCCGCCGCCAACTTCCAATAGACTCGGGTATAGTCTTAACCCCGTGCTCTTCTTTGCACACGTGTTTCATGCGTTTTCCCATCGACGTGATCATGCTTGATGACGAGCAGCTCGTGCTGGAGCATCGTCGTAATATTCAGCCTTGGCGATTCGTTTTCTGTCCTAAACGAACATCCAGCGTGATTGAAACCCGGGTTGACGCTGTCGTCGATTTGACCGGGAAACACGTGGCGTGGCGTAAGACGAAGTGAACAAAAGCGAGCACCTCAGACGACTTTTGCGTCAAGCTCGGTAGGGGATGTGACGATTGTAATGATTGTCCTATGGTCGGACCTCCACTCGATGCCGTTGCCCAATTCCTGTCATTGGGTCGCTGTTCGTTCATTCCATCCGCTCAAGGGAACTTACTATGTCGTCTCAGCCGGCTCCGCCGCTGACCTACGCTCGCTACACATGCATTTCGATATGCATCGCCATGTGGCTGTCGGTTTACCTGACGACGAGCCCTTCGTTGGCTCAAGAAGTCATACCAACGCAGTCAGCCATACCGTCAGAAACACCCGTTATCGAAGCGATTCAGCCCCCCACAACAGGGGCAGCACCTCAGATCGAATTAATTCCTGGCAAACCAGCGGTTAACTTGCCCACACTAAGACCGTCAAGAATTCAGTCAGATTTTCCCACCGAGTTGATTTTGCCACCCCCAAGTGATGCTACGCAACAAAAGGTGCGTCGCTTTGTGCAATCACAAATCGACCCAGAAATTGCTTTACCCTTGGTCCTCGGCCGCCCAAAAATTTTACGTTTGGCTGACACACCCACACGCATCTACATCCCCGATGACGAAACCATCCGAACGCAGGTGATTGATCAGGAAACGGGACGTGAGCTTGCAGTGACAGGAGTGCGGGCTGGCACCACGACGCTGATGCTCTGGTTCAACGACGAAGACGCACCCAGCGGTCAGTCCGTCGTAAGCTATCTCGTCCGTGTCTATGCTGATCCCGTTTTGAAGCGACCAGTTGGCGACTTGGAAGTCGAACTGAACAAGAAGTTCCCGAACAGTCTAGTGGAACTGGATGAAATTGCAGATCGATTGATCGTGAGAGGGCAGGCCCCTGACGTGATCGAAATGTCACAAATCCTGCAAGTACTTGTCGGTGCACGTGGCGTCCGCCCAGGGCTTTCACGGGCGTTGAATCCACAGACCGTGGCAGCTTCCTACAATTTTCTGGCACAAGAACAAACGCTCGAATCAGAAGAAACTGCTGCTGAACGTCGCCGGGTGATCGACCCACTCGCCCTGGCACAAGCTGGAATCATCAACCAGATGAAAGTCGTTGGCGAGCAGCAAGTCATGCTAAAAGTCACCGTCGCCGAAGTCAACCGCAGTGCTGCTCGAAGTATCGGTCTCAACTTTGGTGTAGAAAACTCAAGTGGTGCAACAGTATTCCAATCTTTAACAGGCAACCTGCTCCAGAATAGCGGTGGCGGCGGAGGCGGAGGCGGCAACCAAGGTGGCGCCAATATTTTGGCCTCGCTCGATATGGGGCAAGTCCGTCTAGCTATCGACGCACTCCGAAAGCTGAATCTATCAAGGACTCTCGCCGAACCTAATCTGGTAGCAATGAATGGCCAGTCAGCTGATTTCCGCGCTGGCGGTCAATTTCCAATTCCGATCATTAGCTCTGGTGGCGTTGGGAATAATCTTCAAGGCGTTTCTTTCGTACCTTTTGGCGTTTCACTGGAGTTTACCCCCTTCATTCAGGACCGCGATGTCATTCGACTTCAAATGAATGCATCGGTGAGCACGCGTGACGAATCACTGGGAACGAGTATCGGCGGCGGTGGAGGGGGAACCGCTGTCGCGGGACTGAACAGTCGAGACTTTTCAACCACGGTCCAACTTCGCAGTGGGCAAACCATCGCAGTTGCCGGACTATTGCAAACTAATTACGGAGCGAGCACCGACCGCATTCCCTTTTGGGGAGACTTACCCATCATCGGTGCAACGGGCGGTGCGAATCGAACAAGTAGCGGCGAGCAGGAACTGGTGATTCTTGTCACTCCCCATCTCGTTGCTCCCGTTGATGGTTGTGAACCATTACCGCTTCCCGGGGATGATGTTCACGAGCCAACCGATATCGAGTTCTTCATTGCCAATCGCCTGGAAAGTCGTCGTTCACAGGATTACCGTGCTTCGGTCCGCACCGACCATGCAAGACAAAAGCGAGTCGAGCACTGCTGCCCCGAGATATTCATGATCGGTGATATTGGCCCCACAGATCGTTGCTGCCCTCAATCAACCCACACCCCACACACTGCAATTTCGCCGAATCCGCAAGCGGCTACACCAACTACTGCAGCCAGGGACTTCACTGACCTAATTGAATCGAGCGAGCAAGCAGTCTCAAAACAAAACTCGTCGCTACGCAGAATGATCAAGCGAGGCCCGAATGTTAACTAAAACAAACATCGTGTTCACTAAAACAACCATCGCAACCCTGATCACAAGTTCGCTGACTGTGGGCCTGATCACAGCCTCGGGCTGTGCGTCACGCGGCGGGATTCTCGGCGTTGATCGCTGTGCAGATATCCCAGCCGGAGCGATTCCCGAGCCGGCTGGTGTAAAAGTATGCGATTGGCAGACTGCTCAGGTCTCTGCCGCGGAAGCCGACCAAACCGTGTTCTACAAGTCCGACTTTATAGGAAACAGCGCTAAGCTCGCACCTAATTCGATCAATCGCATAGCCCGCACAGCCAACTCCGGCTTGGCGGCAAATCAACCCGCGATCATCGAACCCTCTGGTGACGAAACGCTGGACGCAGCGCGAGTCGCCGCCGTGAGTTTGCAATTGGCCTCGTATGGAATACCAGAGCCAGTGGTCACAGTAGCGATCCCGGCAGCGTTGGGCATGCAGGGAATTCGCGCCGAACAAATTGCAGATGGACTTGGAAACTTCGGAAATAATGGCGTCAGAAACCAGGGAATGGGCTACCAGCAGATGAGCGTGGGCGGTGCGTTCGGCAACACCTTCCCGGGAGCAACCTACTAATGATCGATACGCTAACGCCCAGATATCTGCTATCCTGCCTACCTCTTGTCTGGCTCATCCTTCTGTCAATTGGCTGTGGAAGCTTGGGCAAAGACAAACAATCAGATTTTCTAAAACCGTTTGCACCAATTGCACCACAAAACCTAAAAGCATTCTCGCAACCTCTCCCCAGCGATTACACATTATGTGTTGAAACAGGAAAGACGGTTGCCGCTCAGGGTCATGCCATAGAAGCGATCAAGCTTTACGAGCGAGCTGAATCCCTGAACCCAACTGCTACTCCGCTCGACTCAAACCTTGCCCCACTCTACGCCAGCACCGGAAATTACTCCGCCGCCATCGAGCGTTATCAACGCTGTATCGAGGCATCTCCCCAAGACGTTGAGCTATGCAACAACTTTGCATGGACCCTGATGGAAGCGGGACAATTGACAGCAGCTGCTGCGGAAGCAAACCGCGGGTTGAAAATCGATGGCGTTAACACTCGACTTCAAGGGACACTCGCAATGGTCCACTACCGACAAGGTGATCAAGTCAAAGCCCTTCGGGGTTTTGAAAAGGCCCATGGACCGGTGGCCGCCCACCATAATCTGTCGCTGCTTGAAATCGATTCAGGCAATGTCGAATCCGCAAAAGCACATCTGCAAATTGCAAATCAGGCGATCGAGCCCAACAGCAAAGCAACAGTGTTATTGACCGCACTTGAAACACAAACTTCCAAATATTGAAGTTGGACTTCCAAGCGTTTGTATTATCGTTGCAATACCTCATCATCTGTCTCTCGCGGCGTTCGCACCCCCAACGGGTACTACCATCCGCTTGGAGAACTCACTCCAAACAATCACCACTGCTTTGACGCCCAGCGATGGTAGGTGCTGCCATCGCTACGTCCAACAGATCTACGGCGAGGCAAGACGGGTGTGCCACGCACTCATTTGCCGCATCAAGCTGCCCTGGCTAACTGTCGCACGAAAACGCGGCGTCAATGCCGCGTACATTGCTTACGAGCGGCTTCAACGCCCTGAATTTCACGCTCAACTCGGATGCAGTGTCGCTCGATACGTTCTCTCAGCGGGTCGTCTCTATCCCGGTCATATTCGATTGGGAACGTTTGGCCGCCACTCGATCGTGAATTTGATATGCTAACACCTCGCTTATGAGTGATTCCCAGTTCATCCAACTTTGAACAAACTGACGATCACCCCCAATCGCTAACGGTGGAGTCCGGAATGTCGCGAGCCTTTTTCGTTGTTGAGTGCATTTTTGTAATCGCAATGCTGATTCCCACAGCAGCCGCCCAGCCCCCGAAACACGTAACGCCCCTCAGCATCGGGGATCCGTTCCCAGATATCGGAAAACGCGCAACTTGGCTGAAAGGAACGAGTGTTGAGTCTTATGCCAAAGGTACAGTGTACGTGCTCGACCTGTGGGCAACCTGGTGTGGGCCATGCATCGAAATGATGCCTCACACAAGCGTAATCGCAGACCGATACGCAAAACATGGAGTAGAAATTATCGGGCTGGCCTTGGATCCCGGCGACGCAACCGCGACCCAACAGTTTGTAAAAAACAACCCCAACCTAATGCGCTATGCCATCTGCGAAGACATCGATGGCCAATTAAAGACCGAGTACATGACGCGAACCGGAGCAGCGGGAATCCCAACCGTCCTGATCATCAACCAAGATGGGATGTTAGCGTGGAAAGGCCACCCTAAAAATATGGGCGGGCCACTCGCTGAGATCGTCCTCGAAACCTACGACCTCGAAGCTGCAAAGCAAACGTTGAATCGACATGATGCGGCCACCGAAAACATCGCCAATAAACCTGCGCCGGCTACGGACCGAGATGCACTGCGCAACATCTTTGAACGAAAAGATGGTAACGCGATGGTCAAGTTGGCAGACTCAATGATGGGTAACAAGGCACGCCTGGTCAACGCGTTGGGAATTAAGGGCAAGGGTCTTTATTACCAAGGAAAGTTTGAGGAAGCCAAGTCAACGTTCACTTCCATTTGTAACGAATCTGGCGAGTTTAAAACACAGGTCCTGTGTGGCGCGGCGGAGTTCCTCGTCACTGAGTATCAAGACAACCCCGACCGTAATCTTTTGTTGGCAATTTCCCTTGCAGAAGCCGCCGTAGCAAATCGGACAGGCCAACAATGGCCCGCGACCGGCACTCTGGTACTCATTATGGATGTCGTTGAATTTCACATCCAGGGCAACAAGAAAGAGGCAGTGAAATCACACAAGTTCTTTGCGCAAAAAATCATGCAATACGAAACGCTGAGAAGTTCCATACCCAAAGAAAGTCGTCTTACTGCTCGCAATCGCCGGACAATCCTGGGTCAATAAATACAAAACACGCCAGTCAACACCACAACCTGAGAGATTGGCAATCGTACGAAAGCCACCGCGAGCAACTCTCCAAACCACTCCTTCTGACATTTCTTTACCGTTCAGCCGCGTGGTGCTCACCCATCTTGCCAGCATCACTCCAACCATTCAGTGAACTGCGATCCGTCCCACTATTCAAGTTGGACGGCCCCCCGGAACATAAGCCAGCATTTGCAAGCCTATTCCAGATGTGTGGGACACGGACTCGCGTGATTTCACGTAGAGTCACCGCTAATTCGTTAGGGATTTCAATTTTTCAGTAATAAATCCGGTAGAGCAGGTCACTAGTTAGGTTGAAATGATTTATTCAACGAAGCCAAACGAATGAAACCAGACGAACAGCAGCGTATTTTCGAAGAATGGCTTAACCTGCATCGTGGCCTGCTATTCAAGGTTGTTCGTTCCTACGCATTCAACTCACACGATCAGGACGACCTGTTTCAGGAAATCACAACCCAGCTTTGGAATTCGGTGCCAGGCTACCGCGCCGACTCTGCTGTCACGACCTGGATTTATCGCGTGGCACTTTATTCTGCCATCGGATGGTCAAAAAAAGAAACGCATCATCGCGAAAACCACCAGTCAATCGTTGCGGACGACCGTTTGCTGCGGAGGACCTCCAAAGCTGCGAACCCGCAACTGGAATGGCTCTACGAACAGATCTCCCAACTTGATGAAATCGATCGTTCGCTGACGCTATTGCTGCTTGATGGTTTCAGTTACCGGGAAATCGGTGACACCATGGGCATTTCCCAAAACCACGTGGGCGTGAGATTGAATCGCATCAAAAAACGACTTACGGCACAGTCCACAAGGGTAGAAAATCATGGAATTTGAAGACTTACAAGTCATATGGAATTCACAGCAGGACGAACCGTTGTATGGAGTCAATGAAGATGGTTTACACAACACCTTACGAAACAACAGCAAGCGTTTTCGTCGAGTGATTTTTTGGCAGCATCTCCAGACTTTCTGCGGTTGCACGATTGCGATCACCGCAATCGTTGGCTTGTTGCTCCTCAATGCATCTGGCTTGCTGGGGGACATTGGCTCCTCGCGAGCTTTGCACGGATGGGAAATCGCAGGGTTGCTGATTTCGTTACTCTGCTGGTTGCAATTTGGAGCGTCCGTGTATCTAGGAAATCGGCAACAGAAAAAACAAGAGAAATACGACACAACATCGCTTCGTGATGATCTCGACAAGGAGATAAATCGCACCAAATATCAGATCAGAACGCGATCACACATCATGCTGGGATTCGTCCCACCCTACTTTGGCAGCACTCTGTGGATCATCATTGTGTTTGGTGTCAGTGGCATTTCGTACTGGGCAATTGTTCCGGTCATCGCGGTGATGGCTACCGCTCTGATCATCGAGTCCCGATGCCAACGACGATTCGTTGAGCAAGAAATCACGCCGAGACTTCAGCAACTGGAGACTCTGCGTGAGACGCTGATCACTGCCCCGGCCAGCGAATCGACAATACCGAGCGAAACCGACATCCAGTAACACCCCGTAAACAAGCTTATCAATTGCTTTGCCCGGCGTAACCACTCATCACCCTGGTTCGCCCGAACGTCGGTACAATCCCCGCCCGGTGGCACGCTTCGCCCATGAATGAAGACACAGTTCTCACTGGCAATGCAACAATCGGATGAGGATCGCCGCACACTCAAATGATAGCCGCATCAGTTCTGCGAGCATCAGATCGTTGACACCGGGCTGCTACACGCCCCTTGGCTACTGATTGAATGGGCCGTTGGGCATATTCGCAAACTGGGCCGCGACTCCAATGATCGCGAGGACCGTGTAAGCAATCAGTGAGATGAGCCCCATAATCAATCCAGCGATCGCCATGCCCTTCCCTCCGCGTCCCTGATTCCCAAAGTGGATACCAAATCCACCCGTCACTACGGCAGTGAGCCCAAGCGGAATGTGCAACCAGCAGCAGCACCCCAGTGTCAACGACAATATTCCGAAGACCAGGGACACAATCGCAACGGGGTGAGCTTGGTTCGATGCGGCCCCCGGGGCCAGTCGCTGTGGTCCCGCCGGGTTTCCACTACTGCTGGGGCTCGGGGGAGCATAGGGTGAAGTTTGCGAAAAGGGGTTGGGGGCCGCCGTGGGTACCGCATCGGGCAAGTCATCAAACGCATTCGACTCGACACCTCCCGACGAGGATGATCCGAGTACCGATGCAGTACCGCCATCTGAAGGTGCCGGAGAGGAAGTTGGCGACGTAACAGCAGCGGGACCAACTGCCGCTGCGGGAGCTCGCAGTTGTGTCCCGCACGTACACTTCACTATTTTACCCGCCGCTTCTGCGGGAACATTCAAAACAGTGTTACATGCAGGACATTTGATTTTCATCTTCGCCGCCATGAAAGAGCAATATTCTTGGCCGAAAGTGCCAATGCCGGCTGTGAGTATAACCGACCAGAACAGGCGTTTGTGCCTGCCCGAGATGACTGCTTCACAGACCTGCCCCCGAAACGTAGCCCAGCAATCGCGATTTCGGTATCTTGCCCTGCCCTACTCTCCGAAGTGCATCCAAGCTCCGTCTGGTTTGACAGCCAAGGATCTGAACAAAATCGCAGCTGCAAAAAAATATTTTACCAACGCCACAGCTCTTGACCAAAACGACACAACGGCTGCCCACATGGACTCAATCAGAACACGTTTATTCAATCCGACGCCAAACATTCGTCTGCGAAGAAACCACCTCTCCATTTTTTGTAAGGTGGATATCGATATGAATTGTTCGGTTGTCATCAAGAAACTTAATGGTTGATGTGAATTCTCGCATGCTGCCATCTGGAGAGATTTGTTTCGACTTACGACCCCAGTGGCCATCCTTTGGATAAATCTCATGATGCGTCACTACGCCACCCACCCCATGATTAATCGATTGAATCACTTTTTTTCTGGCATCGTAATGAGAGAAGCCGCGGCCACCGCTACGAGGACCATAGTTTCTCATTGTCAGCAAACCATTACTCTTGATGTAATCAAAGTCGAGATAATTCAGTGATTCATCATCCACTTTACTTATCTCGGATTCACCAATAGTTGACTGCACTTTACCGCTCCACCTGCCCGCATGAAGTGCAAAAAAAGCGTCTGCCTGGTCTCGACTCGCTGTTCCACCATCTGCACCAAGCTCTTGCCCGGCAAATAGAACACATACGATAAACAGTATTTGATTCATCCGAATTGATCGCAGCATCTGATTTCCTCTAGTGGATTCTGGAACAAGCAAAGATCTAGCGTTACTGCACAGCAGCTAGAACATGCATCCCGAATAAGAACAGTAGCCTGATGTAATCACTAGTGCGACATCGTGATCCATCTTGCCCAGATAAAAGTTCAATAGAGCCCATTTATTCAGGCCAACGGGCTGCATGTTTTCTCTTGGCCACCCGCTGGACAACGGATCTGACAGTAAGCTCGCAACATCACTGCTAGATGTCTGAAGGCTGCTCTCGACAGCAGATTCGCGAACTCAAACTCACGAAAGGATTTACACAGACACGTAATGCGTTGGCTGCACCAAGCTGATGTCAAAACACTGTTCATCGCCAAGGGTAGTCCTTGGGAGAAAGGCTATGTTGAATCGTTCAATGGCACGCTTCGCGATGAGCTGCTAAACCGTGAAATCTTCCTGAACTTCGAGGAAGCTTGCTGGGTGATTGATCGCTGGCGACTGGACTACAACCATCATCGCATCCATAGTTCATTGGATTACCAAACCCCTGCCGCATATGCGGCACGCTGTGTTCTTCCGGCTTCGGCTACGCCTCAGCCTCCAGAACACAGCCGCTTTACCAACCCTAATTCTCTCACTCAACTTGGTGCAAAGACTGGGGGGTAGTCACATCAGAACGCCAACCAGAGCTACCTTCAGGAGGGCATCGCGATTCTCGAACTGGCCAATCGAGCGGCAGAACTCTTCGATAGGCAGGCCGCGAGTGAGAAACGTCGATTACTCGATTTTGTACTATCGAAC
>NZGD01000075.1 GCA_002690925.1 Rhodopirellula sp.
GCCCAGACCGGTAGTTGCCCAGACCGGTAGTTGCCCAGACCGGTAGTTGCCCAGACCAGTAGTTGCCCAGACCAGTAGTTGCCCAGACCAGCAGTTGCTCAGACCAGCAGTTGCTGCAGCGGCCCCCTTTGTGGCATGCCGTTCTTCTGCAACGTCAGGTCGAGATTTCCATAGTGTTCAATCGGATTTCCAAACGCGTTCAGCCAAGTTGTCCACCAGTTTCCAATGGTGCGATGGCCGTCGCTCCCGTAACTCGGGTATTGGATGTAGCGTCCCGCGATGTTGAGTCGTCCGCCGTTTCCACCGATTACCACATACGGCCATTCATTCAGATTGCCGTGGTGCTCGTTACCTGAGTCACTCAGGTAAATGATAGACGTGTTGTCCAGTAAAGTGCCGTCCCCTTCTGGCACCGCTTTCAATTGAGTTGCAAGGTCAGCCAGCAGTTCCATGTGGTGTAACCGGATGATGTCGCGGGCTTCCTCGGGAGATTTTCCATTACATGTCTCCTTGTGCCCGATTCCATGCACTGTCTTTTCTGACAATCCTAGCTGGGCGTAGCTGGTACTGATGTTATCGAGTCTCAGGGTGACGACGTTGGTGATGCCGGAGATCAATGCCGCTGCGGTAAGGTCGATATGTGCCTGCTGGCGAATCGTGTTCTGCTTTGCCGAAAAGCGGTCGCTATATTCCGGAGCCGAACCACGGATTTGTTCAGCCATCGACGCGAGCCGTTGTCGGCGTATTTTCAGCTCTTCAAACGCGTTGAGATAGTGTCCCATCTTTTCGCGTTCGTTTGCGGGAAGGCTCTGGTTGAGATTGCCAATGTCGCGGACCATGAAGTCCAGCAGGTTAGATTTGAGGTCGTACTGCATCTGAGCTTTTTCATCAGCCGACAGGGCGCTGCCGAAAAGCTGCTGATAGGCAATGTCTGGGCTCGCTTGGAATGGTAATTCCCGTCCCGGTGCGACAGCCGTGATCCCCGGATAAAGCGTACCCTCGATTTCCTTGCTCATCACTTTGCCACGAAGCGCGAGGCCAATGTGTTGAAAAGGAGATGGGAACAAACGAGCTAGTTCTGCATCAGCGGTGGCTCGCAACAATATACCTGAATTGTGCTCGCCACCTGTCTTGTAGACGCCCATCGCACCAAACCAACTGGAGTGACCAGGGCGACACATCTTGCCAGATAGTCCTTGGATGATCGCCACTTGATCTTTCAACGGTTCCAGAGGCTTCAATGTGCCGGGAAGATTGTGCTCCGTCAGTGATTCGTTGACCATCAATGACTTGTCATCAATCGAAGCTTTTAGCGTTGGCGGTTCAAGGCGTTCAGGAATGATACCGCTGGATTTCATCACAAAAACGAATCGGTGCGGCATTTTTGTACGCTCGATTCCTGCTGCTTCAAGCTTGAAACGTTGCAGCATCGGTTGCAGCAACAAGCTGCTGGAGCCGAATGCTGTTGTCCTCAGAAACTGTCGCCGTGTTTTGGTCATGATTTGTTGCTTATTGCGGTGGCTTGCGTTGTCGAGATGTCAAGGTCGAGATATCAAGGTCGAGATGTCAAGTTCGGGCCGCCGGTAGGAAGCTCGGCAGGGGTGTGTTGTTGAGAGAGTGGTTTTCGATAGAGAAACGAGTCAGATGTGAGTAGTGAAATCACCAATGCACGGAAACTGCCACCCGACTGTTCATAGGCGCGGTCAGCGTTGATCAGCGTCTGGGAATCACTGGGCATCTCATTGCGACCCATCCAGTAGCGAAATGCATGCCGTACAAACGACTGGCGTACACGCGTGGATTTGGCCAACCGATGCAGCAGGTCCAGCGGATCGGAGACGGGACCGTCCAGTGTGACATCACCTGTGCCCAGCAGGTCTCCTGATGAATCAACCGGTCTGGTTTCTCCTTTGGCAAGCAGCTTTTCGTTCTCGCGATGTCTCCCGAAATCATCGAACAACTCAAACGGCATGCCGAGTGGATTCATTTTGACATGGCATCTCCAGCAGTCTTCATGACGTGTGACCGCGAACCTCTCGCGAAGTGTCCTGTGATGGTCTTCGGGAATGGATGCATCCACGGTGATGGGCAATTCGGGGACGGTGTCGGCAAGTAATCGCTCGCGGATCCATTTGCCACGCCGAACCGGGTCGTTGTCAAGATTCAACGAGTGTGCGATCAACCACGCTGGGTGCATCAGAATTCCGATTCGCTTTTCTGGTGCCAGGGAGAACGGTTGTTCCACAGGAAAGCTGAATGATTTTTCATCGAGGTTGTAGGTCTGGATGTAATCCCGGCCACTCGACCGCGTACCGCCGAGTGGCATGTGGCTGATGTCCGCCAAATCACATTGCTCTAAATACTTCATCCACCGTTTCGTTACATTGCCATTGGCATGCCGGAAAATCTTGTGAATGGTTCGGACGTGCGACATGTATTCTTCAGGGACTTTGTATGGGAAGTCACGCCATGGTTTGTCCTTGTAGAAGTTGTAGAATTCCTGCAACGCATCGTGGATTTCGCGTTCGTGGTCATTGTCGCCGGAGTGGGAGACAAAGTACTGATCGGTGGTTAAGAGCTCTGCGAGGACATCTGTGTCCTGATTTACATGATGCATCACCAAGGTGTCTGCATCTTCGACTAATCGCTCCGGCACCTTGCGGTAGTCTTTTCCAAACCGCGCAGTGTCTTTGAATACTCCTGGTGCAGCGTTGTATCCGAAGAACTCATGGAAGAATCGCAGGATACGTGGTTTCTGAATAGCTGGGTCATCCCAGTACCGCTCTACTTCACGTTTCACATCTTCCGATGTCTGAAGCTTGCCACTGATTGCTGATGAAAAAAGAGCGTCGTCCGGTTTTTGGTCGGTCAGTGCGTATGCAATGGAAAATGCAAGGTTCGCTGGAGACAAAATGCGGCGACCATGTTCATCAACAGGCCCTTGCCCCAATTCTGTGCGATACACGGCAGGGGGACTTACCGCAATTGCCAGCAGGGTCGTGCGCAGCCCTTCTGCGTTTCCGCCTTTTGTGGTGCATTCCTGGCATAGTTGACTGTATTTCTCAATCTCTGCTGGCGTCGGGTCACGCTCGATGATCCACAAGAACATACGAGTGATCGCGGTTTGAATCTGTTGGTCAGTTGGGGAAGCACTGCTCAACAGAATCGCTTTGAATTCCGGCGGAGTCGCTGGAAAACGAGGCCTGATGGGGTTCCCTTTTTTATCTTTGGGTAATTGCTCCGCAGGGATTGGCCCATCACGCTCAATGCGAATTTCATTCAACGCTTCGGCCAGGTGGCGATCAACAAGCGTTTCGGCATTACGAAGCATTGTCGACAGTGTTGCCGAGTCAGCCATTGTGATTGCTGCGAAATCTTTCAATCCGGCTTTGTCTTCAATCGTGAACGGTTGCTTTAGCTTGGTTAATTCACTGCTGGGTGCGCTGTTTTGGCCAGCTCGGAATCCCATGCCTCGATTCGTCAACGAGTCAAATATTGTGGGGCTTTTTTTCCAAAGTCGCGACGGTGACCAAGCAACTTCACGCACGGATCCATCAAATAAGGATGCGTGGTCAATATAGTTCCCATATTCCGGGTACAGCCTTTTTTGATTCCATTCGCGGATGACGTCCGAGCCGCGAAGTTGGTTCGTCAGCCACTGCACCACGGTCTTTTTTTCTTTGATAGTGAACGCGTCGGTTTGGCTCGGAGGCATTTGGTTGGTGGCCAGAACGTGGAAAATGCGTTCCAAGTTTTTACGTGTCTGTCCGGTTTCATTGCCAAGCAGAGTCTCGAGTGTGAATCCACCAGATGATTCTGATCCTGAATGGCAGTCGGAGCAGTGGGTATTCAGTAGTCCAGTTACGATCTGTTTTGTTGGCGGGCCATCACCGGCAACCGGAGCGGTGGATTGTGCAACGCAAATGCCAAAGCCTTGGGCAAGCCAATGAAGGAGCAGGAGTGGCAGAAAGAGGAGCAGGCGGTGCATGTCTAGAGGACTGATGATGGGTTTTCTGTGAATGATTGAGTAGGAAAGTGGCGGAACCTGACCCCGTATTCGACTGTCAAAAGTTGTCTTTTTCAAGCTGAATGACGGTGCTTCAATTGTCTTCGATTTTTTCCAAATTGATCGATTCAATGAATTGCTGGTCAGGGTTTGAAGCGAGAATGACCTTCTGGTTCGTGTCGCGATCAATCAAGGTGACCTCGAAGGTTGCAATCTTGGCCCATTCCAGAGTTTTTCCCTGTTCATTTTTAAAGTCATGACGAGAGATAACAATTTCCTTCCGTTGCCCGCCTTCGATCCCTTTCGTGTAAACAAAATCTCCCAAGTTGTTTTCCTGGCTTAAAAACTTGCTTCCGGCGTTCAACCGCAGGGCCAATCGTTTACCGCGGGGATTGATTTTGATGGAAAGTTGTTTGTTGTTGGAGCGATCAAGATCCGGAGTCTGGAACTTGTATGTTTTGATACTGCGTTGGTCTCGACTGGACCAGTCTCGAGTGCCGTGTTTAAAGTCTTCGAATACAGCCCGGGTTTTGGGAAGTTGAGAAAGCTGTTTCAAATCCAATTCTAGCGGGAGCAGAGAATGCTCCAGCGAGTTCAAAGCAAAACGAGACGTTTCTTCCCGTTCAAGTTGCACTGGGCTTTGCAGTCGGTACCTGCAAAGGGCAAATACGTATACCGGCAGGTTTTTATGCACAGGCAGTGCCACTGACCAGGTACCGTCCTTGAATTGTGCATTTGCACGGTTCCAAAAGCGAGTGCGACTGTTCGGGTCGTAGCTGTAGTAGATTTCTGTGTCCAGTAATCGTTCTGACTGCGTTGGCGTCACAGTGAAGGCCGCAGTGCCGTCGCGGACCGTGAAAGTCGATGGTGGTGTGGGTGGAATGTTCTGGTTGATTCCCCGCAGGTACTGGTTAAACCACTGGTTCAGCAGCACCCACTGCTCTGGTCCGGGGCCATGATTCTGGTGCATGTTTGTGCTGACTCGCCAGTTGGGGTGCTTCAGAAGTGCCATGGATTGATAGATGCGATCGAACGCGGAATGGAAGTCGTTCGATGAACTAATGAACATGACGGGGCATTTGACAGACGGCCAATAGGCACTTGCATCGATGGTCTTGCTGTAGAGATCTGTGTCTTTGAAATGAACTTTGATGCTGCTACCGCGGACGCCACCGGGAAAGTCGATATGCTTGAAACCGGTACCTCCAACAAAAGGAACCACTGCTTTCAGTCTTGTGTCTGTGGCTGTCAATGCCGTGATCATCCCACCCATCGAGAAACCTGAAAAACCAAGTTTTGATGAGTCAACCTCGGGTTGTCGCTCCAGGAAAGTAATGGCACGCCGGGCGGCCACTGCCAATAAAAACCAGTTTGCGTTCCGAGGGCTGGGAACTGGGTCGATCGAAAACTCATCTGGCTGCAAGTTTCGTTTCCATCCTTTACGTAATGCCTTCGAATAGAATCGCGGCCCTTGTGTTGGATCAACCCTTCCCCAGTCCGTGTTGGTATCGATATCGCTTTCCATCGGTCGCCCCAGCCAATTGATATCGATGGTAGCGAATCCTTGCCCTGCGAAATATCGACCACGATTGCGTTCGGCTCGCTGTCCGCCACCATGGCTCCAGACAAAGGCGGCATTCTTTTTTTCGTTGTCTGGGAATGAATAGTATGCGGCGATTCGGGACGCAGCTCCCTTGAACGTGCCGACTCTAAACGTCACGTATCGCGTCACGATCCCATCCATTTTCCATTCCTTGATGACTTGTACATCAAGCGGTTCTGCGCGGGCGTCATACTCGGCCCAAAGATCCAGTGCATTTTGGGGCACATCACTGGGTGTCTTGTACGGCTGGAACGTTTCATTTCCACAGAGCGATATGCTGAGCAGATTAATGAATAAGGCGATTCGGAACAGCTGCATGTCGTTCTCGGGAAATTACGTTGTTGTTGCTGATTGCTTCGTTGGTTAGTTTTCGCTCACCATGGTGCTGGTTGCCCAGCCATGGCCGGTGGGAATGATCTTCAGTTGATCGCTGGTTTCGGGGATTTGGCCCAGTGGTGCGAGTGTTTTTTTCCAAGCAGCATGTTGGGCAGCCATCTTACGCACGATCTGTGGGTGTTCGTCTGCAACATTGTTCTCTTCACGGGGATCAGAAACCAGGTTGAACAGTTGCCATGCATCCTTCTTGTACTTCTTGTACAGTCGCCAGTCTTTCCATCGGGTCGCAATCAAGTGTCTGCGTTCCGCATCACCAGGCTCGTTGTTGAGCCAGTATAGGTACTCGTGAGGATCGCTAGTATCATCGCCCCTCAGGTAAGGGATCAAATCGACACCATCACAGTGGTCCGGCTTGTTTGCGCCGACGAGTGATGCGGCGGTTGAATAGAAGTCAAAGTTCGCAATCAATCCGTCGAATTGCTTGCCCTCGGGCAGCGTTCCCGGCATTGAAAAAATTGTTGGCACACGAACCCAGCCTTCTTTTTGTGTTCCGAGCCCTTTGCCGCCTGTGTACGGGGCAGATGATCCTCCCTCACTACCATTGGCGCCATTGTCGCTTGAGAAAATTACGAGCGTGTTCTCCCGGAGATTGTGGCTTTCCAACGCCTTGATGAGTTTGCCAACCTGATCGTCGACGGAAACAATGGCACCGGCAAGTTTGCGTCTCCTGCCTTTGGCGGTTGTCCTATTCATCAAGCTTTCGGGAGCCTCCATGCTGGGAGAGTGAACTGCCTCGGGTGACCAGTAGAGAAAGAATGGCTCGTCTTGGTAGGTGTTGACGAACTCGGTGATCATGTCTCCGTCGTAATCAGTCAACCACTGGGTCTCGCCTGATTTGTTGATACAGAAATACTTGGACTTGCCACCTTTGCGTTTGATCGCTCCCGCAAGATTGGGTGGCAGCTCGCTGAGTTCTTTCTTTGTATAGGTTTTCCTCGGTGGGTTGCGAGCGACCTCTGTGAATCCAGTGGACAGGGGACCCTGCTTGCGAGTCCCGATATCCCATTTTCCAATTTGTCCTGTAACGTAACCCTCGCTCTGCAGGAATTTGGCCATCGTTGGTCGGTCCGATGGAATCGGCAGACCCCGAGACATGCCATATTTGCCAAAGCGTTGCCCGTACTGGCCCATCATCAAGCTGCAGCGACTGGGGCAGCACGGTGGATTCGTAATGTAGGACGCAGTGCAACGCACACCCTCGGCGGCCAACTGGTCGATGTTCGGAGTTGGGATGTCTTTGCAACCATAAGAACCAATGTCGCCGTAGCCTAAATCATCGATATAGATTAGCACGATATTGGGCCTTTTCCCCTCAGCCGAAGTTCCTGCTTCATCTGCCTGCAATGCTTTGGAAGAACCCAGTGAGATCGACAAGAAGATAAGTGAGAAAAGCAGCAACTTGAGCGATTTCATGTTTTGAAAATCCTGGGTGGTGTAAGCCAGTTCTTGAGTTAGAAAGCCTAGCTTAGTGTGTTGGTGAGTTTTGGATTGGATTGGATTGGATTGGATTGGATTGGATTGGAACCGCAAATTTCGCAGGCAACTGAAATGGGTTGCCCGTGATTTGTTCGGTAGGGCCATACTCATGCAAGAAGGATGTCGCAGGTGGGAAAGAGAAGGGTGGGAAGCGGGTAATCGTAGATCCCAATGGGTCGAGAATACAACTGGTAGTGCGGCCAGTTACCCGGGGTCACGAAAAGGCCAGTGATGGTTCTCCACAAAAACTGAAGTTAAGAAGTTAACTCGGAGCCACGTACAACTTTAATCATAACAGTCAGTGGCGACCGGACGGGGGCAGGAATTCCCTGCAAACAATCTTGATTCAACACGAATAATCGCTAGTCGCAGATTCTGGCTGCCCACAGCATGGAAATCGTGGCGGTGATGCAGGCAAGCAAGCGGATCAGTAGTGAGTATTCAGGTGTGCCGTATCGTCCAAAATGGGTGTTCGTGAAAGCGGTGCTGGTTTTCCTGAAATCGGTTTGTTTGTTTGTTATCTTTTAGGACTGTCCGTGTTTTCCTTTCCGCGATTCAAGAAACTGCATGATGATAACGAAACGATTATCGATACCTGCCGTGCTCGCAATGTTACTTGCGATCTGTTCGACATTTGCCAATCACTCTGCTACCGAGGCTGATGATACGGCATCTCAGGGCAAGCCTGCTGACATGTCCAAACCGGTGCAGGTTTACATTCTGATGGGCCAGTCCAACATGCTTAATTTCGGGAAGGTCAAAGGCGGTGACGGATCGCTCGAAACTGCTGTGAAAGAAAAAAATCTGTACCCTTATTTGATTGACGATCAAGGAGACTGGATCGTTCGGGGAGATGTTCGTAACGTTCGCGTGATGGGTAGCGGGACCGGGGGAATGCGAGAGTTCAATAATGAGTGGATGACCATCAGTGGGAATGTTGGGGTAGAAATTGGTATTGGGCACGCCGTTGGCGATGTAACAGATGCACCAGTGATGATTTTGAAAAGTGCGATTGGAAACCGTGCATTGGGATGGGACTTGCTGCCACCCGGTAGTGAAGGATACGAGTTCACAGATTCCAAAGGAAAGACTTGGGTGCATCCGGGTTACAAGGGATCACCCGAACGTTGGGAGAAAGGAACTGAGCCCAAGAAGATCGGTTGGTATGCCGGAATGCAATATGATGGTGACGTCGCCAGGGCTAAGAAAGTGCTAAGCGAACTCGATAAGTATTATCCGGGAGCCAATGGCTACGAGGTTGCAGGTTTCTTCTGGTGGCAGGGTGATCGTGATAGCCGCAGTGAAGCGTTGTCCAGTCGCTATGAGATGAATCTTGTGCACTTGGTCAAGCAGTTGCGGAAAGAATTCGACGCCCCCAACGCCAACTTTGTTTGTGCGTCCTTGGGACAGTCCGAAAAAGGTGCTACCGATGGTGGCGGGAAAATTCTCGAGGCAGTTCTGGCGGTCGATGGCACATCCGGTAAATACCCGGAATTTAAAGGCAATGTTGCTGGCGTCTATACGCACCCACTTTCCAAAGGCAGTAGCTCAGGAAGTCATTACGGTGGGAATGCAGAAACCTACATGAACATTGGTGAGGCGATGGGCAAAGCCATGGTCAAACTGATGAAGAGCAAGTGACTCGGTTTACGTTTACTGACTGAATTAGGGCCCGTTACCCCAGAGGTAGCGGGACCCCATGGTTTGATCCGGAAGACACTGCACGTTTGAGTAAAACTGACGCCGCGATTATCGGTAAAGCGTCGGGGAAGCGTGTTGGGTCATGATAGGCTTGCTGTGTTCACTTGCAGAGGGTTGCTGGCAGAGGGTTGCGCGATATTGTGGGCTCACGAAGCGATCGGTGAACCATGTACTAGGCAAGGACTTCCTTGACCACCTCACCGTAGACATCGGTGAGTCGGAAATCGCGTCCCGCGTACCGGTAGGTCAGTTTTTCGTGATCGATTCCTAGTAGATGCAGGATCGTAGCGTGCAGGTCATGCATGTGAACTTTGTTCTCTTGCGCGTAGTAACCAAAGTCGTCCGTAGCACCGTGGCTGTATCCCGACTTGACACCGGCTCCGCTCAGCCAAACGGTAAACCCGGCTGGATTGTGATCGCGTCCGTCAGTGCCCTGTGCCACGGGGGTTCGGCCAAACTCTGTGCCCCAAACCACGAGTGTATCCTCAAGGAGTCCACGCTGTTTGAGATCGGTCAGCAGTCCTGAGATAGGTTGATCAACTGCCAGAGCATTTTTGGTGTGTCCTTTCACCAGACCACCATGTTGGTCCCATACATAGGGTGTGCTGACTTGCAGGTAGCGAACGCCTGCTTCGCAGAATCGTCGTGCCAACAGACAGCGATGTGCGAAGTCGGTCGTCGGTTTTTGGTCCAATCCATACAACTCGCGGGTGGCTTTGGATTCGTTACTGATGTCAATCAGGTCTGGCGCTATCTTCTGCATTCGAAATGCCATTTCGTAGCTGCGAATCACGCCATCGATTTGGGGATGCTGGTTTTGGGCAAAGTGTTTCTGGTTGACCCTCTGCAGCATCTCTAGCTGTTGTTGTTGCTCGCTCAATTCAACCAGTGGATTTTCGAGGAAGTGGATGGTTGCATCAGCGGTCTTGCTGCCAGAATGCCCGAGAGTCGTTGCTTGATGATGAGACGGTAAGAACGCGGACCCATAGTTTCTTGCGCCTCCGTGGCCATCGGGGGGAGTGATGCTGACAAAGCCGGGTAGACTCTCATTTTCGGTCCCCAGCCCATAGCTGACCCAAGAGCCCAGTGATGGACGCAGCAGGTTATCATTCCCGGTATGAATCATGCCAACGGCCTGACCGTGGGATGTACCGCGGGTATGCATCGATTTAATGAAGCACAGATCATCAGCATGCTTGGTCAAGTGTGGCCACAGATCGCTGATCCACGCACCACTTTCGCCGTGCTGCCGGAACTTCCAGGTCGTATTCAGGACGCGACCATTTCGTTTATTTTGCTTCAGATTATCTTTGAGTGCGATGTCCAGCGTGTCCAAACCCTTGAAGGGCAGGTCTTTGCCATCGTATTGCTTTAGCATGGGTTTGGGATCGAATGAATCGACCTGAGAGACTCCACCATGCATGAATAGAAAGATCACACGTTTGGCTTTGGGGGTGTGATGCAGTGCCTGCGCGGCCAAAGATGGTTCCGCTGCCGCGGCGATCTGCTGCGCGAATGCGTGAAATGCGACAGCGCCAAACCCGCAACCGGTGGTCTGCAGCCAGTGACGCCGAGTGTGTGAAATCGAAAAGTTTTCGCATTGTTTCATGGTGCGGTACTTCCAGAAGACGTTCAGGTTGTTTTGTTATTCAACGAATCGAAACTCTGTTGAACTAAACAGAATTTGGACAAATGATGCGACCGCCGCCTGTCGTGATTTGCCTTGGTTTATCAGCGCGATAATGTACTCACTGGCTTTGCTAATGTCGTCCTGATCGGCTGAGCGAATGAGAACTCGTTGATACAAGTCCTGAATCAGTGGGGCAGTTGTCTCATGCTCTGCACAAATCCTGGCACTCAGGGCTTGGGACATCTCCTGAATGAACTGCGAATTCATCATGAATAGAGCCTGAGCGGGTACGGTAGTTTCAGCACGCGTTCCGGTTACCAGGTCCGGGTTGGGAAGATCAAAGATCGCGAGTGAGGGCGGTACAGCACCTCGGATAACCGGCATGTAGACACTGCGTTGACGAAGGTCGCCGGTTTTGCCAACTGACGGATCCCGTTTTCCACTGGTTTCAATGGCGTACATTCCCAGCGACGCGACCGCAGATTCGTGTTGCTCTCTATTCAGCTCACCAGTAATTGCAAGAATCGAATCACGGATGACTTCAGCACTGGCTGGACGGCAGTTTTGGCGACGGAGGAATTTGTTTTCAGGGTCGCTTGACGAAATTGCGGATGAAGTCTGCTGATAGGTTTTTGATTGCACAATCTTGCGAATCAATGATTTCACGGACCAGCGATTATTGACAAGATTTTCCGCCAGGAAATCAAGTAATATCGGATGAGTGGGAGTGGTGCCACGAATGCCAAAGTTGTCCGTGGTGCTTACAATTCCCCGGCCAAAAAATTGCTGCCAAATTCGATTCACCATCACCCGAGAAGTCAGGGGATTGTCGGGATTCGTCAACCACTCAGCCAACTCGATTCGTCCTGACTGATGTTCAGCGATGATCGGTTCTTCGGCATCGGTGCTGCTTACCACTTGCAGAAATCCCCGGCGTGCTTTCGCACCCAAGTTCTTCGTTTCTCCACGAATTCGAATCTGCAAATCGCCCAACCGGTCTCCCGAGTGATCTGCTGCCACCATCGCTTTGGCGATCTTGGGTTGCTGTGCTTCGAGGCCTTTCAGCTCTGACTGCAGTCGTTCGATGGTCGCACGCAGCGAATCCACCTGCTCGTCTTGAGCGTTGGCCTGTACCGAATCGATGGGGACGATTTGAACCGCATCCGCAATGACAGGACCTGTGGTATTTCGATTGCTCAGTTCCACTTGTGCGTATACCGGGGCTGGTTTTTCTTTACCGGAACCGTTTTCGGGTGGGCTGGCCGCGAAAGTAAATGTACCAAGGGAGTACCACATTCCATTGATGGGTGGATTCACCGTCTGGTCAATGATCAATTCTGTTTCACCCTTGGCGTGTGTCACGACGTAAGGTGCTTTTTTTTCCAATCCCTGGCCGCCACCAAAGCTGACTCTGATTTCGTATTGACCGGGTTTAGGTAGGGTAATCTGCCATCGGATGGAAAGAGATTCCAATGGGTTCTTATCGGCGACCAAATAATGCGATCCAATGTGGTTAGGGCGGAAAGTCGATTTACGCCACTTACCTGTTTTCTCTGCAGCGGGGTCATCGACAAGCACTGAACCAGCGGTCTGCAGCTTTTGATATTTCTCTTGCTTCTGTTTCAATTCCTGTTCAATGGCTGTTGTTCTCGCTTTTAATTGAGCATGCCGTTGGCGTGTCTGGGAGTCGACTTCCAGGTCGGTTTCTTTCCAACCGGAAACATTGACATTGCCCATGAGTATGCCGTCAGCAGTGCGGGTGCTGTGCAGAATTCCCAGCATCGCGTAGTAATCCTTGGTTGGGATCGGATCGAATTTGTGATCGTGGCAACGGGCGCACCCGAGCGTTAATCCCAGGATTGCTCTGCCGATGGTATCCACTTGTTCGTCAGCAATGTCCAGATGCATTTTGGCTTTATTACGTTCGGTCAGCATTTTTGGAGCGACCATCAAAAATCCTGTCGCAATCATCTGGCGGTTTCGTTCTTCAGTCCCCGAAGCGGGCAGCAGGTCTCCCGCGATTTGTTCGCGGACGAATTGGTCATATGGCATGTCGCTGTTGAAGGCGTCGATGAGATAGTTGCGGTAACGCCATGATTCGGGGTAGGTCAGGTTGAAGTCGCCGCCATTGGAATCAGCGTAACGCGCAATATCCATCCAGTGCCTTGCCCACTTTTCACCAAACTCTTTTCGTGAGAGTAGCTTGTCGGTAAAAGTCTGCACTGCTTTGTCAGGTGAAATATCAGAATAGATCTGTGCAAATTCATGCAGCTCGTTGGGGCTTGGTGGGAGTCCGATCAAGTCCAGGAACAGCCGTCTTGCCAATGTGTTTGCTGGGGCAACCGGTGCCTGAGGCTGGATGAATTCGTCAATGGAATGATGTTCAAACGACCTCTGAAGAGGTTGGAAGGACCAGAATTGCTTCCCCGCAGCTATGTCCATCTGCTTTGTCTTTGGCGGTTTTTGACCGTTACGCGGATCGATGGCGCCGACTGTAATCCACGCTTCAAAGTTTTTCACGATTGTCTGGGACAGTCGTTTATCAGGCGGCATTTCAGAGCTCTCTCCGCTTTGGTTGATTGCTAACAGGACGAGGCTTTCCTCTGGTTTGAAGGGGATGATTGCTGGTCCTGAATCACCGCCAACCTGCCAGCCGTGACGCGAGTCCAAGAGCAGACCCCCTTTGGATTTTCCAGCTTGGATGGAATGGCAGGGATAACAGTGTTCAACCAAGACTGGCCGGATCTTTGACTCGAAGAACTCAAGTTGTCCGGCCTCATCCGCGTTAGCAAACGCGCAAGCAACGCAGGTGGTGAAAACGACGACCGTGGTTAGTAGCTTTTCCATGGTCATCTATTGTACCTGATAAAGTGCTTTCTGGATCGTCAAGGTCGCGGGTCAAAGCCAGTGGTGGCGATGAAGACGTCACACGCATGACTGTTCTCGTGCAGTTTCAAGTCCAGTTTTGTGGCTTCGTCTTCATGGAGAGGCCCAAACACGGAATGAGAAACGTCGTCTGTCGGAATTCGTTCTATCGAACTCACTTGGGGCAGGCGGCGAGTTTGCGTCTGACTTGCGCCAACGCCTTGACATACAATCCGTTGTCGTGATGGTCGGTGCACAGAAATTGACTGCTGGATTGCTTGCCAGCAGCCATCATCAAAAAAATCACCAGACAGCGGACGAACAGGTCGCGTCATTGATCCGTGATTTCGGATGCGGTCTGGTATTCACGCTGCTCTCGTTTTGGATTGTCTCCGCTATATCGCTGCCGAGTGCCGCGACTTTCGATTCATGAATCATGGATTCATGGGAACGGCATACAATAAAATACGTCCGCAATCTGGACACAATCGCCCATAGACTTTGCCTTCAGGATGAAGTCCTGCCATCCCTGCAAAACTGGATGTTGCATCTTCCGATGAGTAGTTCTGCTCAACACGTAGACTGCCATGTCCCATCATTCTTTCCGTGGCATCCGTTAGTTTAATTGCCCGCAAAGGAGTACTACAGTCTGGGCATTCAGTGTGCGCCATGATTTATTGTTCCTTGATTTTTCTGTGTTTTCCCGTCGTGTTTTGGCTAATGGTAACTTCAGACTGTGTCTTCAAGCCTGGATGCCGCCGACAAATTCCGCGACGTGTGCACATATCCAATTATTTAATCCCGGAGTGATCAGACAACAAGAATGATACACGACATTTACAAGTTCCTGCCTGATGTGAGAATTAATGATTCAAGCGTCCGGAATACAGATGGCAAGGGTCACTTTTCAATTACTTTGCTTTTCGGTTGGCTCATGACAAGGCATTGCAGTGCTGGCACGCGAGAATCAATCTTGGCAACGAAATGTGAATTGACACAAAAGGGGGCTGCCCTCCTTCTGTGTCAGTAATTGTCTTTGAGCGAATCAGTGATCTGAGCAGCTTGCTGCTGTTTCCACTATCCAGTGATCTGCAAATTACTGGAACTGCAGTTCAATCCGGCTATTCAAAGCTTCCGGCAGATTCAATGATCATTTTAGCTTCACCATCAGCTTGGCGGAACACATTTCCCCATTGACCGAAATCAATGAGCGCGCCGTCAGGGGTGTGGGCACTCCAGACTCCGTATGCGGCGACGAGCTGATCGTCGATTCTTCTTAGGCCAAGCACTTTTGCTTTGAGAACTGTTTTCTCGTAAGGACTTCCTTCCCCTACTCCGACGGAAAATGCTTTAGCGATCTCTTTGTAGCCGCGGCTTGGTCCCGGTACATTTCCAACCAGTTGCACACCGTCGGATGTGAATTCGCGTGCCAACGCGTCGAAGTTTGATGCCTGCATGCCATTGGTGTATCGCATGATGCTGCGTTCAAGCAAGGGAACGACTGGATCATCCTTGGCGGTCAAAGCTTCAGGCACAGGCAGGCGACTGGCTGATTTTTCTTCACTGACTTCCTCGTTGGAAATTTCTGAGTGCGCCGATTCCATCAATAGCTTGCACTCTCCATCAACAACTTGTAGCACATTTCCCCATTTTCCTGCGCGGGAGGTATTTCCCTCGGCATCAATGATTTGCCACGTGCCATCTGCCAGTATCACATTCTCGCTGATGTAACGGGCATTGGTGACAACGGCATCAAGGCTTCCAGCGTCTGAGTCATCTTCATCAGCAAAACGTTCTTTGAATGATTTGGCAATTGCGTCTCGGCCTTCCAGTGGCAGTTGATACAGGCTGATAACTCGAACGCTATTTTCCATGAACTCGTCTGCCAGTCCAGAAACGTTTCTGGTATTGAAGTTCCTCAAAAAGCGTCTGACGCTGGCGGAGGCAAGCTTCTCTGCATCGGTGGATTTCGAGAGCCGAACCATGCGGTTGTTCAGTTCAATGGTTGTTCCGTCTGCGGACTTGATCGTGGCTTCTGTTGTGAAAAGTTTTCCGTCTTCACTTATTTTCCATGTTCCATTACCGGTAGCGGCTTCACCGGTCGGGAAACTAGCATTGGCCAACTTGAACGTCCAATGATTTTTGTTTTTCTTTGTTTGGGAAATGATCAGTTCCCAGTGAGCACCGTCGGGTGCCGTGTTGAAGCTTCGGATTTGATTGGTTCCGAGTGTCACCGAGACCAACCCGCGGGTTACGTCTGACCCGAATTGGACATCCCATTGCAGCACTGTGCCAGCTGGATTGGGCGTGATCGTTGCGTACGCAATTACAGGATCCCCTATCTTCTGGCCGTGCTCTGGGGCATCTCGCATGGCTGTGTTTTCCACTCTCCATGACCCTCGCATCAACTCAGTCAGTTTTGCAAACTCCTGAACGGCAGACCTGCTTTTAGCAGGAGGATTGTCCTCGGCTTTTGCCGCGTTTGGCATGCTACAAAGTGCCAGGGCCGTGATGACGGGGATGATTGGCATCCATGAAGGGATAAGGGGGTGTTGGCTGACTTTCTTAAACGCAAAGCTCATGATGCCTTCTTATAGGTTAGGTGTGATGAAACGCCTCCGGAATTTCATTTTGGTGGGAGGCTCGTTGCTACCCAGCAGTGCGAGAAATGCAAAGATTTTGCTGGAGAAAGAAAGTGTTTCGTTGACTTTTTTAAAGATTTTTGGACTTATGCGGCTGCATCTGTTGCTTAGCCAGCCTGACGAGTCAGCACAGCGGTTAAAGATGAGAAATGCTGATCCATTGCTGCTGAGCGATTAGCTGGCCGTTGCTGATGTGTGCAGCTTTGAGATCTTGCCCACGGTTGCCAACTGATGCACGAATCTCAGTTGGGGCGACCGCGTCCCAATGTCTCCCCAAACTTTTCGATCTCTTGCATGTTCAGCACGTTGTCCCCATTGCTGTCCGCGCGATCAAGGATTCGTTGCATTCGGATGGGTATCTCGTCTCGAGTCACCTTCCCGTCTCCGTTGGAATCGAGACTTCGGAGCCGGGCGAGTGCTGCGGTGGGACCATTCGGCCTACCGGCAATGGGGTTGCCTATCCCTTGCGATTGCTGTGCGGTGCGTCCCATTTCGGACTCAGAAATCTTTCCATCCTTGTTCTTATCAAGTGATTTGAGCGTTTGTTTTGCATTCTGTATCTCTTCTGCTGAGATTTCTCCATCACGATCCGGATCGAGCGCCAACATCAGGGGATGTGAGGAAAATGATTTGGTGCCGCCACTCATGTTTGACTGTGTGGGAGTTGTTCCGATTTCAATTTTTTTCAAGTCCTCAAGTTTGACACGCCACATGCCCTGTCGGTTGATTGCAGCGTACAGATACCGGTTGTCCATCGCCATTGCCCAGACACCAATTCCACCACGCGGAAGGTTGGCACTGACATCTTTCCAGTGTTCGCCCTTGTCAATGCTGATGTATACGGAACCACTACCGCGGAAGGCACCCAGGGCCACCATGTCTTTGTCAGCAGCAAATGCCCTCGCATTCGCTGTTCCAACGTTGGCGGTCCATGACGCGCCCTTGTTTGTGCTTCGGAAAGTGCCGTACGGGGTGCCAGCAAATAGGACACCTTCGTGGGCAATCAACGCTCGTGAGCGTGAACCGAGCGGCATACCCGTGTTAGCCGCGGACCAGGAGTTGCCACCGTCCGATGAGCAATAGACGCCATCACCATCGGTCGAAGCAAAGATCAGGCCGTCAAGTGTTGCCAAGGCACGTACATCAGGATTATTCAATCCTGAGCTACAATCACTCCAGCTTTTTCCTTGATTGTCGGTTTTAAAAACACCTGATGGCGTACCACAAAAGATGGTGCTTTTGAGAGAGGTCAACGCATTCGAACTCTTTTTGCCTGTCTGCGGGATGACGGGCAAACCGGCGGATCGCTTGTCCCATGCATTGCCGTCATTTTCGGAGAAGTAAACGCCATCAGCGCTGGCGGCGATGAGCAGGTTTTCGGTGCTGTGCAGAGAACGGAACAGCTGGTCAAAGCGTGTCGATCCAATGCCTAGGCTGCGTGGCTCGACGCTATCGCCATGGTTGTCGGAAAAAAGGATTCCTGTGGCATTGGTCTCAGAGTTGGGTAACCCCCCCGTGCCAATCACCAAACCATTGCCGCGATGAGTCGTGAGGGCGAATACCTCCGGATGATTACCCGGTAAAGGTACATTTTCCCATTGTCCTGATGCCTCAGTAAGAAGCATGCATGAGAAAATGGGTAGCAGCAATGGACAGCAACTAAGTTTCAGCATGACGACTTCTAGTAAAGAAAAGTTGGATGCATTGGACAACGCAATCATTTGAACATTGCTGCATCCGTTGTGTTTCGGTGCTTTACCTGCTTTAACCTGTTTTCTTTTCTTGCGATCAATTTTCAAAAAGTCATGCCACGAAAAACATTTCGGAATAGCATCGTGGGCCTCGCTGTCGATCGTTGCAGCTATGCCTTGCTTCAAGTGGGGAAATCGCTCAAAGCGTGGGCATTGTCCAACGATGTTACCAACCCTGCTGGGGGTGAGAGTGTTGTGAAACGCTGACAGCATGACCGGGCTTTGACGGCTTTGAGTCTGCAAATAGGCATTTGTTGCACATTCTCATTGGCGGTTACGAGCGAAAGGTTGTTTTGGAAGGCGACATTCGCAAAGTTGAGTTGGAGCCGAGTTTTGAGTTTGTGAATCGAGTAGACAACTGCGTGGAAGCTGATCGCTTGGTTCAATTGTTAGAGCGTGGAGGTGATTACACCGATGTTGGGGTTTTTCGGAGTGGGCGGGAGCACGCCGCCAAGGATGTGTTTGCAGCATTTTGCCAAACACCTCTGAACTCGAGGAATGGGAGGGGGGGGATTTTGCAAGCTGGCAGGCAAGTTTGGTTTGAAGCTGGTTGGATCAGGCCAGTATCTCGGTCACCACTCGTGCCGGCTCAACACCCGTCAGTTTTTGGTCCAAGCCTTGAAATGGAAAATTCAGCTTTTCGTGATCGATTCCCAGCTGGTGTAGAAGCGTGGCGTGCAAGTCCCGGACAGCTACAGGGTTCTCAGCCACGTTGTAACTAAAATCATCTGTTTCACCGTACGACATGCCACCTTTAATTCCACCTCCGGCAAGCCAACCAGAGAAGCATCGTGGATGATGATCACGACCATAGTCATCTCGTGTGAGTTTTCCTTGCCCGTAAACGGTGCGGCCAAATTCGCCTGCGAAGACGATCAGCGTATCGTTCAGCAAACCACGTTGTTCGAGGTCTTGGATGAGTGCAGAGCAGGCTTGGTCTACATCGTACGCCTGGCCACGAAGTTGTTTGGGAAGAATCGAGTGATGGTCCCAACCGCGATGGAACAATTGAATGAACCGCACGCCACGTTCTACCATTCTGCGTGCTTGCAAGCAGTTCCGGGCAAACGATCCGTTCTTGTGAACCTCTGGTCCATAGCTGTCCAGAACCTCTTTGGATTCCTGTGACAAATCGGTTAGCTCGGGAACCGAAGATTGCATTCTGAACGCCATCTCTTGCTGGGAAATGGTGGTTTCGATCTCACTGTCACCGATTTCGCCAAGGTGTTTGCGGTTGAGTGCGCCGGTGGCATCTAGCATGCGTCGGCGAATATCGGAATCAACTCCCTTGGGATTGGACAAAAACAGAACGGGATCACCATTGGTTTGAAAAGCGACTCCCTGATGTTTGGAGGGAAGAAATCCACTTCCCCAGAGTCGGCTGTAAAGCCCCTGAACATTTCTTGTTCCACCTGTCCAAAACGCGGACGTCAAAACGATGAAGTCTGGCAGATCCTTGTTGATGGCCCCTAGACCGTAACTCAACCAGGCCCCCATGCTCGCTTTACCGGGTTGCTCGGATCCTGTGCAGATAAATGTCTTAGCCGGGTCATGGTTAATTGCATTGGTGTTCAGTGACTTCAAGATACAGAGACGGTCAGCCTGCTTGGAAAGATGCGGTAATAGTTCGCTCATCCAAAGTCCGTTTTCTCCGGCCTGATTGAACTTGAACATCGAAGGAACAACCATCTGTTCTTTGCCTCGCGTCATTGCTGTGACGCGCTGTCCCTGGCTTATGCTTTTGGGTAGTGGTTTTTTGAATTGCTTGTCCAAATCAGGTTTGTAATCAAACAGATCAACTTGGCTGGGAGCACCTGCCATGAATAAGAAAATGACATGCTTTGCCGCAGGCTTGGGATTCGTATGCGCAATAGAGTTTTGCGGTAACAGCGAACCGAGTGCTGTCACCCCAAGTCCCATTCCTGAAGTCTTGAGGAATTGTCGGCGTGCGTCTGAAAGGGGACTGTTTTGATCCATCACTGTTTTTCTCAACGTAAATTTTGGCTGCATCGAACCAATCACGAGCGTGTTTTCGTGATGTCCAAGTTGTAAACGGTATTGATGATCATTGCCCATGCAGCGATCACGTGCGGTGAATATTTCCCGTCAGTATTTTTGTCCGCGAATGCTTCCGTGAGTGCAGGCCGTTCTTGATAGAAAGCTTCGAAGTCGTCTAACGCTTTCTGCAAAATTTCCTGCTCGTGGGTATCTGGAACTTTGCCAGTGATGGTCTCGTAAACGGCAGACAGACGCCCCTCTTCCTTCCAGTTCAAAGCTTGTAATGCGAGTTGCTGTGCTGCCTTCATATATTGCTGTTCGTTCATCAGCAAAAGGGCCTGCGGGGGAGTGTTGGTGCGCTCGCGTCTCGCAGTGCAGTCTTCTCGCGTGGGGGCATTCAGAATGGTCATTTGGGGAGGCGGCAGTCCGCGTTTCCAGAAGGTGTAGACACTTCTTCGCACAACCTGCTCACCCGAGTCGGGCACATAGCGGCTTGGATAAGAACTGGGTAAAGAGACAGCTTTCCATAGTCCCTGGGGCTGAGGAGGTTTGACACTCTTTCCGCCCATTTTTGAACTCAGTACGCCGCTGGTGGCTAGAATCTGATCGCGAATCACCTCAGCATCCAAGCGGTATCTTGAACCACGGGCTAGCAGCCGATTTTCGGGGTCCGCTTTGTACTGGTCGGACGTTGCCTGTGAGCTTTGCCGATAAGTCTCTGACATCACCATCTCTTTGATCAGAGACTTCACGTCCCAGTCCGAACTGATGAATTGTGAAGCCAGATAGTTGATAAGATCAGGATGGCTCGGCCATTCACCTTGAGCACCAATATCCTCAGCGGTCTTGACGATACCAACGCCAAACAGTTGTTGCCAAAAACGATTGACTGCAACACGTGCTGTTAGAGGGTGCTCGTCAGATACGAACCAATTCGCGAGATCCATTCGGCTTTTTGGGCGACCAGAGATTTCAGGCATCGGTGGCAGGAAGGCAGGTGTGCCCCGTTCGACTTGCTCCCCAAGATCGTCGTAGGCGCCTCGGATCATCATGTGCGCTGGGCGAATGTCTGCCCGCTCTTTCATGATCATCGCTGCGGGGATCAGCATTTCGAGTTTGCTCAGTTCCCCTTGAAGTCCGTTACGTTTGTTTTCAAGTTGTTTGATCTCTTGTTGGTGTTCCGCTGTCTTCTTTTCGAGAGCCTTCTTTTCGGCTGCTTCCTTTTCCTCGGACGTTTGGTTGGCGGTGTTTGTTTCTGCCCCCTTTTCCTTTGCCAGTTTGCCCACCGCTGACTTCAGCTCTGCAATCTGCTTTTCCAACTCAGCAGTTTTGGCCTGCAAGTTTTTCCGAGCGTCTTGCTGTTCAGGGCTGGGCAATTCGATATACGGTTTCTGAAGTCCACGTTTGAAATCGTTCCCGGATCGTCCACCCGTCTCAGGGTTCGCATCAATGTTGTTGAAAAATGCGTACAGCTGATAGAACTCACGTGAAGAAATGGGATCATATTTGTGGTCGTGACAGACAGCGCATCCCACCGTCAGTCCCATGAAAGCTGTGCCAACCGAAGTGACTCGATCAATCACGTTTCTTGCATGGCTTTCTTCGGGTAGCATCGTGCCGCGGTCGATGATCATGTGCAGTCGGTTGAAACCGGATGCGGTCAATTGGTCATTCGATGGGGCTTCGTAGAGGTCGCCTGCAAGCTGGTATCGGACAAAGTCATCGTAAGGCAGGTTTTGGTTGAATGACCGAATCACCCAGTCACGATAGGGTGAAAGATCACGATAATGATCGTGGTGAATGCCATTGGTGTCGGCAAAACGAACGAGATCCAGCCAGTGCCGGCCCATGTGCTCGCCAAACTTAGGCGACTTTAATAAACGATCAACTGCTGTCTCGTACGCGTTTGCTGATTGGTCAGCCAGGAATTCTGAAATGTCACTTCGACTTGGTGGCAGTCCCGTCAAATCCAGCGAAAGACGACGCAGCAATGTCCTTCGGTCGCCTGGTGGTTGGGGAGAAATACCGTGTTCGTCAAGCTTTCGCTTTACAAACCGGTCAATGGGGCCTGTTCCCCAAGTACTGTCGGACACAGGCGGAAAAGATGGCGATTCCAACGATGTGAATGCCCAGAATGTTTCATAGTTGCCGCCTTCCTCGATCCATACTTTAAATAATTTCTGCTCCTCTGGACTGATGGGCTTCTTGTGTGCTTCGGGTGGTGGCATCACCACATCTGGGTCATTTGATGTGATTCGTTTGTAGAGTTCGCTACCGGCAACATCATTTGGGGTGAGTGCATTGAGGGCACCCTCGTCACCGTCTCGTCGATCGAGTCTCAATCCGGCTTTGCGGTCTTGTTCGTCTGGCCCATGGCAATGGAAGCAACGGTCAGACAAGAGAGGACGGATGTCTCGATTGAAGTTGACCTTAGTGGCCGTGACCTGAGCAAAACCTGGTTTGGCCATGCAGGCATGGGCCACCATCATCAGAAACACACATGTCAGAATCTGTTGTGTGTGTCCCAGAATACTGAACCATTTGGATTGGTGATTTTCGAATCGGGTTGTCATGGAATCGCATCCCAGGAAGTCGGTGTGTCGTCCTGTGATTCTAACCAGTAATAGCGTCGGCGGTGAGTTTGCTGGTGAGGTTCTTGGGCATTGAGTAGCAGGTTGAGTGCTCAAAGATTTTTCAGGGCGGGATGAAAATCAGTCCAAAGTTGCTTTCGTTTTGAACAAAGAAAGCAAAAAATGGTGCAAGTGATGAAAAGCGGGTTTCTTCAGCCGGGAGCTTCTCTATGCATTGTTTGATGGAGGTGACGAATTGCCGCAGTTGTCGGCTCGGAATCAGTACGCAGATTGCGCTAATGATTGCTTTGCGGAATCACGAAAATAGAAAATAACGCATCTTGGGCGGCCACAGACAAGATGCCAAAACGGGGCAGTACGCGGCACCCGCGGAGGAGCTTTCTCTGCCTCGAAACGGAGATTCTAGAAGCGTGGTGTTGGCGAGCTTCGATGTTCGGTCTAGGCACCAGGTGCCTTCCAGTCAAGTTCGTGGGGCATCACCTGTTGCTGGATCGAAAGGGCGGCGGCCAGGCCAGCGGCTTCACCCATGGGGACGGCGTTGCCAGTGACTCGATAGCTGGAATGAGCGATGAAATCTCCGCTGATGCATCGTCCTGCCATCAATAGACCGTCAACATCAGCAGCCACCAATGCAGGGTAGGGTATGTCATAGGGTTGCATACCACCTGTCTTGAAATCACGATTGATTTCTTTATTGCCGGTATTGTCCAGGGCATGCACATCAATGGCGAAGGTTGCTTTGCAAACGGCCAGCTTGTGGCTCAACCCTTTGGCAAGGTCGGCAGCAGTCAAGGTGTATCGACCGCGGACGCGACGACCTTCGCGGATGCCAATTTGTTCGGCTGTGGCGACCACTGCGAGGTTTTTCCAAGGTCCACCAATACGTTTTAGGCCAAGAACGATCTCATGAATTTCGCGTCTCGCGCGGAGTGTCGCTGCTGTGATTGCATCTGCATCAAAGGCGCTGACACCATATTCGTGGTTGGTCATCAACGAAAACACGTTGCTGTGCAGATGCCTGAGTGTCGGTGCTCGATAGGAGGGATTGATTCCATGTTTCTCCATCAGTTCAAGCAAGCGTTTTTTTGCGGATGATCCGGTTTCCCGAATCCATGGCCGAACCTGATCCGGGTCAAGGCCCGTTAGCAGTGCGAGCATCGACATGGGCTGGCAGGTACATTCTGAACCAGTTCCCACTTCGAATTGGCAGCCTGCATGTGCTGCCAGGTCTCCATCACCACTGCAGTCGATGAAGCGTTCCGCTTGCCAAGCTTCTCGACCTGATTTTGATTCGGTCAACACTGCGACCAAGCGTTGGTTGTTATCCAGAACAGCACCGACCACCCGCGTATGAAGTCTGATTTTGACGCCGGACTCGATGCACACCTCTTCCAGTACCAGCTTGGCGATTTCAGGATCATAGACCGTGCCGTTCGAATCGACAGCAACTTGGCTGCCACGTTCAGTGAATTTCTCAAGCAGTTCCATCATGATCCCCCGCTTGTTGCCTGCGTCGAGGATCTTGGTCAGCAATCCAACTGTCCAGACACCCCCCAGGCATCCCGCCACTTCGATCAGTTGCACTGAAGCGCCAGCCCGTGCTGCTGACAATGCTGCGGCAATTCCAGCCGGACCGGCACCACAAATCAGAACATCAGACTTGCCGACAACCGGGATAGCGCGTTCAGACTCGAGGATTGCTTTTCCGTCGTTCGATAGTTTTCCTGTTGTTCGTAGCACGTCGCCTGTAGCTTGGGTGATTCGTTTGACTTGCTCCGTCGCCTCTGTGACTTGGGTGTCGGGTGAGGTCAAGGCTGATGAAACAACCAGTCCACCTGCCGTGACTTGCAGGAATCTACGACGAGTTGTATCGCTATTCATCATCAGTGGTGGGGTAGGTGGAAGCTGGAAAACGGAGATCTGTGGCGTGCAGGCTGTTTATTTTCATAAGGTCGTTATAAACCGGTTCAATAAGCTCCGATTGCCTCGGTATAAACAGCATACAGGCTTTGGCTGGCCGCCATGAATAAGCGGTTGCGTTTAATTCCACCGAAGCACAGATTGGCACAGACTTCTGGCAGAATGATTTGTCCGATCCTGTCACCGTTGGGTGCAAAAATATGGACACCGTCGTAGCCTTGTCCTACCCAACCCGCCGTTGACCAGATGTTGCCGTGAATGTCTGCACGTATGCCGTCTGCTTTTCCTGCTTTTTCAAAGCCATCCATTTCCATTGATGTGAATTGGCGACCATTCTTCAAGCGGTCGCCGTCGACATCCCAAACTCGAATGGAGTGGGCGCCATCACCGGTGTCTGCGATGTAAAGCTTGCTCAGGTCAGGTGAAAAACACAGGCCATTGGGAGTACCTATGTCATCGGTGACCTTGGTAATGTTTCCGGTCTGTGCATCTACCCGATACACAGATTCAGGCAATTCAGCTTGTGTCGGAGTTCCTGTGTAGTTTTTGCGAATGCCATAACCGGGATCTGTGAACCAGATCGATTTATCTTCACGGTGCACCACGATGTCGTTCGGTGAATTCAGACGCTTGCCTTCGTAGCGGTCCGCAATGATTTGGGTCGATCCATCGTGCTCATGGCGAATCACCCGTCGAGGACCATGTTGGCAGGTCAGTAAGCGACCGTCGTAGTCGAATGTATTTCCGTTTGCATTTCCACTCGGTTTTTTGAAAACCGTAACGCGGTCATCATCTTCGACCCAGCGGTGAAGTGAATCTGCAGGAACGTCACTGAAAACCAGATAACGTCCAACGGCATTCCATGCACATCCCTCGTGCCACAACGCTCTGGGGTTAAAATACAGTCGTTGAACGGACGTGTTGCCTAGTTTGTATTTGGTGAATCGTTCATCCAAACTCACAACGCGCGGGTCGGGATAACGTACAGGTCCCGGCGATGTGGTGGTTCCGTCATCCATTGCTTGGGCGTCTTGGGGACCTGTGATGGACCCGGCAACGCAGGTCGCGGCGATTCCTGCCAGTAAGGAACGACGCGGCACGGAAGGCTGATTCATACGAATTTCCTGTTACTTGAATGCGGTTTTATTGGCTGCAGACGCATAGTTTTTACGTTGTGTTGTGGACTTGTTCGGTCCAAAGCATGATGTGAGTTGTCGGGTCAGTGGCTCTCTAGCAGTTTGATCATTGCCTCACCCATGGCTGTTCCTACATCCATGTATGTTTGGGCATTGCCGTTGTAATGACTATTGGATGCTCCGCCCTGACTCAGTGGGTGGCTGTATACAGTGGCGGTATTTCCTTTGAAATCAGGGTACTTGCCAGTGTCGCCATCGATAGCCAGTTGCGCATCGAGGATTAGCTTTTCGGTGCCTTCCGCCTTGTTTTTTTCTGTCTGACCCAGCGTTGCGCAAACAAACTTTGCTTCTGGGGCATTGAATTCCGTACGTAGGTTTTGAATCAACCTTACAAGGTTTTGTTCGTAGCGTGCGGCATGTTCTGCGTTATACCGATCTTTGTCTCCCTGCCACCACCCAAAGCCTACGATCTCGTAGCCGCGTCCTCTCCACTGGGGGAACTGCTGATCAAAATTGTCGAGCACTTCATGGGCAGCGTGGAAGCAGTCGTCATACTGTTTGCCCGCATACCAATTGATCGGTTCCGGCTTCGTTCCTTTTTCCCATGAAGCGGGTGAGTCTTTGTAGCCCGCAAAGATTTTACCTCCTGCTTCGTATTGTTCGCTGCCGGGTGGCAAAAAATCCCACCCAAGTGAACGATTGCCCTGAGATGTTTTCAGAATCAGCACTGGCTCGTCGATCGCATCCCCGAGGACCTTTCCAAATCCCAACTCAGGGCCGATTTTTCCCGATTTTACTCCAAGCCAATGACTGCCTGTGGCGGTCACCACGCCGCGATACCAGACGTCGTCCCGCTCGGTCCATTGTCCCTTGTCATTCATCAGGTACGGGTACTTGGCTTCATGTTTGACGAGTGTCGCCAATGTACCTGGGATGTCTTGACGGTCGATCCATCCCAACCCGTTGGCGTCCCCCGTGAGGTAGGTGATCTTGAATGGGACTTTCTTGCCACCTGTTAATTTGATGTCTTTGCGAATCGGTTCTTGGCCGGGCTCCATCCGGTGTACCTCTTTTCCGTCAACTTCCATGACGTTGTGCATGGAGCCACCGTAACCGGGGCGAAATTGGTAGATGCCAGAGTCCTCGACTTGAACAAACCCTCGCGTCACCTGAGTGCCACCCCCAGGATATGAGGTTGGTTTGCTGCCACCGAAATTTTCCAATGCAAGGCTGGTGATCGGTTTCAACGCATCATAGTTGGCGTCTGGTTGATACTCACCTTCGTAAACAGAGACCACGGGATTGATGAACTCAGCACCCCAGCGACTGCTTCCGCCGGTCACCTTCCCAGCACCCACCATGTTGGACTGACCTGAAAGAATGAAAACCTTCACTTTTTTTGTCTTTGCTGAATGTTCATCGGCATGCGTGATGTTCGAAGCACTTATGCAAAACGTAAAGCTCAGGCTCAGGAGAATGGGAACAGTGAAGCTCATGTCGATGGCTCGTATCTCAGTAGGGTGACGTGGGAAGTTTTTTCTAATCGTTGTTGGTGATGTATGTGACGGTACATGCTTTCCAACCTTAGAGAGATACTCAACAACTTACCGTCGACTCACCTTGCTAACCACCTTTATATTCATGATGGCATGGTGGTGAGTTGCCGTTCGGTATATCTGCCGCCATGGTCAACTGAAAGCCCCTTGGGCGTTCACGAATGTGTTGGTATGTCGTTGTGAGTAGGATTTGATATCCGTTCAAACTGGCAGTGTAGAGGATTTGGTGGAATTGGCATCTGGCGAACGCTTGCTCTCGAGCGAGCTACCGTAGATAGCATCGTGCAGTTGTCGGGCAGTTGTCGGGCAGTTGTCGGGCAGTTGCTTTTTGTCCAGTTATTCGGTTGACCGGCGGGAGGCTAAGCTGGGAACAGTCAGCTGGGGAAAATTCGTTGTCATCTTCATTGGCGGTACTGATCATGCTGCGTCGAATTACCTACACAAGCATTGCTTCTGTCACCTTCAGTCAGCGCGAGTTGCTCGACCTGCTGCATGCGGCGCGAGGATTCAACAAAATTGATGGAATCACCGGGCTGTTGATGCACCACCAAGGGCGTTTCTTGCAAGTGATTGAGGGGCCCATAAACGCAATTGAGAACCTTGTGCAGAGGTTGCAGCGTGATAGGCGTCACTCGCAGTTCGAGATTCATGAGGACGTACTTGTAGAAACGCGTCTTTTTCCTGAATGGGCCATGGGGCTAGGCGAACTCACTGATCCAAAACTGGCCTATTTGCCCGGTTTTTTGAATGAGTCGGATGAACAAACTCGTTTGTTTGAGCTAGTGGAACGCTTGCCAGAGTTGGCGTCCGCATTGAACAAAGCGTTGGATGCCGCAAAATGAAATGCACGTCATGTCCATTCTGAGGCTTACAGGGCGTTGCTTTGTCTTTCAGCCTTGAAGTTCTCTACTCGCTTCCGTCTGTCAGCGTTGCCCTGGTTCTTGTGCGTATGGTTGAGGTTGTAAAGGTCCACTGATGAGTTGCAGGCTTACTTCGTTGACCACATATCTTGCTTACCCAGGAATCTTTTTCCTGCGAGCTGGCATTTGGAGGTGATTTCGTGCCAGCTTGGCACTGTTTTTCAGTTGGGGACAATACTCGGCTTAGACATGTATTCGCGTTTCGGTACTTTGCCACTAGCTCGCCTGTTGGATCGAGCTTGCCCTTTGGTTTTGCTTGTCGGAGGACTTTTGCTATCCGTTTGGTGCCAAGGTTCCGGTCAGCAGAACAGTTCTTTGGTACCGGATCACAACGGGGGCACCAATCCTGAATTGTTGTGCGCAAGTTGGTCGATCCAGTTTGATTGGCTGTGTGTATTGTTTGAGAGGGCTGGTGAGTTCACACACACGGTTGTCAGACACGAATATTGAAAATTTCTCGCCGGCAGGCAGGTGGCATTCATCGACCTCAAGTTCCAGTTCGGTCACACCCTTGGAGGTGAGTGTGTAAATGAGTTCAGCCTTCGCTCGGGACGCCGATGGACTTTCAGGGCAGATGAGGATCGCACGCAGGCTCTCGGTGACCATATGCTGTGTGAGGGACTCAATGATGCCGGGTGCGTTATTTTCAGGTGCTTCAGGCCTGCGTTTTTCTAGTGCTGGCCGTGAAGGCGTCTCAGGAGAAAACCTAAACGTCCGGTGAAGTTTGTTGAGTTCGCGGTCAACGACCTTGGGAGGAATTTGGAGTTGTTTCGCCAAATGTTCTAAAGCGGATCGCTCACGAGCATCGGTTCTGGTATCCGAAATTGCCGTCCGCATTGCCAAGTGGAAAAGTAGGTTGCGTGCCGCGCGTGACGTGGGGGTCTTGATTTTGAGTCGACGACGCCTAGCTTGTCGCACCATCTTGCGTAGTTCTTGGGCATTGACTTCCATCTGATTTGCAATCGCCTCTACAAATTCAACCTCCCGTCGGCGAATTGATTTGTCAGAAAAGGCCAGATGACAACAGTAGGCAACGATTGCACTTCTCTCATCGTTTGTGCATTCGCTGCAGTAATGAATGATTTTGGGGGTCAGAAGTGTGTCAGGACGGGGCATTTTTTTTACAGTGTTCATCGCTTTGCAGGAGAACTGTCTGGATTGTCGAACGGAAGATTGTAGCACACGGACCGGTATGCAAAGACAGCGGCTCAGTGAGTGCGTGGGGTGGTGTCGGTGAATCTGAATTCGGCTGCAATTTTGAAGTTCAATTCAACGCGTTCAGTTTTCTGGAAGGTCTGGTTTGGTCTATCTGAATCGACAAGATTTGCCTTGTAGAGAATGAGACGATTGATGTTTCTTGGAGACATGTACCGAATAGTTTCTTCTGGTGGTGCTGGTTGGGCCGCAGGAAGCGGGGGCCTGCGTACGCTTCATTTTTTTGCGGATGTGCTCCGTTTGAATCAGCTTTTGAGAAGTTCTTTCTATTCATTGTCGGAGTCACGCATGGTATCATTTCAAAGAGACGGCAAAGTGTTTATGCGGTCTCGTATATCGACCTCACTGCGGGTTGGTTCTGTGTTCGTTTTTTGCGGCATCATGATGCCTCTTTGCTCGCGATTTGCTCAAGAGGCGTGCTTAGTCAATTGAACATCAAAAGAGAGAGGCAATGATCGTGGGTAGGAGTGGCTGTTTTTTCTTATTGCTCACTCTGTCATGCTGTGTCGGCTATGCGGCAGAGAATCATTCTGTGCTGACACAACTGCAAAGCAAACTGCAAGAGCATTGCACGGACTGTCATTCGGAGGATTTGCAGGAGGGGGAGGTGCGTCTCGACAATCTCATTGAGTTGAGCAGCGAAGGTAGGGCCGAATTGCTCGCTCAAATTGAAGAGCAAGTTTATCTCGGACGAATGCCTCCTGAAGACGAGTCACCACTGCATGACGTTGAGCGAGACGAGGCACTTGCGTTGGTGACGTCAAATTTCGTTGCCTTGGGAGCAACTTCAGGATTTCGGGAAAAACTCAAGACACCCAGCTATGGCAATTATATTAGCCACGAAAAACTTTTCAGCGGTGAGGTCACTGCAAAGTCTTTTTCTCCACGTCGTTTGTGGCGGACAAGTCCGCATGTATTCGAAAATGTTAAATCGCAATATGGTGGAGATTCCCGGAGTTTACGGCAGCCATTCATCGTTGATGATAAGCAGGGGATCAAGGAGTATGCTTCTCTGTTGTTCGCTGACTCTGCTGTGGTAAATGTCCTGCTAACGAATGCTGGCGAGTCAGCCGACCGCCTGATAGAGACGCAAGCGGTGTTCAAATCGATTGCAATGTCCAAAGAGACACCCGACGACAGTGTTTTGCAGGATGCGATTCAGCAACAGTTTCGTCGTGTGGTGTATCGGCAACCGACGGATGTTGAATTGAAGCGGTACGGCGACTTGTTTCGAAAGTCGGCTGATGATGCCGGGAATTTGGAAGAGTTGCGAGTGGCCTTGATGGCGGTCATGCTGCATCACGAGTCAGTGTATCGTGTCGAACTGGGTTTGGGAGAGGCGGGCTCTGATGGGCGACGGATGCTTGCCCCAGCAGAGTTGGCTTTTGCCATTGCTTATGCCATCACCGACCAAAGACCGGATCAGGAATTGTTGCGGGCAGCAGCGAGTGGTCGTCTGGTAACGCGAGATGATGTCAAGAATCAGGTCGCACGGATTCTTGAAGATCATGCGATCGATAAACCTAGGCTGCTCAGGTTTTTTCAGGAGTTCTTTGGTTACTCTCACGCTCACAAAATTTTCAAGGATGCCAAGCGGTCTGGAGGGTTTTCTTACTATGGTGAGAATTACCCTGATATGTATGAACGTGAAGCGGACTTTTTTGTTATCAATATCCTGGAAGACGATAATGATGTGTTCAAGAGATTGTTGACGTCAGATGAGTACTACATTCTTAACAGGCAGACGTTTCGAAACACGGTTTATGATTTCTATTTGAAAAATCAGTCTGCACTGGACCAGGGAGATTTCCCTGAACAGAAGCAGCAGGAATTGCTTAGGCGTCTTGATCTTCGCGATTGGGGCGAATTGAACAAAAAATATCATCTGCACAAATTCAATCGCGGTTTCAATGGCAGCGTAGGAGCGATCAAACAGATCGTGAAAGAGGTCAAGGAGTGGAAGAATACAGCGAATAGGGAAGTCCTGTTGCACGGTATGCAGCCGCTTTATCGCAAGTATCCCATGGTGTACGACATGGCTGACGATGAGCAGGACTTTTTGCTGCCACAGCCTTACAAGAGGCCTAATCGTGCTGGCATCCTGACTCATCCAGCTTGGTTGATCGCACACTCGCTCAATGACAGCACTGATCCGATTCGGCGTGGGAAGTGGATCCGCGAACGACTGTTGGCAGGATCTATCCCAGATTTGCCTATCACGGTGGACGCCACCGTTCCGGAGGATCACAACAAAACTCTGCGTGAGCGACTTGCTGTGACCGAACAGGATGAGTGCTGGCGATGTCACAAGCAAATGAATCCACTTGGATATGCCTTCGAGATTTACGATGATTTTGGTCGTTTTCGAACGCGGGAGAGTCTCGATAAATTGCCCAGGGTGAATGGGGCATTTCCGAGCAAACCAATTCATGCAAAGGCAACGCTCACAAGCACAGGAGATGAGCTTCTGAATTCAGAGTACGATAATGCACTGGAGTTGATCGGTAAGTTTGCCGATTCGGATCGTGTTCGCCAGAGTATCATCCGCCATGTTTTTCGATATTTCATGGGGCGGAATGAAATGTTGAGTGATTCGCAAACGCTGATCGCGGCAGACAAAGCCTACATGGAAAGCGGAGGCAGTTTTAAGTCGCTGCTGATTTCGATTTTGACGTCAGATTCATTTCTTTACCGTAAATGATTACAGGAAAAAATCGCTGATGATGACCAGATCAAGACGAGACATTCTCAAAGGCCTCTCTTTGGGTGCCGGAGGAACTTTGCTGACACCGTTTCTGCATCAGGTCAGGTCACAGGCTGAGGGCAATGATGCCGCGCTACCAAAGCGATTTGTGTTTGTCGTCAAATCGAGCGGAGTTTCGCCTGATGGGATTACACCTGAGTCACTACGGGGGGACGATGCCAAAAATGTTTCTTTGAAAGATGTGCCGCTACAGCCCTCGATGGTAGCTCTGGAACCGTTTAGGGATCAGTTGTCGATTGTGCAGGGATTGTCAGGGAAAATGTGTCGTGGTGGGCACAGCAGTTGGTTTGGTGCCATGGGTGTCTATATGACGGGTGGTGAAACCGAACGGGGCGCCATCCTGAGGGCAACCGCTGACGCGGAACTTGCGGCACTCAGTCCAGCACCCTTCAATCATGTCGGGCTGGCGGTGCGTGGAAGTGCATTGTCGAACGCCTACGGCGGCGTGCTGTATCCTGGAATTACTGCAGTAGGTGCAAACAAGGAATTACCGTTTCAGGGCAGTCCTGACCTGGCTTTTGAACAACTGTTTGGATCCGCAGCATCAGCCAGTGGAAAAGGTGAAGCACGATTCGGTGTTCAGAAAAATTTACTTGACTTCATGGTCGACGATCTCAAGAAGGTCAATCGGGCAGTTCCGTCCGCTGAGAAAAATAAGTTGGACGCCTACTTGAACGCGTTCGAGGAATTGCAGGTGAGGCACAGTCGCTTGACTGGCATGAAGGGAAATATCAAAAACCACGCTCCAGAGTTTGGTGATAAATTCACTTCGTTGGTGGAAGAGGTGCGTCAGGAGGCTCATTTTGACTTGGCATCGGCTGCTCTGATTGCAGGGTTGACCAATTGTGTCACCATTCGCTTGGATAACTTATCGACGGTATACAAACAGCTCGGATTGGTGAAACCCAATCACGGCATCGGGCATGATGAGAGCAGTCGTACGCAGAAGGAATGCCGCGATATTATCCGGACTCACCATTCCGGGTTATTGGCTGGGATGGCAGCAAAGCTCAAGGCCGTTCCAGAAGGTGACGGAACCATGCTCGATAATACAATGATTGTTTATTTCAGTGACTCTGCCAATAAACATCACGGCGATTGCTTCGAGTGGCCTTATGTGGTGATTGGTGGTTGCTCAGGAAAATTGAACATTCCAGGTCGCTATATCCGCTACGCAAAGTATGGCGAAAAGAATTGTCGTACGATCGGCAATTGGTGGACGACCTTGCTGAATGCCTTTGGAAATCCTGTCGAGCATTACGGAAACGAAGATCTTGTGCTCAAGCAAAACGGTAATTCCTGTCGCGGACCGTTGGGTGAGTTGATCAGTTGATCCCTTTGGGTAGGCTTTCGCTCACGTGCACAAGCTTCACTGCAGGCTTCGCAAGCTTGATGTTGGTGGAATGTTCAGTGGTGTTGATACTCGCCACGTGCTGGCGGCACTAAAGCACGCTTCTGGTTTCTTTCACCTGTTGCGACACTCGTGCGGGCTGCCAAGAAGATTGTTGGCAGTGTTGCAAAGTTGAAATTGAAGTGTAGCCGCCAGCGTTTTTCGTGGGATCGAGGTGCTCAGGTTTTAGTCACACTAGGGTGACTTTCTTCGGTTACAATGTTGAGGCTTCCCAAGTTTTTTGAAAATCCAAAAATTCACCCCGTTCAGTAGCAGAACAATGCAACTCACTGTCCCAACTCGTCGGCAATTCCTGCTCGCCTCCTCCGCTGCTGTGGCTGCAGCCTCAATGCCACGGGTGGCAACAGCGGCAGATGATCACGATTATAAACTCGGTATTCAGCTTTATTCACTGCGTGGTTTTGACGTTGACCAGGCGCTCAAGCATGCAAGTGACTTGGGTTTCAAACAGGTCGAGTTCTACGGTGGAATGTTGGCCACCAACGCTCCCGTAGAGCAAATCAAGGAGACTCGAAAAAAGGTCACTGATCTTGGTATGTCGATCTCGGCACACGGCGTCAACCGGCTCACCAAAGACGCTGCAGCAAATCGACAAGTGTTTGAGTTTGCCAAAGCACTAGGGATACCAACCATTACGGCTGATCCGGATCCTGATTCGTTTGACAACCTTGATGAACTGGTGAAGGAATTTGATATTCGTGTTGCTATTCACAACCATGGACCAGGGCATCGCTACAACAAAGCAGTTGACGTGCTGAACGCAATCGAAGGTCACGATGTAAGAATCGGTGCGTGTGCTGATCTTGGACATTACATCCGATCAGGTCAGCGTGCAACGGAAGTGATCCGGTTGCTGGAAGGAAGACTCTATGGCATTCACTTGAAGGACTTCGCCGAGATGAAAAAGAAGACCAAAGGCGTCATCCTTGGTAAAGGGCACCTCGATGTTGAGGGTGTCTTCCTGGCACTCAAAGCAACTGACTTCCCGGCAGACGGTGCGATTTCACTTGAATACGAAGAAAACCCCAAGGATCCGATTGAGGATATCCGTCAGTGCTATGCCATTGCCAATAAAGCGATGAACAAGGTTGTTGGTTCTTAGGCTGTTTTTTGCCAGTTCCTTTATGCTTTGACAAATTCTCCGCTGCAAGCATCCGTGCTTGCAAATGGAATGGTGGTGTCGTCACGCGTGATCACGAGCGGTTGAGGATACCATCTTATCGCGGGGGAAGTACGCCGCAGTCGGTCAATCCTGCTTGGATTACAGGTTGCGGTTGTTGTTGACAGAAGATAGCGAATGCAGAGCCCTAGAACCTCATCGCCCTAGAACCTCATCGCCCTAGAACCTCATTGCACTGGAACCTCATTGCACTGGAACCTTCTGCACTGTTATTCCATTGTCGTTGGACCGATACAGACCGTCGGTTCCAAGGATCCACCATGAATTGCCAGAGGACGAAGGCTGCAGGTCAGCGGCTGTGATTGCGATCACGCCAGCTGGCGATTGATTTTCACTCACGGCCCAGGACCAAACGTCGCCGCCAAGGTCACAGCGTGAGATGTGCCCGGGTTGCTTGGGATTCAGTGCAGCAACAAATTTGCGTGTGCACAGCTGCGACCCTGCAATGCTGGCTCCCAGAGCCGTGTAGGGCCTCAATGAGTCGACGTCGAGCGAGGTCGAATAGAGAAAGCTGTCGGTGCCTTGTGAGAGGCTGTAAAGTAGGCCATGGGAAGTTCCGTAAAGCCACACATGTGGATTGCAACGCAGTGACATGGCGTTGAAGTAGCCAAGGTCAGAACGTGAAGCTGTTTTTCGGAATGTTTTGCCATTATCGTGGGACACATGCACCATCGATTGTCGCGCCGGCGTTGTCATGCTTGCTTTGCCGCGTCCCAGCAGGGGCATGAACCGGTCCGGGCATGTCACGGCTTCAATCACAGTTTGTCCGAATTGATTCTTGAAATAGGGGTTTGCGTGAAGAGCCGTTATGCGTTGTCCTTGTAGCCCCAGATTGACCCAGTTGTTTCCAGCATTGTCACTTCGGAGTAGCCCGCGTGTTTCGCAGCCTGCAAAAATGGTTTCCGGATCCATGGGCAGAAAAGCGAGCACTTCACCGCAAATCGCTGAGGGTCCGACCCCGTCAAAATCACAGTCCAATGACAATTTCTGCCAGCTTTTTCCGGCGTCGATGGTGCGAAACAGACCGCCACGGTCACCGCCGTCTGCGCCCGACTTTCCTGCGGCTCGAAGCATGATGTCAGGATTCGTTGGATGAATGGCGACACTGCGAACAGCGTTGGCCGCACCTTGCAATGTGCCGTTGGCAGGTGTCCATGTTGTGCCACCATCACGTGACCGCAACAGTCCCCGGTTGAGTGTCCGCAAAACGACTACTGCCGGATTAGATGGGGCAACGATGACACCGGTGATCTGGGCAGTACCGGTGCCGGTTGCCGCGACGACCGTGGGGACAAGTTCAGGTGGTGTGCCCGGCGTGAGCGAAATATTCGAGACGGAAGCCCTGAAGTACATTTGCGCATCCTGTGGCAGGGCCCGAAATACAATTCCCGCGCCAACCGTGGACGGTAAAGGTTTGAAGTGACGCGTGCCAAAGGTCCAGTCCTGTCCGTCGGGTGAGGTCCACGCGGTCCAGACGTTTTCCTTTCGGGTGATCCGCAACCATCGATGACCAGCAGGCAGACGCTGGTAGCTCTGTCGTGTTCCTGCGCCATCGCCATGTTCGGGTGTGGTGCGGAGACCATTACGGGCTACCTGCATCAGGCCAAATTCGCGCCCCCAGCCATAATTATTTTTCTCCGCATGTTCGCGTACCGTCAGCCCAACCCACGAACTGTCGTTGACCGGTTCGCCTTGCAAACCCGCCACATGGTCAATTTTGCAGCTTAAGGTGAAGTCACCGCTGATCGAACGGCTTAGCACGTGCTCACCCTCACCGACAAAGGAAAA
>NZGD01000076.1 GCA_002690925.1 Rhodopirellula sp.
AACGCCCCTGAGACACCCAAGTGCACCAAGTCACCACCGCCAGCGCCCAGGAAGAATCGACCGGCCCCTAGGGGCCCCATCGGAACCCGGGTACCTGCGAATCTCGTATTCGCATTTGACTCGGCTACCGGCGGGGAGCCAACGGGCCGCCCGCGTTTTTCCTGCCCGCTCCCAGGAGGAACAGCATTGGCAACGATTGCAATAGCAGTCGGGGCCGCTCTACTCCTGGGACTGAGAGGCGAGCCGGGACGTGTTTTAACACACGTTCTGGGGCCAGGCGTTCAGAACACATCCAAGTAGTCGGATAACAGACAGGGATCGCTGCGACTACATCACAGCAGCTGGATCTATCGAAGACTTTGAACAAGACCAGGCACGCACATCGAGCACTGCTTGCAGTGGGAGATGGCGTCGCACCAATCGCATGAACGAGGACGCAACAAGAAGTATGTCGGTCGGAGTGCGCCCCGTTATGACCCGCAAGGGCATACCGCATGGACGCATGAGATGCGACAGTACTTGAGGGACTACCAACCGTTTGGATTCCAGATTATAGAAGGGGAGATCGTCTCACCACACGTGCACCTAGACGATCTACCATTGAGAGAGGCAGAGAGTAGCTTGGCACTCACCCGTTCCAGGAGTTATACTCTGCAACCGACAGCGTGTGAAGGCTGGCTCTCCGGCTTAATTGGGGGGGCACCCTCAACAAGTGAGAGCAGCGAGGATGACGGAGACTACACAGCGCACTCCGTCGCTGAGACCGTGCCCATCGCCCCGGGCACGCGCCCCGCGGGAGCTCGCAGCGGGGCATCCACAACCACACCGTCGAAGGCAGCCAAGGGGGTTGCAAAGGAATCCAAGGCACCGGGGTCAGAGAGCACTCCGGGAGAGGCAGATGAGGATGCATCTGCAGGGGACGTCGGCCAGCCACCGACAACCCCGGACAAGAGGCGCAGATCTAAGCGCATACAGGGCGAGGAGCCATCGCCCGACGCGTCTGAAGCACATGCGGAGGGTGCTGGGGAGAACGAAACAGGAGACACAGGAACGTCTGGCGGTGACGGCACCACCGCTGGAACTGCTGCAGCTACAGCTGCTGCTGCTGCTGCTGCCGCAGATGGGGAAGCGCCGGCGGACCCTAAGGGTGACCCCGACCCTAAGGATCCACCAGCAGATGGGAGCGATGGAAAAGGTGCAAAGCCTGCCGAAGATCGCGACCAACTGATTGCACGCTTAAAGAGACAGCTTTCCCACCTGAAGATGAAGAGGAAGAGGAAGAAGGATAAAGACAGATTCGCGAAGGAGACGAAGGGATTGAAAAGACTGGTCGACAGGGCCAAGGCGATTGACGTGATCACGAAGCAGACCATAGACCCGCAGCTATGGCTTCAGCTCCCTGGTCACATAAAAATCGAGGCTTACAACAAAGCAAACAGAGAAGTTTGGGCGACACTCTCAACTTCGTTGGGATATCGCTATAGTCACCTCATCGGCCAACTTCGCGAAGGAGATGGTAAAGCCGCCTGGCAACGTCTTGCGCATTTACATGCGGAAGAGACTCACGGTGCACAGGCGCACTACCTGCAGAAACTGATGTCATGCACGTACAAGTCAGCTACCGGGACTGAGGCCGTTGGCCACTCCCGGAAGTATGCCGAAGCGTTGCAGCGCATCAACAAGTTGTACAAGCTCTCAGCTGGGAAATTCGTTCAGCCAGATATACTGATGAGCAGGCTTCTCTCACTACCACGTGGATTCGACCATGTTGTCGAAACCATTGAATCCATTAACGGCATGCGTGCAGGCTCCGGCCTGTCACCATTGGATTTCCACGAGGTGCTGGGGAAGGTCGTACAGTTCGAGAACCGACACAAGCGACGGAGCTCACAGGTCGGTATTAACCGACACTACCCTGCGAGGGGCAGTCGTTGGGGGAATCGACGCCGTGAAGGACGCTCAGGGCGCAATCGCGACAGCGCGCACGTTGCTAACAGCTCGAACAACCAAGGATCAAGTCGCGGCAGTATTACATGCTGGAACTGCGGCGAGACGGGACATATCGCGAGAAACTGTCCCAACAAGAGCGTGGGTGGCGGCAAGGCCGCCACGGGGGATAGGCAGGTGAACCAGAGGGCCACCGCTAGTCGTGCTCAACAAAGGCGGGGAACCAAACGTTTCAACAGGAAGCCCAAGAGGGCATCCGTTGGGTTCCTAGCGGTTGAGCAGGCGAGCCAGGCGTTCAGGGCGAACAATGGTCCAGATGATGCAAGCAAAATGATCATCGATAGTGGGGCCTCTGGAAACTTCTGTGTGAAAGGAACAAAGCTCGAGAATGCGCGGGCGACACACAGGGTTATCAACTCTGCCGGCGATCAGACCCTCGTCGGCAAGGCAGTGGGAGACTTTGGAGCTCTGGTAGATACCGTTGAAGTCGAAGGTCTTCGGACCGGGCTAGCGAGTGCGGGAATGCTCGCGAATCACTACCAGGCAGAAATCGTCTTCACCCCAACAAGGGTCTACGCTTATCCGTTGAGAGAGCAGGATGAAGCTATGCGGATAGGCACGATGGCGCAGTCAGGACTGTATGTCGGCGATGCTCACGAGATGAAGGAAGTCCTAACAACGGCGAACGGGTTCACAGACCCGCGCGCTAAAGCAGTGGGAGCATTGTGCGAAGAAAGTCCAAGCTACAACATCAAAGAGTGTCCATCGCAAGAGGCTATGTATGCGATGGCAGCAATGCAGAGGTCAACCAAGGGATGGCGCTCCCAGAATCCCCGGGGCGCCCTGACCCTCCGTCGTCACCGGAGGGGCAGACGTAGGGGGACTTGCATGACTCGTCGAAGCCCCATGGGAACTCGCGGTGTACATCCGTCGAGGACGAAGGCGGTAGGCCATGCGCCCCGTCACAGCGGGAACCATGGGATAACTTCGATTGGATCAGGCAAGCCAACGATCCGATTCATCGATCTTTGCTGCGGCCTGGGTGGTTTCACTCAAGCCGGAGTAGATGCCGGGTGGACCCCCGTTGCATCGGTCGACTTCTGCAAATCAGTGGCGAACTGGTTCGGATGGAATTTTTCCCATCCATTCGAACGTGTGGACTTGACGAGCCCGAAGGCGCGCACCCGCCTGGTGAGGAAGTATGAGGACATCGACGTGGTGCTGTTCTCACCTCCGTGCCAGCCATACTCCGTGGCTGGCGCACAGCGACCAGGCGATCGGCGCACGAGGGTTGTACGAGCCGGTATAATGGCCATCCTGGAATGGATGCCGCTACTCGTGGTCATCGAGTGCGTGGCAAACTTCATCACGTGCGAGGCCAACCCGGTGTACAGGGAAGTGGTCGTCCCACTCCTTCGGGAGGCAGGGTACGAGATCTACAACGCCCGGTGTAACGCAGCGCAGTGCGGCGTGCCCGCGCAGCGTGATCGTGTTTACATCGTGGCGCACCGTTACCCAAGACCAAAGAAGCTCTTGGAGAAATCCGTGGCGTGGACCAACAGGTCACGCAAGATGGTTCTCTCCGAATGGTTCCCCGGGTTGAAGCTGGTGTGTCACACTCCGTGCCATACCAACCCGGCTGTGTTCGACGCTACAGCACAGCCGCATCCAACTATGAGGACCATGAGCTTATATCCAGTCAACAAGCGTACTTACAGAGCTAGGCGTGGCGACGCAGGATCCATATGCGATGCAGTGGAGCTTACGCTCGACCAAAAGCTATCGCTCGCCGGCATGGGCGAGGGTTTTCATTGGCCTAGGAAGGGTTATATATGCACGGGACCGTGCTGTCGACCCTACTGCAAGTACGGAAAGAGATCGACAGATTTCCTTAGTCGAAGCTTCGGCAATATCGTTATCCCGCAGCACGCGGCAAGTGTGCTGCGCCAGTGCGAGATTGAAGCGTGGCTGAAGGGCCGCGCGGGCGGAGTGAAAGCGACCAAAGAAGCCAGGATCTTGGGAAGACGGGCCAATATGGCCGTAAAGTCATCCCCGACCAAGGCTGTAGTGGGAGCTAACATTCTGGAAGACTTCATGTCTTTCATACCGCCCGATGCGCACTCGGTATATGCCAAGGCTGCGACATCCAAGGAGCGGGCCGCTGTTCGTCGAACCGACCGCGGACTGCACATGTCATCCGAGCCGAAGACGGCTGCTAAGAAGCTGATGCGTTTCCACAAGCAAATGGGGCACATTAGCAAGCAGAACATCAAACGAATATTGAAGGCTGGGAAGACACCGATGTTAGACGGTGTCACAGTAGAAGACGTAGATGCGATGGCGGATTGCGACGTATGCGCGCAATCGAAGCTCACCAAACAGCCGCACAACACGCGCGGGCTGAAGGAGAGGAAGAGAGCCAAGGGCATCAACTTTGTCGTCCACACAGACAGCATGACGCGAACTGTACCATCCCTGTTGAAGAAACACACCATGATCCAAGTGTTCATCGACGAGCACACCCGATACGGATGGGTGGAGTTCTTCAAGGGGAAGTCGTACCATGAGTTCAGCGACATGCTGGCAAGAGCTGAGACAAGATTGCGGGCACAGCACAGAGAGTCTGCTGAGTACCGCATGGACAAGCACCAGGGCCGCGGGAGGCCCGTTTTGAAGTACTTCAGCGATCAAGCCTCTGAAATGGTTTCAGGGCAGCAGCGAGCGCGGCTGGCGCGATTGTTCATAAGCCTGACAATCGTCAGCCCGTCAGCCAAGCTAAGCAACGGGATAGCAGAGCGTGCTAACAGGACGCTGCTGGATATCGCGAGAAGTCTTCTGGTTGGCTCAGAACTACCGATAGTTTTCTGGGCCGAGGCATTCGAGATGGCGACCAACATCTACAATCGAATGAGCCACAGCGCCAACCCCGGAGGGAAGAGCCCGTACGAGATGTACTATGGGCACCCACCGGACGATTGGCATCGCTTCAGAGTTTTTGGGTGCAAATGCTTTGTACATGAGGACAAGAACAAGAGAAAGGATAAGAGCAAGCTGAATGCGACGGCGAGACCTTGCGTCTATCTAGGTCTGTCGAAAGATGACTCTAGGAGTCATTATGTCTTCAACCCGAGGACCTACAAGTTCTTCACCTCTACCTCAGTTGTCTTCCGGGAAGATGAGCCTGGAGGAGAATTGGTGAGGGATTGTAGGGCCGTGATAAATCGGATGAAGAGTCTCGTCTGGGGAAAGCGGAACCCCAGGGGCCACGAGAAGGGAGATGAAGGGGCAGCCTCAAGCCCAATCGCCTCCGACAGTGAGGAGGGAACTGATGAAGAATCAGCAAGTAGTAGCGACTCGGACACTGTGGACACGTGGAATCAAGTCTACCACGCCAAGAACAATGAGACACTGTCCGAGATAGCAGATGCTTTTGACATTAACCTTGAGGAGTTGCAGTCACACAACGAGGGTATCCCTGGTTGCGACATCGCAACGGGGAAACTACACGTGGATGCAAAACTCAAGCGTGGAACAGGCATCTGGGTTCCAGATGATGCTGTCATTGACAGGATCGCACGCGAAGAACTCTCCAGCGCGTTGGGCGCGGCGTCCAACGCACTGGCAGCTGGGCAAGGAGTAACAACAGCTGGTAAAGAGGAAGGCGTAACTGGGCCCACAAGGGACAACAGGAGTACAGAGGGAAGCGTACTGGGCGCGAGTGGCAGTAGCCCGTATGTGGGTTATTCCGTCGCCGCGCAAGAGGGCTTCACGGCCGAGACCGACGCACTTTTGACTTGTGCCAAGAAGGTTGCTGAAATCATCGTTGAGTCCGATGACCCAGCAATCCTCAAGAGCAAGATCCCGCCATTTGTTACAAAGGCGGAAGGACACTTTGACACGGCATATCAAGTCGTCCTGCGCGATCTCAGTCACACTCTCGCGAGAGATGTCCCCACTCCAAAGTCGTACCGCGAAGCGCTCCAAGGAGAATTTGCAGATGCATGGAATGAAGCGGTACTCAAGGAACTACGAAACCTCGAGACGCACGACGTCTGGGAGTGGTGCGAGCTTCCAGAAGGGCGAACTCACACGATCGATGCCACATGGGCGTGGCGTGTGAAGCCAAACAGCCTTGGCTTTGTAGACAAGCTCAAAGCCAGACTGTGCGCACGCGGATTTAGAGAGATCTATGGTATGGACTATGTGGAGACACATGCTCCGGTTACAACGCTGACCACATGGCGCGCCTGCCTAGCGGAGGCGGCGCGTCCACCATGGAAGGTGCACGTCTGGGATGTGGCCAGCGCCTACCTGCTCTCGGAGATCCCCGAGGAGACGCCGATCTACCTTAGACCATTCGAGGGTCTGAAGGTTCCCGACATTCCACACAAGCGACCACTATGTCTGAAGCTCAAACGCTGCTTATATGGGTTAAGATCCAGTGGTAGACGGTGGAATCAGACGATCGACAAGAAGCTCAAGGAGCTGGGCTTCCGTCAGTCAAGAAATGATCCCTGCCTGTACATCAAAGAAAGGGGCAAGGGGATCATACGTCTCAACCTGCACGTCGACGATTGCTGTGCGACGTTCAATGACGAAGAGATGTATATTGGGTTCTTCAACGAGTTGAAGAAGGACTACAAGTTGTCGGAGTCATTCGACAACAACATGTTCCTGGGAATGCTCATTGACCGCACCAAGGACGGTGGTATCCAAGTACACCAACGTCACTTCCTGGATGAGGTACTGGCCAAGTACAACGCTGAGCACCTCAAACCAGTGATTAACCCGGCGCGGAAGGAGATCAAGCTGAGCAAGGAACAATGTCCTAAAACTCCCGAGGAGAAGCAGGACATGGCGAATGTTCCATATCGCCAAGTGGTTGGTTCGCTAATGTATCTAGCGAACGGAACCAGGCCGGACATAGCGCACGCTCTGAACAGCGTGGCTAGGTTCTGTGCGAACCCTGGGCGGATGCATTGGAACGCACTCAAGTGGATCCTGAGGTACCTTGCAGGTACCAAAGATCTATGCATCCGATTTGGCAAGAAGGTGCCCGACATGCCATTCAGCGCGCTGCATGGCAATGTCGATGGCAGCTACGGTGATGATGTTGACGACAGACGTTCCACGACTGGGTACAATTTCATATCGTGGGGCGGACCGGTCGTCTGGCGATCGCAGAAGCAGAAGAGTGTGAGTTTGTCGACATGTGAGTCAGAGTACATGGCAGCATCAGAGGCTGGCAAAGAAGCAGTCTGGATCATGCGCGTGTACAAGGAGGACTTCGGTTACACCGACCTCAGCGTCCCCACTTATGGAGACCTGAGTGAGAAGGAGTTCGAAGGAGCCCAACCCTTGACCATCTTCGAGGACAATCAGGGCACCATCGACCTGTCGCGCAAACCCGGAGCTCTTCACAAGCGATCGAAACACATCAACATCAGATACCACTGGATTCGTGAGAGAATTGCCAGTGGTGAATTGAAGTTGTCCAAGATTGACACGTCCCTCAACACAGCCGATATCTTCACGAAGGCCACAAGCAACCAAACGTTTGTCTTCCTTAGGGACAAGCTTGTGCACCCTCGCGAGATAGTTGGAGGAAAAGCGAGTGCCAATCTCGCCGGCCAACACCCAACAATGGGACCAATCAAATGTCTCATATGCGGAGAAGAAGGACACCTGGAGCCAGAGTGCCCTATATACAAGCGACCCGACGAGCTGCAAGAAGAAGAGAACGTGGACGTCGAGTCGAAGCATTCCGAGTCGTTACTTGTTGCTAGGCCTGATGGGCAGCACAAGGGATCGAACGACCAGGAGAGTGCCACTCCGCAAACGGGCATGGGAACCCGTGACATGAATAGAGCATCAACACATGAGAATTGGAACGTCGCACCGGAGGTCTGGGCCGTCATTCATAGCCTGGCACAGGGAGTTTTGGCCCTGGAAGATCAGGTCAGAAGGGCGACTCATGATCTCAGAAGATTGCGGAGTTCCATGATGCAAGGAAGGTGGCGCGCAGGAAGCGCCACGAATGGGAACCGGTGAGGTCCGTAGAGGTTCCACGATCCTATCACGCGAAGGGGCGAAACCCCCCTCGTAAGCCAGAGGAAGGTGCACTGGCGCGCGTGTAGAATCTGAGACCTTGGATCACAGCATCGGGCAGCACCGCAACCATCCCTGCGGGATACATCTGCGAACAAGGAAGACGACACAGTTGACTCGTGCGGGGGTTGAGTGGGAGAGTTGGATATAGCCCCAGCAGCTGACCAGCTACCCCATCTCAGCTGCCACACACGTTAACACATGAAGCACACACGCAATGGGGGCTACATGGGTTGCAACACCCAACACTCGCCAACACTACGCATACTACCAACGGCAACACGTAGAAGACCTAACGCGTTCTGGGACTAGCCCAAACACGCTAGAGTAGTGTCAGACAGATAGGCAGTGGTTTGGAAGGGTAGTGGCAACACTAGTTAAAGGATGGGCCATGGTAGGCCCTCCCTATTGGTCACATTGGATTTTGGTTGGCAGAATCCAATGTGGGAGCCTGGCCTTTCGGCAGCGAATCACAGGGCGTGATTTCTCGCCTAAGGGCCCGGGACCTGAAGTCCTGACCCGGCCCGGAACATTGTGCCGTGAGAGGACCGTGACGGCTCCACGAGCGGAACACTGCGCCGGCTCAGGCACGTGCTTTCATTCTCCACACTTCACACCGACATAATAGACAACAGACTTCTGAAATGACCTCCTCTCCACGTGGAGAAGGTGCACCCGGGCAGGAATAAGCGTGGGGCACCATCGCCGACGGTCTTGCGGGACTGGCGGCGGAGGGGCAGGTGAACATGAGCCGGTGGGCCATGATGTGATGATGGTGATGCCACCCGTGGCTTGAGGTCGCGGGTGCGCACGCAACCAGAGGAGGATGCCTTAAGGCATCCGATGATACTGGAGACGGGTTAATCTCAGTTCCCGTCAGGTGATAGAAAGATAGAATTGATGTCCAGCCAGTGGCATTGCCACGGGCAGGACTGCACGGCAAATCGGCAAAAGAGGTGTGCACCGCGAGGGGCATGTCTCGGTATGGGCTCGAAAATTCTGAGTG
>NZGD01000077.1 GCA_002690925.1 Rhodopirellula sp.
GGCCGGTTGGTATGGGAAGGAAAACAGCAAGCGGACGATGAACGCGGCGGCGTCGCCATGCGATTGGGGGTATTTCCGACAGTGCATGGGCCGCGAGGCGTAGTCCGTATTTTGCAGGTTGAGGGATCACACCAAAGAATATCGTTGTTGGGGCTCGATCATCATCAGGAGCAGGTGCTTGCTGCACTATGCGATCAAACCAGTGGACTTGTTCTGGTATCGGGGCCTGCTGGCAGTGGAAAGACTACAACGATGTACGCACTCTTGCGAGAAATTGCAGCGAATGTCCCAAGGCGTAGTGTGATGACGATTGAGGATCCCGTCGAAACTGTCGTTGATTCAATCAGTCAAAGTGAGTTGGCTCCCGTGACGGGCCTAACGCTTGCCAGTGCTTTGAAGAGTGCAGTTCGGCAGGATAGCGAAGTGCTGCTCGTGAGTGAAATTCGTGATCCTGACACCGCCGAAGCTGCTGTGCAGGCATCGCTGACGGGGCATCTGATTTTTTCGTCGCTTCACAGTACGGATGTGGCCTCGGCTTTGCGGAGACTAACACAGTTAGGAGTGCCTCATCACTTGGTCAGGAGTGGCGTGCGGGCGGTGATCAACCAACGACTTTTGAGAAAGATCTGCGAGAGTTGTCGGCAGGGAAGCGGCAGCACGGTAGCCTCGCATGCAGCCCAGGTGAGTAATCCGGCGGCCACACTGACAGGGCAGGCTGAGGCTTGTCCTGCTTGTGCCGGGACTGGATACAAAGGACGGTTTGCGATTGCGCAAGTCGTTCGGTTCGATTCGAGCGATGCTGTGGGGGAGGCCTTGGCTGATACACTGCAAGCAGGTGATTCGGTTCAGAGAATGCGTGCGGCGGCTCGCGAACGCGGGGCTGTGGATTTGCATGACATCGCTGACGCATACATCGAGCGTGGTATCACAGACGATGCTGAGGTTTACCGGGTGCTTGGCAAACGGGCAGATGGATAGGTCGGCGAATAGCAAACAAGAACGGATAGTCGCATCGCCTAACGAATTGTCTCCGCGGGAGCGTGAAACAGGCTCAGTGCACGGGGGTTGGTGTCACGTTGGGCAACGTAGCGTGTCATCTCGGCTTAATCTGCAGACAAGTGCGGTTTGTCACGCGTTATTGTGCTTGCTTGTGAGCGTGATTCGTGACACGTAGAACCTTCACGATGGGCTTGCGTAACGGTGCAAGAACGCCGCTGCCGCGTCGGCAACAAATTTCAGGTCTTCTGGCGCCTTGATGAGTAAGTGATCCGCATTTGGGAGGGCGATCAGGCTGGGAATCTGTGGGGACCCGGGGGAGTTCTGGATCAGTCCCATGATTCTCAAGGCATGATCGAAATTGACAGTCTCATCTTGGGGAGAATGGAACAGGAGCGTCGCGGCACTGATTCCCGGGATCAGTGAGGGCAAGTCGTGGGCACGAAAGTCCGCCAACATCTGTTTTTCTATTTCCCATCGGACTCCACCGATTGTGACACTCCCGCGTCCGAGTTTTTCGATTTCTGGATCACGCTGCGACAATAACTCCGCTAAATGTTTGGTGTCGCTGGGAGCAGCCAAGGTGATGACAGCTTTGAGTTCTTCAGTGGCTGGGGCTTGTCCTGCGTGGGCAAGCGAGACCGCACCACCGAAACTGTGTCCCATCAATGATGTCACCGGGCCAAGTTCTATTTCCGCAAATCGTATTGCTGCCGACAGGTCTGCTTGATTCGTGGTGAAGTTGGTTTTCGAAAAATCACCGTCGCTGCCTCCCAGGCCTGTCATGTCATAACGCAGCACGGCGATGCCATGCTCGGATAAAGCTCGAGAGATGCGTACGATCGCTTTCAAGTCTTTATTGCAGGTAAAGCAATGACTAAATACGACAATCGGTGTTTGTTGCTCACGACCATCCCGCTGATTGGGATCAGGGCGATCGACGATGCCGGCGAGTCGATATCCATTCCCGCCGGGAAAGTTCACGCGATAAGATTTTCGTACCACTGGTCGCACTTCGGTGTGGGAATAAGCTTGTTTGAGTTACGAAACATTTGAGTTACGAAACATCGGGGTAGGACAGTCGGAATGCAGGGAAACGCAAGGTAGCTTACAGGCAGAAACCCGCAAATCGGGGCCGGCCCCGCTCAAGTGGTGGTGGCGAGCATGAAAGCTGCAGCATCCTGGTTCATGAAGGTTCACAAGGTCTTCGCCTTGTGCTTGCCGCGACAGTGATACCAATGAAGTGACACATTGCAAGTACTGCCTTGGTCTGGCGTTGGCAGAGAGCTGACAACGCGACTTTCAGCCAACGCGGTTCGTTATCTACAAATGACGCTGAAGCGTCTCCGGATCCGGCAATGCAGGGCCGTTGAGAGTGGGTGCAGGGCAGCAGATGTCGTGTTAGAAAACGTTATGCGTACCCGCTTTGCAGCTTTCGAACGTTCCACAAACTTCGATCACCCCGCTTCAATGCGGCCGGCCTTGAATGCCTCTGCCATGGCCTTGGGGACTTCAGCCTCGGAAAGCACAAATTGAGATCGGTTTTCGGCAACCCTTGCCTTCATTTGTTGCTCCTCTGCGATGGCTTCGGCACGTCTGCGCTCCGCCTGTGCACGTGCAACTCGTGTGTCTGCTTCGGCTTGATCGCTTTGCAAGCGAGCACCAATATTTTCACCCACGTCAATATCCGCGATATCAATCGAGACAATCTCAAATGCTGTTTGTGCGTCGAGTCCACGTGACAGAACCACTCGCGTGATCATGTCGGGGTTTTCCAGAACATTGAAGTGCGTGTCTGCTGAACCGATCGAACTGATGATCGCTTCGCCGACGCGTGCAATGATCGTGTCTTCCGTGGCACCACCAATCAACTGCGCGATGTTGGTGCGGACGGTCACTCGAGCTCGAACGCGAAGCTCAATCCCGTTCTTCGTGATCGCACTAAGCGTCGTCTTGCCACTTCGACTGGGGTCTGGGCAGTCGATCACCTTCGGATAAACGCTCGTTTGAACTGCATCCAAAACATCTCTTCCGGCAAGATCAATCGCTGCCGCCTGATCGAAGTCGAGAGGGATTTCAGCGCGGTGGGCTGCAATGATCGCATGAATGACATTCATTACGTTGCCGCCAGCCAAATAATGAGCTTCCAGACGCCGCGTACTGATCCCCGTTTCGCGATTGGTGTCGAGCTCAGCTTGGGCAGACATCACCTTGGCTTGAACCACCACATTGGGATTGACCTTGGTGAAATGCATTCGAATCAGACTGTGCAACTGAATGTCTGCCGCTGACATATATGCCTGAAACCAGAGTTTCCAGTATCTCGCTATGAAGAATAAAACGATGATCCCGAGGAAACCGACGACGCCCAATATGCCTATCAAAATGGGATTCATCCCGGATTCTTTCTGTCCCAACAGCACAGCGCCGTTTGTGGCCAAAGTTTCGTAGGCAGAGGTGTGCCCGAGCAAACTTGGCTGATGGGTCAAGTCACCTAGGATCGTTATCATGAGGATGCCTTTGCAAACGAGCGAACAACATATTTCCCTGTAATGATAGAGGTGCAGAGACTGGCTGGAAAGCCTGCCGCTGGTAGGGGGGACCGCCAAAATCACTTTGTTCGCACAACTCTGCGTAATTCTGAGTGTGATTCGGGGCTAATTGCAGTGGGACGTCGAAGGTTTGGCTGGGGGTGGGGCCGCGGCTCGTTGTTTCAGGGTTTCTGGGAAGGCAACAAAGCCTACGATTGGATTCGGGGGAAAGAAGCGGTGCAGAACTTGCTCGTGGCTGGCTGTAAAACAGCCTGTTTTCACCATCTGGATGGTTTTTGGTAGCCCTGGTCAATCGATCAGGCTGTTGTCTCGACTCCAAACAAAACGCTTTATCGTGGTCTGGATTAAGTAGGTTGGCTGGGAATTCGCTCCACTTGGCAAGGTCCCCTACAGGCTCAACCTGCAGCGGATAGGGCAGCGTAACTGGGAGAGCTGAAGCCAGAAGCACCCGCTTTCCTGGGCGATTTTTTCAATCGTCAAGCCTTTTTTTCCGGCGAGTGGCTGCGAAACGAGCTGCAGAGAGTATGGCGGCTGAGACGCTGAACAGTGAATACCGCCACCGGGAATACCGCCACCGGGCCGTTAGTTTGGTGCCCTCGGGCGGTTCAGCATTTGCATTTGCGCACTGGTGAACCACTCAATTGCGCGGCATTTGAGCGTCGCTGCCACGTTGGTTAATGAGCAATTTGGGACTCACCAACCCGGTACCATCAAGGCTTGGAGTGGAGCGCTGACTCGATTCATGCTGAAAACGTTATTTTTCAAACAAATTTTTCGAGAATATTTGCTACCAGTTCAGGATCATCTTTTTCTCGCAAGTGCTCGATTTGATCGGCAGGTAGACCGACTTTCTCCAAGTGGCTTGCAAGCCGTTTCCATACAGTTGCCCGCTTTTTCCCCTCGCTGAGGTACAGCTCGGTGATCGCCTCCTGAGCTTTCTGTAGACCTATCGCATCTCGATTGCGATAATAGTTCTTGATAATCTTTTCCTGATGGCTGCTACGTTCGGGTGGCATCTGGCGATTCTCAGCGAAGGCGGGTTGCGTAATTTTGGAACTGACCCGATTATCGGCTTTCGGGACGTGGATCTATAGTTGTGTTGCCGTGATTCCGTCTACGTGACGGCCGTCCATTTCGTCATCCGTTTTATTTAATAATTAGTGAGCATGGAATGACCGTTTGTCGTGGAGTTCGTGGTGCCACCACTGTTGAGTCCGACGATCGCGATCAGATCCTCCGGGCGACACGGCAGATGCTGGCTTTGATGATCCGTCGAAATGAGATCGAAGCGACGGATGTCGCCAGTGTAATGTTTACTGTCACACATGATCTGACTGCGGAATTTCCCGCCCTGGCGGCTAGGCAATTGGGATGGCTTGAGGTTCCCTTATTGTGTGCTTACGAATTGTCAGTGCCTGACTCATTGCCTTTCTGTATTAGGATGATGCTTCATTGGAATACGAACAAAGAACAATCAGAAATACAGCATATTTATTTGCACGAGGCCAAGAAACTTCGGCCTGATCTGAACGTCTTGCCTCCAGTTGATTTTGAGGAACTGGAGAGCTGGATCAACGATCATATTTCGGCAACATCTGACCAGAACCCAGACAGAAGCTAATTGGCATTCAGTCTGCATTTTCTTGTGGGTAACGATAGAAGACAGTCTTTTTGCGAAACATCCGCTGGTGGCAACGCAGGTCGAGTTTTTAGTGGGGACTGCTTCGTTTTCTGTTAGGCTGAATCAAGTTTTCTGGCGTGCATTCACTAGGTGTTTAGTACGGAAAAATGCCCCGCTCAGGAAGTCTTCTGATGAGGATAAGACATGCCCAGAAAAATCAAGCCAAGGAGTTGACGGCTAAACAATGGACACAGGTCGTCTGTTTTGGATGTTCATTTGGGCTGTTTTTTGTCGTTGTGTCACTACTGGTGATTTTCAGTTGGCTACTTCCAGAGTTAAACATGTCTAAAAAGAGTGTTGAGTGGCCACAAGCTACTGGTGTGATCACAATCTCTGCGGTTAGGCCTGTCACGAGCGATGAAGTTGGAACTTATTACGTTCCTGACGTGACATATGACTACACGGTTGATCTCAAAAAGATGAGTGGGTCAGAATCTATTTTGGAATGCCGTGGCGTTCAAGTTCAGAAGACAAGGCGCGAACAACGATAGATCGTTATCCTGTTGGGAAAAGGGTTCAGGTTTATTATTCACCCGAGTCGCCGAGTGTATGTGTTCTTGAACCGGGGATCACTTTTACAATAAAAAATTATTTTTGGATCCTTTTTATGTCCCTGTCCACACTTTTGGGATTGGTGATCATATTTTTTATGTTGAAGAATGGGATACCCATAATACTTCGTGCGAGGCAACAAAACGTAGCTCAGGACCTCTCCTAAGCGTGGGTAACCACCTAACCTGAGTATTGGTAATTCGAGCCGCTTGCAAACGTCGCCGCCCTTGGGGCCCATGAAAATTTTGAGGTAGCCGGCTTCCTTGACGCTAGGCCACCACTTGCTAGATCATCTTGGCATCGACGGCACCTCCTGCCTTCCGTTTGAAATCCCTGCGAGAGACAGGAACACCGATAGTCAGTTTCTGGACGATTCTCATCAGCTATGTCTCGTATGAGAAATCTATGACCCAGCAGGATCTCATGCGAGTTATCTGTGATGTCGGTAAGGTGGCTGAGATCGTCACCAAGTTAGTTAAGAGCGGCAAGCCAATTCACGTGTATCACTCCACGACCAAAGAAGCATGTTTGCGGCCAACGTGATCAACAAGCTGCCTGTTAGCAAGGTAATTTCATTGACCAGACACAGTGACCCAAAGACCTTGCTGGGCTACTATGTTTCCGTAGATGTTCACGATCTGAGTGCCAAGCTGAGATGTATGCCAAATTAGTTGGAGATTTAGTGGGGAAGAAATGAGAAAATACGTTATTTGCGGCGGTTTTTGCTGTCGATTTTGGATCAATGCTCACACCTGTGAGGGATGATAGCTTGGCAGGGAACACAAAGATTCAGTGGGTCGCACATCCAGAACTTAGCGCTGCGCACGCCGCGTACCTGGTTGCTACTCGCGCCCCGTGCAATGATCCGAAAACCGAACAGACGCTGATCCAACCGGTAACGGAAGCGAATAATCGTTTGTTTTCGGCCTCAGTTGATGTAGGTCAGTTCTGGCAGCAGTACCTGTTGCAAGTTCTTTCTGATGTGCCAATGGAACAAGCTTGCGGGGTGGCGCTCCTGGCAGCAGGTGCTAACGAAATGCAGGTGGAGCAGACATCCAAAGCAGTCGCGAACAGATTAGGCGATGCCCGCCTCGCTTTCACCAACCGTTACCCCAAGCTCGCTGAGCAGCTCGATTTGCGGGCGCGACCACTCAGGGAACGTTGGGAAACGTACGGGCCAGGTTTGTTGAACCAAGTGGGGAAACAAATTTGGGGCGATAGACCGCCGGCGGATTGGTGGATGCCCCAAGTAACAGCCCTGATGGTTCAGCCGATGCGCGGTGGAGATGGCGGGTACGATGCCAGCGGCGCGCGGCTGTGGTTGGAGGCCATGTTAACAGACGTCGACCCGCGTGTTCCCGAAGTGTTGAGAGTCGCGTGGCTGGTTACCAGTATGGCGATCGATAACTACGCCAGAGGAACCTCCGGAGAGTTAAGTTTGATGCGGCCTTGGTCGCTCGTGTCGGTTCCGCTCGTTCTCAATGCTGGAAGGGAACTAGAGCTTCTTCGCGGCGAAGAACTTCCCATGAACGAAGCCATGAAATTGTGGCACTTTGCCGATGAGGAGGTTGCGGCGACAGTGTCACAGTGGTGGGCTGTGCAAGCTGATAGCACCGCTCCACTGCCAGCGCGTTTGAAACGGTTGGATGAAATGCTGCCCGACAGATCGCTGTGAGGTGATCTCGAGGACGCTGACTCGCAAGAGCGTCCGCAGGACGCTGCTCAGCACAGGCGATCGCAGTGCTTCAGCCGCAGCCTTGCAAACTTAGTCTTTCCGTCGCAGTCTTTCCCTCGCAACCTTTCACACGCAATCGATTCGTCAGCAGGATGCTCACTGAGACGCACTGCCTCGCAAAGACGAAAGTGCTCTCAGGCTTGCGATCTCAATACGGCACATCCAACGCGTCACACAAGAACGTCATGAACGGCTTGGCGGCCTTCATTTGGACTTGCAGGTTGCGGATGAAGTTAGCGTCGCAAACTTCTGACCTTTCGAGGGGAGCAGTGCCGATAAAATCAATTCGCCTTAAGTCATGAATTTGTGGATGATCACGGGGAATTCCTCGAGGCGCTGTCTTCAAAGAGTCGCCCGCCAACTCGTAGTGCTCGCGAAAACGCTTTGCGGACACGATACGCTTCCATTCAGGGGCTTGCTCTTTGATGGCTGACCTGATCGCAGCGAGGGATGATCGTTCAGGACGCCAACAACCAACGCCAAGAAATGATGCATACGGGTCCAAATGAAGATAAATGCAAGGAGCGTGGATCGTGCCGTCCAACTCGTGACGAAATGAGATTCCGACACTTGTTTTGTAGGGCGTTTTATCACGCGAGAAACGTGTGTCTTTGTAAATGCGCATGACCGATCCGCCATGACGTTTGGGAGACGCAACTAGCATGGGCGCAAGTTTGCCAAGGGGTTTCACTAATTGGCTGACCAGTTCAACTGCTGGATTTAGCACTTCGTTATCGTATCGTCCCTTGTTTGCCTTGAACCAATCTCTGCGGTTGTTTTCCGACAGGTCAGCTAAGAAGTCAAAGAGTTGCGGGGTGATCGGCGACATGAGGGGTTTTGAAATTCTGAAGGGGCTGGGATGGATGTATCGAATATCCGCCTGAAGATCACGACGGAGATCGGATCGGGAAGGCGAGAATTCAACGAACCATGGCTTAACGAGCTCTATCGGTGGGGAAATGCCTTCAGTGAGACATTGCTCGGGTATACTGGAACAACATCAATAGTTTCGTTGGGTGGCAAATCAGGGAACCGCTTAGGCATCCGAAGGATTCCCGATTCACCACCTCTCGGGGGCCGGCGTACTTCTTTGCGATCCCAGTGGGATCGCAAAACGCGGTGTCAACGCGAAGCTAATGCGTTCATTTGATCCTCTACCATTTTTTCTCCCATCTCAATTTCCGTTTCAGTGTACACCCACGGCATCTTTCGAATCACCGCTGCGGCGCCCGAGTTGTCCGTCGCCAATCCGTCAGAGAATGCGCAGGCTTTGATGCGGATGGTCGATGCGACAGATGCTGATTTGGTCGTGCTGCCCGAACTTGGGATCTCGGGTTACACCTGTGGAGATTTGTTTGCGACCGAGGGTTTGTTGAGCGGGTGTTTGGACGCGCTACAGAGAATCGTCACTCACACAACAGGTCACGGAGCCATGGTGGTTGTGGGGATGCCTTTGTCTGTCCAAAACGCTTTGATGAATTGCGCTGTGCTGGTTGCCGAGGGACGGATTCACGGCGTTGTTCCCAAGAGCTTTTTGCCGAATTATCGGGAGTTTTACGAGCAACGACATTTCCGCGCTGCAGCTACAACTGATCCGCAATTTATCGACCTGCTGGGGCAGGCGATTCCTTTTGGTACTGACTTGTTATTCTCGCGGGGGAAAGCAACGATCGGAATTGAGATTTGCGAGGACCTTTGGATGCCGATTCCTCCGAGCAGTCACGCTGCACTTGCCGGGGCGAATGTATTGGTCAATTTGTCGGCGAGTAATGAGACGATTGGTAAGGCGGATTGGCGAAGGGATCTCGTTCGAAGTCAATCGGGCAGATGCTTGGCTGCGTATGCGTACGCATCAGCCGGCTCCGGAGAATCGACCTCGGATCTGGTCTTTGGAGGCCACTGCTTGATTGCCGAGAATGGATCGATGCTGGGTGAGTCGCGTCGCATCGGTGATGGGATTGATCCGGTGGTTGTACCGTCCACAAGCGTTAGTTGCGATGTTGATTTGCAGCGTTTGGAACATGATCGGCAGGTCACTGGTTCGTTTGGTGATGGGAGGACACAGCAGCAAGATTTCCGAACCGTTGATTGCAATCCGGAAAAGACGCCCGAACCGACGCTGCGTTCCGAACTGAAACGATCGGTCGATGGGCAGCCGTTCGTACCATCGGGAGAGCGGGAACTGGCGGATCGGTGTAGTGAAATATTTTCAATCCAGATTGCTGGTCTCGTTAAACGGCTGTCTCGGTTGCCTGCAGCGACGAAATTGTCAATCGGAATCTCTGGGGGGCTCGACAGTACTCTTGCGCTACTGGTGGCAATCCGAGCTTGTGATGTCGCGGGTAGGCCCCGAACTGACGTTTGCGGGATCACGATGCCGGGATTCGGGACCACGGAGCATACGAGGCAAAGCGCAGATCAGTTGATCGCGGTTACGGGCATTACAAGTGAGTGCATTGATATTCGCGAATTGTGTTTGGACACTTTTCTTTCCCTCGGGCACGACCCGCTTGGAATCAAAATCAACGGGGAGACAACTGTAGCAGGCTTGCAGCAACGGTTGGGTGAAGTTCCTTCTGGTACTCCTGACCTGACATTTGAGAATGTTCAGGCCCGCGTGCGGACCATGCTGTTGATGAGCCGTGGCTTCGTGCTTGGGACCGGCGATCTGAGTGAACAAGCATTGGGGTGGTGTACCTACAATGCCGACCATATTTCTATGTATAACGTGAATACGGCGATTCCAAAAACACTGGTGAAATTCCTCGTGCGCTATGCCGCGGAGCATTATTTTGGAGGACAATTGAAAGAGCTTCTTCATCGTGTAGCTGATACACCCATATCCCCGGAACTGCTTCCGCCAGCAGCGGACGGCTCAATACAACAAAGTACCGAGGCTGAAATTGGGGATTACGAGTTACACGACTTCTTTCTGTTTCACTTTGTCCGCAACGGATTCAGCCAAGAGAAGATTCTTTACTTGGCCTCACACGCAACCTTCACTCGCGACTACTCAGCTGAAGTGATCTTGGCCACTTTTGAAAAATTTATCGGTCGGTTCTTTGCGAGTCAGTTTAAACGTAACTGTGTACCTGACGGGCCAAAGGTGGGATCTGTCAGCCTTTCACCTCGGGGTGATTGGAGAATGCCAAGTGATGCCGATGTGGATGCTTTTCTTGATAGAAGTTGATGCATCACTTGCCCGGTGGCGTTAACTTGCACTGAGCAGACGCTGTTTCGAATCGATTTCGGCCACAGCATCGCACACTTGTTCGAACGAGATGGCAAGCGATGTGAGTGTTTTTCGATTGCTGCCTGTCCGCAGGCGGAGACCACGGACCTGAGCTGACCTTCCATGATCACCGGGTGGCTGTAACGTTAGCTGGCGGTATGTGTCACACATTCGATTGGTCGTGGTTGCATGGAGATTGATGGTCGGAGTGCCCAAGGCAACGGCGATATGCAATGGCTCGGTGCCTCCGCTTATCAGCAGGTCTGACTGTTCCAGCAAGGCGGCTAAATGTTGCAGGTCAGTGTGCGGTGCAAGACTCGCAGAGTTGTCTGATTGTTCAACAATGCGGTTCCCAAACGCTCGTTCCTCCTCGGTACTCCAGTAGATAATGCTGCGGTAGTGGTAGGCCGCGCGAAGGTGACATGCAAGTTTTGCAAAGTTCCTGGGATCCCAACGCTTTGAGTTGAGTTCGTTTCCTGGATTGAGAATCGCCAGTTTCGGAATGGGACTGTTCCGGATCCACGATGTCGCCCAAACGCGGGCCGTGGCCGGGATGGGCAGGTGCCAGCGAACTTTGGGCGAATGTATTCCGAGCGGAATCAGAAGCTCCAGTGAGCGATCCGTCAGGTGGTCAAAGACAGGCGTCACTTGTTCGTTATTGAAGCAGCGATTCAAAAGGGTGCTGTGACGCTTTGAAAAACCAATGCGTTGACGGATTGCCGCAAGCCAACCAAGCAATGCTGCGCGAGCGGTTCCCTCGCAATCAACCATCACGTCAAAGCGGTGGGTTCGAAGCATCCGTGCTGTTGTTCGGATGCTGCTCAATGAGACAGACCAACGATGTTTGAGTTGGATCACATCATCGAGTGCCCTGTGGTGTCGAATGAGTGCTGCTGAGTTCTCCTCGACCACCCAAACCAGATGGGCTTGAGGAAAATGCTCCCGCAGAGCACATGCAATTGGCATGGTCAGAACGGTGTCCCCGAGTGAATTCATGCGGCAGATGAGGATTCTGGGGGCAGCATCATTCGACATCGTTGCGATCCTTCGCGCGGAGGCTGGGCTGTTTCGCCTCTGAGTTTAAGCGGCTCGATTCGAGTACTACCAGACCGTTTTACAGTCTTCAGTTTGTCTAAATGACTTGAAAACTCACCCGCTACTGAGTTTTTGCATGCGTTGCAGTGGGAATTGTTTTCTTATTTCAAGGTGACAAGGCACTGTAAAAAAACTGTCACAACGTTAAAACTAGCGTATGTGTGAAGCAGCCGATGCTGCCTGCACTGTTTGCTATCAAACCTTCTTGGTTTCGACTCCCCGATTTGGTTTCAAGACAAATGAAATTCCAACTGGTTTCTCTGCTGATGTTGCAATTCGCTTTTCTTTACTCATCACCCCGGTTACAGGGTGATGAGGGGATGTACTTGTTTAATGACTTGCCGGGCAAGGCACTGCAGGAGCGGTATGGTTTTGAGGCAACTGAGGCGTGGGCAAATCATCTTCGACTCAGCTCGGTACGTTTCAATAGTGGCGGATCAGGCTCGTTCATTTCAAGCAATGGTTTGGTATTAACCAATCATCATGTCGCGAGCGATACGTTGCATAAACTAAGCACCCCAGAACGCAATCTGATTGATGATGGCTACTTGGCTAAGTCGATGGATCAGGAACTGCAGGCTCCCGACTTGGAACTGAATCAGCTGGTTTCCATTGAAGACGTTACATCGCGTGTTGAGCAGGCTGTTGACGCGGACGCGGGTCCGGCAGAATCAGCAAAACAACGCCGAGCGGTGATCGCTACGATTGAAAAGGAGTCACTTGAGGCGACAGGTTATCGGAGTGATGTTGTCACATTATTTGGTGGCGCAAAGTATCATCTTTACCGCTACAAGAAGTACACGGATGTGCGTTTGGTGTGGGCACCTGAGACAGCGGCTGCGTTCTTTGGTGGAGACGCTGATAACTTCGAGTATCCGCGTTACAACCTCGATGCGACCATCATGCGAGTTTATGAAGATGGTAAGCCGGCAAAATTGAAGAACTTTTTGAAGTGGAGCTCCAATCCGCTGAAATCAGGGGAACTGGTTTTTGTAAGCGGAAACCCGGGACGCACGCAACGAATTTTCACAGTTGCGGCGCTCAAGTACTTACGTGACTCGCGAATCCCTTACCTGCTTGACTACTTGCGACGCAAAGAGGTTTTGATGCAGCAGTTCAGTTTGGAGGGACAAGAGGCATCACGGCGCGCTCGCGATGAGTTGTTTGGCATTCAGAATTCACGCAAGGCGTACACCGGCATGCTGGCAGGTTTGCAGAATCCCCTGACATTTCAAAACAAACAGGAACGCGAGAATGCTTTGTTGGCGGCAGTCGCAAAGGATCCAACCGCGGGGGCTCTGGCGGAGGCATGGCCCGAGATTGCAGCGATTCAACAACAGAAAGCAAAAATGTTGGGTAAAACCGTCAGCTTTCGCAGCAGTCTGTTTGGGTACGCTTTGCAACTCGTCCTGCTGGCGGCGGAAGATCAAAAACCAAATGAGCAGCGTTTGCGTGGATACACCGACGCGGCACGTGACTCATTGCTGCAGTCGTTGCTGAGTACTGCTCCTGTTTATGATGATCTGGAACAAGTGAAATTGGCCGATGAATTATCCCGTTTCATTGAAACCCAGGGTGCTGATGACGCCTTGGTGATTCAGGTGCTTGCGGGCAAGAGTCCGCGGGAACGTGCTGCGGAACTGGTCAACGGAACCAAGCTGGGCGCGGTTGCAGAGCGAAAGAAATTGGTGGACGGTGGCAGTCAGGCCATTTTAGAGAGTACCGATCCAATGATTGGGTTGGCCCGAGCGGTGGAAGAAGAATATCGACGACTTAGAAGTGAAAATGAACGAATCACCGAAAGCGAACGACAGGCGTATGCGCGAGTCAGTGAAGCTGTGACCGCGATTGAAGGGACGGGGGGGTATCCTGACGCAACGTTTACGCTGCGTTTGGCGTTCGGTGAAGTTAAGGGGTACCTTGAAGATGGCAAGAAAATTCCCGCAACCACCGACTTCGCTGGGGCCTACCAACACGCTCTGGATCATGACGGCCAACAAGATTTCGATCTGCCCAAGTCATGGCTGGACGCTGAGTCAAAAGTGAACCTTCAAACGCAGCTGAACTTTGTCTGCACTGCCGATATCATCGGGGGAAATAGTGGTTCACCAGTAGTCAATCGCGAGGGAGAATTGGTTGGGTTGATCTTTGATGGGAATATACAAAGTTTGACCAGTGATTATCTCTACAGCGATGAACAAGGAAGAGCGGTCAGTGTGGCTGGGGTTGGTATCATTGAGTCACTGCGGGCGATTTACAACGCCGACGAACTGGCTGACCAGATTGGGCAATGAGGGTGAATTCCACTCATGTTGATGATTTCTATAACCCGCTTTACTAGGATCTATTTGCGTGACTGAACCAACTACCGAATCGTTGAGACAGAAAAAATGCTTGCCTTGTGAAGGCGGTGTTTCGGTGATCGAGCCTGCCCAGGCAGCGAGCTACCTCACTACAACACCCCAATGGAAACTGTCTGAGGATGCTAAATGGGTATCGCGCAAGTTCGTCTGCAAGAACTTCGTAGAAGTGATGGGGATCGTCAATCAGGTCGCGGAGCTCGCCGAGTCAGATGGTCATCACCCTGATCTGCATATCACGGGATACCGACAGCTGAAAATCGATCTGACGACGCATGCGATCGGTGGGCTTAGTGAGAACGATTTTATCTTGGCGGCAAAAATTGATGAGCTGTTAGATTGACCAGCCGTGGTAGCTTGTCATTTTTCGGTTGCTCAGACGTCAAGTTACCCAGTAGCCGGCGTGACCTTTTGAGCTGCTCACAAGAGTTTGTCTGTGTTCGAAGGATGCAGCGTGCCAACCACATTGCAGACAATGACCGGAAATTCGAGTTTGACGAATCAAAACCCAGAACTAGCGACTGTCGAGACTAAGCGAATTATGTGCAGCGTTCCGTCTGTACGAGAAGCTGCACGTAGTGAAGATGAAAAGCCATCGTCGGATAGGCCCGGGAAATCGTTTCAAGGACGGGAACAATGGATGAGATGTTGCGGGCGGAACCTGACATTGGATTTGGGGGTGATCCGTTCAATCCTCACAAGCCACGTCCGATTGAGGTGGTGGGTGGTTGCAACGCTGAGGAATTGAAAAAGCGGGTGATGGAGTCTTGCCCTCGGGTCCCTGGCGTCTACGGGATGTTGGATCGCAGAGGATGCTTGATCTATGTCGGTAAGAGTAAGTCGTTACGCTCTCGGCTGTTAAGCTATTTTGCAGCGTCAAATGCCCGTGAAAAGGGAGGACGCATTATCGAAAATGCTCGGGCGATCCAGTGGGAGACACAGCCCAGTGAATTCGCAGCGCTTGTTCGCGAACAGTATTTGATTCGCAAGTTAACGCCTCGCTGGAATGTCCAAGGTGTTCCACAGCGGCAGCGGCCAGTGTATTTGTGCCTTGGGCGAAGTCCCGCGTACTTTTTTCTGGCTGCGGTTCCTCCACCTGCCTGTATCGGGGTTGAAGGGCCATTTTTTGGAGCTGCGAGGATGCGGCGGGCTGTTGATTGTCTTAATAAGGTGTTTCGTCTCAGAGACTGCAGTGAAAAGCAGGTGTTTCATTTTGCCGAGCAACTGCAGTTGTTTGACCTGGAGCATCGACCAGGTTGCCTGCGGCTCGAGGTGGGAACGTGTGCTGGACCCTGTGCCGCCGCTTGCACACGCAGCGAGTATGACGCATTGGTGTCTGCAGCAGAGAGTTTTCTGGATGGGTTCAATCATGAACCGTTGCTGGCAATTCAAGAGCAGATGAAAAAGGCAATTGCGAACCGGCAGTATGAGCTTGCGGGTCGGGCACATGAAACGAGTAAATCTCTTCAGTACATCGATCGTAAGCTCGTGATGCTTGCTCGGGCACGACGGCGATATACGTTTATCTATGCGGTACCTGGCTACGATGGGTGTGGGGCGTGGTATCTGATTCACTGTGGCGAGATTGCTGATGTCGTGGCAGCTCCCAGAAACCAGCAAGAGTACGACGCACTCAGGGAAAGAATCTCCCATTGGACAGCAGTAACGTCAGAACGGTTAGCAAGGGGCCATGGTGAGCATCCGCATACGTTGCAATTAGTGGCGTCCTGGTTTCGAAAGCATCGGGATGAACTTGATGCGACGTTCCCAACCTCCCAAAAGTTCTGCGTGCCGAGCAATGGCTCGCGACTGGGGCAGGGGCTTTCCCATGCACTACAATCATAAATCACTTCACAAAACTCCTTATCTGAGGAAATTCGATGCGTTTTACTTCTTTCTCCTGTGCTTTGCTCGCACTCTCGGCCGTCTTGCCCGCAGATGCCCTCGCAGCTGACTGGAATCAGTGGCGTGGCCCCAATCGCGATAGCCAGCTCATTGAAAGCGAATGGCCCGAGGCTCTGAATGGTCGGATGGAACTGGTTTGGGAAAAGCCACACGAGCCGAGTTATAGCGGGCCAATCACGCAGGATGGCGTCGTTTTCACCACGGAGACGATTGGCAAAAAGACAGAGAAGGTGACCGCTTACAATTTGAAGACGGGCGAGTTGGTTTGGGAGAAAGAGTGGCCCGGAGCGATGGCAGTGCCATTCTTCGCGGCGTCCAACGGAGATTGGATTCGTTCAACTCCGGCCGTATCGGGTGACAATCTGTTGATTCTGGGTATGCGGGATGTTCTGGTGTGTCTTGATACGAAAACGGGTGATGAGAAGTGGAGACTCGACTTTCCTTCCAAAACAGGCTCGCCGCTACCTGCGTTCGGAGCAGTCTGTTCTCCATTGATCGATGGCGACGTGGCCTACGTACAGTCAGGTGGTGCACTCGTGAAAGTTTCCATGGCTGACGGCAAGGTCCTGTGGTCATCCTTGGAAGATACCAAAGGGATGATGAGCAGTGGATCGTTTTCCAGCCCGGTAATCGCGACGTTGGCGGGCCAACGACAACTGGTCGTTCAGACTCGCCAAGCGCTGTGCGGTGTGGATCTGGATTCCGGGAAACTTCTTTGGCAGCAGCCAATCGAGTCGTTCCGAGGAATGAATATCCTTACCCCGGTCATCAAAGGTGATCGTATCTTCAATACTGCTCATAGCGGCAAAGCACAGTTGTTTGAAATCACGAAGGCCGCCGATGGTGGCTGGTCCGTTGACGAAATATGGAGTCAGAAAAGTCAGGGGTACATGTCTTCGCCCGTTCTTATCGGCGATACGATCTACCTGCACCAGAAAAATCAGCGTGCTACTGCACTCGGCACTGAGGACGGAGAAATTCGTTGGACCAGCTCACCGTTTGGAAAGTACTGGAGCATGGCGACCAACGGTCAGAAGATCTTGGCGTTAGACAACTCCGGAGAGCTGCTTCTCGTGACTCCATCGAGCATCGCGTTGGAGATAGACGACCGTATGAAGGTCGCCGATGACTCTTGGGCACACCTTGCGATTCAAGACGACTTTGTGATCGTTCGAGACTTGAAAGCTCTTAAGGTCTATCGCTGGAAGTAAGCTTTGGTTGCCAAGTGAAAGAACTTTCGACGTAACTGCCAGCATTGAAAGGCTGGCAGTTTTTGCGTCAGTGTGATTTGACCTGAACCCGCGTAGTAGACAGGGCGCAGAAATGCACGCGGACGCAAGATGCAGCACGAATGTTCGCCGTGCAAGCTGTTGCGAGTAATATGCAAGTCTCAACGGTTGCAATCACCAGGCTTGGTCCCATGGTGGATAAGATCAATGCGGTGGATAAGATCAATGCGGTGGATAAGGTCAACGCGGTGACTGAACAACAGCCTCCAGTCGGGTGAACACGGGTTTTTCGATCGGTGGCTTAGAATCTGCGGGAGGCACCTTGGGTCAGGGGTTTCCGTCAACTTATGCCGGCCTCGATCATGACCTGAAAATCCTTGCTGAAATCCTGAGTCCCCCGATAGCAGATTTCAAAGTGCCGGCTCGTGCTAGATACTTCAACCGCGTTTGCTGATAAATCTTATGGTTCCAATAGGAGTCCGTGGGTCTGATGAGCGTTGTGCATGATGGCACCGCAAAGGCTTTCAAGTGCGAAGTATTTACCATCAACGATGACGCCAGTTAACGCTGCGACAAACAATGGTCTGAGCGTGTTTCCGAGTTTGTTGGGATCAGCCTTTGAGCGTTTGGTTCTTTGAGCCGTTGAGTCTTTGAGCCGTTGAGTCTTTGAGCCGTTGAGTCTTTGACATTGCGCGCGGTACAGTCTTCTTTTCCTTGTCACAACTCGTTGCAGGCCGCCGACTGTTGAGGTGACTGATTGCTCTGAGCGGAAAATGCGTATTTCCGCTATCCGGATTTGCTGCATAGATTCACGCTTGACCCGCCTTCAGGTGGGGAATGCGTTCGTGGTTTCGCGTGTTGAAGCAGCGTTTGCCCATTGGGACGAGTTTGCTACACCTACCTTCTCGACGCATCAAACGGTGGAGCCTCGTATACGTCACGCAATCGGTTGAATTCCGTGGTCAAAGCACTGCGTATGGCTTGATAGCCGGTTTCAGCGTGAACGCTTTTCATTTCTTGAGGATCCTCTGCCAAATCATACAGGTTCCATTCGTCACTCTTGGGAAAGTAAATCAGTTTATGTGTATCGGTGCGGACACCGAAGTGTTGTGGTACTGCATGTTCCCCGAGTTCGTAGTAAGCGTAGTAGAGTGAGTCTCGCCAAGTCTTCGGTCCCTTTTCGAAGAGTGGTAGCAGTGACGTGCCTTGCACCTCATTGGGAACATCGAGTTCAGCTGCGTCTAGAAAAGTAGGGGCATAATCGATGTTTTGAATCAGTTGCACTGGCCGTGATTCTGGACGCACTTTCCCCGGCCAGCGAATCAGAAAAGGCATCCGAAACGATTCCTCGAACATCCAGCGTTTGTCATACCACCCATGTTCACCAAGGAAGAAACCTTGATCTGACGAATAAATCACGATGGTGTTCTCAGCGAGGCCCTTGTTGTCAAGATAATCGAGCATCTGCCCTACGCTTTCGTCAACAGCTTTGACTGTGCTGAGATAATTTCGCATGTAGCGTCGGTATTTCCAGCGAACAATGTCCTCGTCGCTCAGGGTTCCCGATGCATATTCTTTCAGGAATTGCTGATTTCGTGGTGAAAAATAGGCGTCCCATTCTTTCTTCTGAAACGGGGTCATGCGGTTGTATTCGGGGGTCCCATATCGATCAGGTTTGGGAAGCTTGACTGCGCCTCGTTCATCCTTCCTGATTTTTGCATCGTACGCCCAGTCAAAGTGGCGATCGATTTCCATCTCGTTTGATGCCAGAGACGAGTGCCGGTTGTAGTAATTGTCGAACAGGGTTGCTGGTTCTGGGATTTCTACTTCGTCGAATGAACCCAGATGCCGTAGTGCTGGGGCAAATGTTCGGTGGGGAGCTTTATGTTGGCACATCAAAAAGAAAGGCTTTGAGTTATCGCGTCGGTCAAGCCAGTCGATGGCTTTCTTAGTGGTCAGATCGGTGGCATAACCTTCGAAGCGTTTTTTACTTCCATCCATCTGAATGAAGACTGGGTTGTAGTAACTGCCTTGGCCAGGAAACACTTCCCAGTGATCGAAACCCACCGGATTCGTTTTGAGATGCCATTTGCCGATTACGGCCGTGTTGTAACCACCTTTCTGTAGTGATTTGGCGACCGTCCATTGTGTGGGGTCAAATGTGTTTCCATTTCGCATGAACCCATTCTTGTGGCTATGTTTGCCAGTCAGGATCGTTGCTCGGGATGGGCCACATATCGAATTGGCACAAAAAGAATTTGTGAAAACGGCTCCCTCCTTTGCAATCCGATCGATATTGGGAGTCGGAGCTACTGCCGCCAGTGAACCTCCGTAGGCCGAGATGGACTTGATCGCGTGATCGTCTGAGAACAAAAATAGAATGTTCGGGCGTTCAGCTGATGCGACGCTACACAGCAGAAACGCCAAGAGAGAGAGGGGCAGAATTGGACGTGTCAGGTGCGTAGTAGTGTGATTCACGGAGGAAACTCGCTTTGGGTCTGTTTCTGTTGACTTGAACGGTTGTGAAACTGACGCGGATAAGGATCACCGCGGGTGTTCATTTTCCATCAGCTAAAACGATAACACGCTGACGTACAGGCGGACAGTCGCGGCCGACACGCCGCAGATGTAAACAGCGGGATAAAAACTTAACACAGACGTGCGCTGCGCGGTTCAACGCAGCCCTACATGATGGGGTATCATGAACTCGCTTCGGAATACCGAAAACCCTAATTGATTTGCGCGTGAGCGGGCGGCCCGCTCACGCAAGGTTGAGGTGAGGGAATATCGTTTTGGCCCAGTTAACGATTCCAACAGGGAAGTACGTATCAGAGTCGCAAGATTGTGCTAGCGACTTGATGACTACGGTGTTGGTATTCGGCTGAAAGGATTTGCAGAAGTAAGGTTTACGAAAAGATGGTCGGAGGGTTTAGATGGAAGCTGAGTCAGGTTGTACCGTTTGGAGTTTGCGGGTGTTTGCTGAGTTTAGAAGGATGACCACACGTGCTGGCCGTGACTTTTGTGCAAGACTTGGAGTGTGGGGAATGCTCATTGTCTTGGTGACGACTGCGCACGCGCAATTCTGTCATGGAAAAATACTACGTGTGCCGGAAGAATTTGAATCGATTCAGAGTGCGATCAATGCGGCAAGCCCGGGAGACTCCGTGCTGGTGCAGCAGGGCACTTATAAAGAACGTCTGATGCTGGCTGCCGGCGTGACCGTCCGTAGTGTGGGCGGGGAAGAATCGGGTGCGATGGGGCTCAAGCGTGCCGAGAAGACTATTCTCGATGGGGACGGTGATTCAAGTAACTTTCCCGGTGTTGAAATGGCAAGTGGGAGCGTGCTGGATGGATTCACGGTAACCAATGTCGGCAAGTTTGATACACCGCGGTGGGAGGAAAATTACGAGAGCTCGGGAAATCAGCAGGAGCACACATTGATTGGTGCGCCTGGCATCGCAGGGATATCTGTTGACGATGTTGATTGTCTTGTGGTCAATAATGTGGTGCATCACATTGGGTATACAGGTATTGCCGTGCGTGGGCAGGAAACAGCCGGCTGTAGGATTATGAATAACGTTTGCTACCGAAATATGGGAGGCGGTATCGGGTTCATGGACCAGGCACGCGGTTTGGTAACGGGCAACAGGTGCTTTGAAAACTTCTACGCCGGGATTGGACATGAGAACGCCAGTCCCATGATCATTGAGAATACATGTTGGAATAATATCAGAGCGGGGATCGGAATTAGTGAGGGTTCCTGTCCGATTGTGAAACGTAATCGGTGCTTTGGAAATCGGCGCGCGGGAATAGGAATCCGGACCGGTGAAGCAACGCGGCCCCTGATAGAAGATAATGACTGTTACGGAAATGGAATGGCGGGCATTGGTTCCGAAGAAGAAGCATCTCCGATGATACGAGGTAACCGTTGCTACCAAAATAAGATGGCGGGTATTGGTTCACGGTCACACGCCGCTCCAACAATAGTGGGGAATGAATGCTACAAAAACGAGATGTCAGGGATAGGACAGGAAGGTAACGCTAACCCGACGCTCATCAATAATCACTGCCATCACAATAAGTTGTCCGGCCTTGGTTTCAACACTTGCGAAACTGGCATTTGCGTCGCAGTCGGTAATCGCATTCTCGAGAACGATAAGGTAGCCGTGGGTGTGCAGCCCGGGTGGAAGGTTACATTTCTATCGAATGAATTTGAAAGAAGTGCCGGGCTGCCTCCGGTTGTGATGGTCTTCAAAGGGGCGTCCGCAGTTTTCCGTGACAACCGGATTTCAGGTCAGGGAGTCGCAGGCGTGCGTGTGGCCGGAAATGTCGTGCTGGACGGCAATCGATTCGTTGGGAAGGGGATGCGAGCAGTTGGCCCACCCAACTTTGGAGTCTGGGCACTGGCTGGTTCCAAAGTCATTTTGCGAGACAACCAATTCACGCAATGGAGGCATGCGCTCCACGCAACAGAGGCGCAGGTGCAGGCGCAAGAAAATCAAATTTCAGGGTTTCATCGAGTTGCATTTCAATTGCAAAAGCTGAAGTCCGGGAGTGTGATTTCGGATAATCAAGTGACAAGCGTAAACGCAGGAGATGCTGTTGTGGGTGGCGATGTCGGTGGAGCGAACGCTGGAGAGACACGCGTTGAGAGGAACACCTTAATCCCGCCGAAGATAGAGTAAGACTGAGGCGGGGTGTCTGTTGGACCAGCGGGTACAGAAATCTGACACGAGCGTTCTGGGACTGAGATTTTGATTTATCTCAATAGCATTACTGGGCGAACAGCCATTTCCATGTGTGAGGGTTGTTATAAGCCTTTTCCCATGCAGCGACGTGTCCAGCACCCTGATAGATTGTGAACTTGCAATTTTGGTTACCCGCATCACGGAGTGCTTGCACCAGAATTGCGGTTTCAGCCAGGGGCACGGAATGATCGTCGCTTCCATGGAAGGTCCAGATTGGCAGGTTGGTCGCTTTTCGTAGGCCATCGGGCGAAAATTCATTCTTGATGCCGCGTTTGCGTCCTGGACGGTTCGCTGGCAGGTTGAAAGGATTCCCGCCGCCACAAATCGGGATGGCTGCTGAGAAGTAGTCTGGGTATCTCGAGAGAAAACTCCAGATGCCATATCCGCCCATGCTAAGGCCTGTTACGTACAGACGATCCTCGTCAATGTCATTTCGTCTCTCAAGGATATCGTCAACGAGTGCTTTGAGCGTTTCGGTGCGCCACCAACTATCACTGGGACATTGGGGGGAGATCACCACACAGTTTTTCAGTTCTTCGAAGCGGGAGATCAGTTTGGGAGGTCCATGTTTTCTGACCTTAGCCAGATCGTCACCGCACTCGCCATAGCCATGCAGAAAGAGAAGAAGAGGCCAGCCGTCCTTGGGTGGGGCCGTGGATGGCTCTTGAACCAGAAAGTTCAATTGTTGGTCGCCCACCGGCTTGCTCATCCGCTGGGATGATTCGGATCTTTGGTCCAAAGACGGTTGGGAACCGACTTGTGCTTTTATCGTGTCGGAAACTGTGACTATGACGAAGCAACCAATCAGAAAATGTGTGATGTATCTCATGTGCTTTCCAAGGACAGAGCGTCTGATTTACGTTTGAGAGGGATCACTCGTCGTAGGTGACCACTTGTTTGACTACCGATTCAATATCGCCGTATTCCACGCGGCTACGGATTACATCGCCGGGTTTGACTTGATCGGGATTTTGGATGGTGTTGTCTTGCGAATCAAGGGTAACGCTGTAGCCTCGTGATAAAACATTTAGAGGAGATAAAGCGGAGAGAGTTGCTGCAGCTTTCCCGAGCTTGGCTTTGTTCAGTGCGATTCGAGTCCACATCGCCTTTCTACCTCGTGCGTCGAGTTCGTCAAGTTGACGGAACCTGCGTTGCACAAGCTCATGTGGGCGTTTGAGAATGGAACGTGTTTGCAATGCATCGAGTCGATTTTGCCGCGAGTTGATCGCGTTTCTGGCAGTTCTGTCCAGCCTCGCTCGCAAGTCGGTCAGGCTTCCTGCAATCAAGTCCCGATCTGGTAACGCGCAGGTTGCACCATCGGTCGGGGTCAACGCCCGCACATCGGCGGCAAGGTCACAAAGTGTGATATCCACTTCATGTCCCACGGCCGAGATCGTTGGGATCTTGCACTGGGCAATCGCACGAACCACCGGCTCCTCGTTGAAACACCAGAGGTCCTCTAAGCTTCCGCCGCCGCGAGTGACAACCAGGGTGTCAAGAGTAGGGCTTATCTTTTGGGCGGTGTGGATTGCCTTGGCGATGGACTCAGACGCACCTTGACCTTGAACAAGGGTAGGAATGATCAGGATCTCAACGCCGGGCCAGCGTTGGGAGGCTGCCTTCAGGAAGTCCCGGATCGCTGCACCACTGGGGCTGGTAACCACGCCCAGACGCTTCGGGAAACGTGGTAAATCCCGTTTTCGCTCTGCAGCGAATAAGCCTTCTGCGTTTAGCTTCTGTTTCAATTCCAGGAACGCCTGCTGTAATGGACCCAGCCCCTGCGTCTGTACCTTGCGTACAACCAGTGAGTAGGACCCTCGAGCAGCATAGACTTCAACATCGCCGAAACAGAGTACGGATTGACCCTCCTTTAACTGCGTGGTCATCCGGGCGGCGGTGCTGCGCCAGATCACTCCCCTGATTTGTGAGTGTTCATCTTTGAGAGTGAAGTAGATGTGTCCGCTACGCGGTCTGGTGAGATCTGATATCTCGCCCTCGACACAAATGGATGGAAAGGTGCCTTCAAGGATCGCTTTTACATGGCCCGTTAATTCACTGACTGAGACCGGTCGTGGGGGAGTAGAACTCAACGCTTATTCTTTCAATCAGTGGGGGCTCGGCATGTCTCATAGATCGCCGAGCGAGCGGGTAAGGTTTCAGGTGAGACGTGGGGATTCAATGGGCTGGGCTTGGGGCTTTGCCGCAATATCAAGGGCAACCGAGGTTGGAAGTAATCAGCCAGCGTTCAGCACTCCCATGTTCCGCTGAATACCTCGATCGCGGGACCGGTCATCATCACGTGATTGTCGGATTCGTTCCATTCAAGCACGAGATCCCCACCGAGTAGGTGATTGGTAATACGGCGTTCGGTTCGCTTGGTTAAGACACCGGCTACACACACAGCCGACGCACCAGTTCCGCAGGCCCACGTTTCCCCCGAGCCACGTTCCCAGGTTCGCTGTCGGACTTCTGTCGGTGAGATAACTTCCACAAACTCAATGTTGGTTCGGTTTGGAAAGCGTGGGTCACACTCAATCTTCGGCCCGATCTCGAGGACCAACTCATCGCTTGCCTCATCAAGGAAAACAATGCAGTGAGGGTTGCCCATCGAGACACACGTCGCTTTGAAGGGAAGTCCAGCGAACTCAACTTCCAAATCGATTATGTGCCCGGTATTCAGAAGTGTGGTGGGGATCTTGGGGGCTTCAAGCTCGGGAATTCCCATATCCACGGTAACCTGCGAAACTTTTTGATCAGCACCCAAATGTAGGTCGATTGCCAGAATCCCCGCGCCAGTTTCAATCGAAAGCGACCGTTTCCGAGCAAGGCCATGATCATGCACGTATTTGGCAACACAACGGATGCCGTTACCGCACATTTCTGACTCACTACCATCCGCATTGAACATTTGCATGCGTGCGTCGGCGGCTTCGCTTGGGTGGATCAGAATCAACCCATCTGCCCCAACTCCAAAGTGGCGGTGGGAGATTTTGCGAGCCAATTCCGCAAGCTGATCTGGGGGCGTCTGGTTGAAGCAATCAACGTAGACGTAGTCATTGCCCGCCCCGTGCATTTTTGTGAATTTCATGGGGCTCATGTTACCTTGATTTGTGACGGGGGGGAATCAAGCTTCAGGAGCCAGTGGGTTGTGTTTTTTACTGTCGTTTGCCATCAGTGGGGTTGTGGACGGTAGCAACTTGTTACCCGACGAGACGCGAACCGTTAGGTCGTTCCTGCGGGGCTGGCCAGATAAAACACGGCCGGCAGTCAAATGCAAGGGCTCGTCTGTCCCGCTGAATTGGTTTAACGGGGTGAGCGAGCTGGATTTTTAAGTTGCAGATGTGCCGCGAGCAAACTTCAGAAAATCAGTTCGGGAAGCGTTGAACTAGTTAAATAGATGGGAAGAGTGTGATGGCCGACAAAGGCTTTGCTTTCTGTTCATTCGGTTGGATCGGAGGATATTCTCATTTGGAAGTTAAAAAAGCACGCTCGGGGTCGTCCTATGGCTGACCGCTACTTCCCCGACTAGGAGATGTGCTTTACTGTTTGTATTTTGCATGAACGAGTTTCTTCCGCTTTTCGATGTTGAATGCACTGAAGGTATCCATGGTTGACTTGAAGAAATATGTCCGTGATGTACCGGATTATCCTAAGCCTGGGATCATGTTCCGTGACATCACACCTCTGTTGGCAGACGCTGCGGCTTTGGAGGCAGCGACCGATGCATTAGCAGACTTGTTCGCGGGTGAGGACATCGATGTGCTTGCCGCAGCGGAAGCACGCGGTTTTATTTTTGCGGCGCCGTTGGCATTGCGATTGGGAGTCGGGTTTGTGCCCATTCGTAAGCCCGGAAAATTACCATGCAAAGCACACAGCTATGCTTATGATTTGGAATACGGCAGCGATGAGTTGCAAATCCATGTGGATGGAGTGCAGAAGGGGCAACGCGTTCTATTGATCGATGATCTGCTCGCGACGGGTGGAACAATGGAAGCTTGTTGCAGGCTTTTGGAAAAGGCCGGGGCTGAGATCGTCGGTTGTGCGTTTCTGATTCATTTGGTTGACTTGGCCGGTGAAAGCAAGATGGAACCCTATCAGTGTCGGTCGGTGTTGAGTTACAGCGGCGAATGACCCCGTTACGAAAACATGCGGAGGCCTCTCTGGCCACCGGGAATCGGGCCATCACAATACTCCGCAGCATGATTTGCATTCAGGACTGTGACCTGATGATGAAAACCGTGACACCGTAGTACCTTTGCTGGAACATAGCGGATGCTCAGGCTTAGACGGGTTCAGAGCGAGTAGCGGGTATCAGTGTTGGCATCGTGCAGTGTTGCGGAACTCTTGCCCGAACAGCCTTCAATCGCTGGTCAAGGTGTTTCTTGATGGGCGTTGATGAGGGTCGACCATTCTGTCTAGCACGCGGCTTGGTGATTATGCTGGGAAACGCTTTCCGCAGCGATAACAGAATTCGGCGTCTTCACGCTGGCCGTTTGCGTTGCATTGTTCGCAGGGGGGAGCTTGCTCATTTGCTCTTTGGTGCTGCTGGATGAACTCCGCGCTAACGAACGTGGATGGAACAATGATCAGGCTGTATCCAAGTAAAATCAGCAATGCTGAAATGACTTTTCCTACTGCCGTTTTGGGCACCACATCTCCATAACCAACAGTGGTCATCGTCACGATTGCCCAGTACATCGCCTGCGGGATTGAAGTGAACTGGCTGTCTGGGCGATTCGCAATCTCGCGGATCGACGTGACGACATCAAGTTGCTGTTGAAATTGTGAACGAATTTGGGAGGACGTCGCCGTGTCTACTTTGTCCTGCAGCTTGTCAACAAGTTCATTGAGGTTCACACCGCCTACCATCTTCAGAATGGCATCTGGGCCGGTGTCGGCTAAAAACGCGTTGTCATTGTATTCCTCTTGTGCTGCCAGATATTCAGAGGGGGTGAGCAACTTGTTCAGCGCCAGCGGGGTCGTTCCGCTATTGAGGACGACATATTCATCCTGGTCAATGATCTTTTCAATCGAGACAGCATCGATGTCCAAGACAAGCGCCAGGTCGTTGACGGGTTCGTCCACGATTCCTTGCGAATAGGTTTCAATGTGGTACATCAATGTGCCACTGATGGTGACAGCTACCAAAACTACCGCGACGAAAACGATGATTTTGTCACGCACTTTCCAAATGGCTGAGGCAAGCTCATCGGCCTCGTTCATCATTCGCCAGAGCTTCAACACTCGGAAGACGCGGAGCAGTCGCACGCTTCTGATGATCACGAAGGAACGTGATGAGGTGCCGATGAAGTAGGTAACGTACGAGGGCATGATGCTCAGAAGGTCAATCAAGCCCCAGAAACTAAAGACGTACCTAAGTGGGGTTCGTACGCAATACAGCCTGAGCACATACTCTATGGTGAAAAGGATGGTCAGAACCCACTCCGCAATGTCGAATGATTGGAGAAGCTGCGGTTGTTGGCTAATACCAGGGACCGTTTGCAATGATTCGATGGTAATGCTGGCTAGGATTGCAAGCAGCAAGCCGATGTCAAAGCCCCGTCCCGCAGCGGTTTCCGCCTCAAAGATAATGTCGTAAAGACCACTACGGATATTCGCTCCCTCTGGTCGAAGACTTTCTCGTCGGCGTTGGTTTCGATCTGGATTCGGTGACATCGGGTTGGAATTGTTTGTTGGCGAAGCGTTGCGGCTAATGGACTGATTTTGTGATACAGCCGAACTTTTGTGCCGTGAGCCTAAGCGACGGGGACGGTCGGAGCCAACTGCCAAAGTGTATGACAGGAGATTGACTGTACTTGTCAGGCACCAGTTAAGTTGACCTTGGGCGTAACGAATTCATGAATAACTTCGAATTCTACAACGATACTCGATTCGCGATCCATAGACATCCTCTAAATATCCACCGCAGCCATCCATCACGTTAAATCATGACAATGTCGGGTTGCGCATGGGAATTGAAAGGTAGCACTCGTGTGTGTTTGCGGTCCTTGAACTCCGCGGTGTCTCCATTTGGCAATACAATGAGTCCAGTATTTGAAGACTCGTAGTTGAAAAGCGGTCAGTGTTTCTTGCGGTGTCAGCAGTGATGCCCTCGCTGAAATCGGGTTTGGCGGGGGCAGCCAGCGGATGGTGTTCCCGGCTAAAGAAACTTAAAAGAGGCACTTTGGTGTGCTGTGTTATCTCAATTGCAGAACTGGTGGTGCGAGTCCAAGTCTGGAGAGAGCAGCTTATGAAGCGTTTTGGTTGCAGACGCCACCCAGAGTGATGTTCGTGGTTTCGCTGGATTGTCCCTCTCTCAGTGATGCTTCAAGCTACGGTTGGCAACTGAGTTGTCCCTCCCTCAGTTTGGTGGCTCACAATCGTCTCGTAATTTGCTCTGAAACAGCGAGGAGGTAAAAGCTACTTCCTGCTGTTGCGTTACAAGGCCATCAGGCAGGCCTTTGCGGAGTTTTCGTAAGTCGTTATGGATGCTGGCAAGTGACAAATACGTGACGGATCTGTCTCGACACTGAGGGGTAGTTTGAGGCGAAGGTAAGAACATGTACTCAGCTCATTGTGCATGATTTCATCTAGACGGTTTGCACTGATTTAGCCCAGTTACAAATGCTGTCTTGTCGCAAGTTTACGGCCACTCAGCACGTTTTTAGCCTTAGCGGCTCGGTATACCGAAAGTCAGTCAAACGGAGTGGAATGTCGGTCTTCATGAAGTAAGCAAGTTGAACCTGCTCTTGGTCGGGGACACAGTGACATTTCAGACTGGTGCGGTGGTACATGTACGAATCTCGTCAGGTTCTGCGCCTGAGACCAAATTGTGAGGTAGGGTTTAAGGAGCTGTTTGCATCATCCGGTTTAAACGCGCAGCGGGTGCGTTCAATGCGGATCCCGACAGAGTGCTGCGAATGCGTGAACGGGATTGACGGACAGAATGACTAAAATACATAAACCACGTTATTATCGATGCCGGGTGCATGAAGATCAGGCCGCGGCGGTGTTACGCAGTCGTCGATGTCGAGTAGATGCTCTTGTGCAGGAAATGTCGATTGATGGATTTACGGTGTTGCTAAGGGTTGAGGATGTGGAGCAGCTTGCCGCGGCGCGTGCTTGGGTTCTCGAGTATGCGGGGGCAACAATTGAAGTCGAGGGAGAGTGGTTCCTGAATGCTCACGAAGGGAGTGTTCAGATAGGCTTGCGAAGACTTCGCGATTTGACCAGACTTGAAAACAACTCTCGACCTTTTTTCTCGCGCTGGAAGTCAACTCCCATTCGTGGGGCGGGACATTGCGGATTAATCTGCAGCGGCCTTTTGCTGTGTCTGTTCTTGGTGCTTGCTTTGCCAAGCGTCGGTGATGCGTTGGGCACTGCCCCAAAGATCGAATCTGCCGTGCTGTCGATATGGTCAGGCCTCAGTAATCTGGTCCGAGGTATGAAGTAGATGTCCAGTATGGCGTGCGGGCAGCAAATGAGGGGGCAGCTTAACGCTCGGACGACTCAGGTTCAAAACTTTGCATGTTTGCGCGCACGGTGTCGAGCATCATTTCGA
>NZGD01000078.1 GCA_002690925.1 Rhodopirellula sp.
CAGGATTTGAACCTGCGGAGCCGGTTGCCCGGCTCACCGATTTAGCAAACCGGCGCTTTCGACCACTCAGCCACCGCTCCTTGCATCGGTTAGGTTGAAGGTGAGAACAATCGCTTCAAAAACGATCGCGTCGCACACTCAACGGGCGTGATTGTGCTGCAAACTGGCAGTTCACGCAACCCTCTGTTTATCGCCTCCTGGAAACTTCCACATTAAGCGATTTTCACGGGTTTTTTCGCATATCTGACCGCAAGGATCTGAATTCGTCCCGACAGTCAGGAATTATCCCCCAGGAAAAATGGTCACATCTGCAGCTGGACTGGTGTTCGCCATCAAATTTCCCAAGGGTGTACACTGCACAGAACGGAGCCAAGTCATTGAATAAAAAACCACAGAATCCAGAAGAGGCCGGCAACCAAAGCCATGATGAACCTGCCTCGGGCGATCAGCGTGCCCAAGTTTCTGACGTTGATGATCGCCACAAGACAACTCCGTCGAGTAGCCTGAGACCTGAGACGGCAAGCGAATCGGCGATACTCACTGAAGTTACCCGCAAGGCAATGGCAACAGAATTCGCAATCTTGCTGCCCCCTCAAAGCTTGGATTCTGTTGAATTAGCAGTGACCACGCTCGAAAAGCTTGATCAGATTGAGCGAACCCTGACCATTTACAACGATGGCAGTGAGATCTCTAAAATCAACCGAATCGCCGGCCAAAGGCCCGCGTCCGCGTCATGCCCCACCTTCCAACTCATCGAGCGGGCACTGCAATGGAGCCAGCGGACTCGAGGCGCTTTTGACATCACCGCAGGTCCCCTCGTAAAAGCTTGGGGATTCACCGAACGAAACGGCCGAAAGCCATCTGCTGACGAGGTCAAAACCGCATTGGCGAAAGTTGGCTACCAGCACCTGAGACTAAATCGGGAAAATCAAACAGTCCAGTTTGACTTACCCGAAATGTCGATCAATTTGGGCGGAATCGGCAAGGGAGACGCATTGGATCAAATCGCTGACGAGCTCCGTCGTGGGGGGCTCGACGATTTCCTGATACACGGAGGCAGCAGCAGTGTACTGGCAGCAGGTGACCAAATCGCCAATAGCGGCCTGGGATGGGCAATAGGAATTGCACATCCCACAAAACCCAAGCGAAGATTGGCTGGTTTGCGTCTGCGAAATCAAGCCCTCGCGACCAGCGGCTCTGGCAAACAGTTCTTTCACCACCGCGGCAAGCGATACGGTCACGTGATCGACCCGAGAACCGGCTTCCCTGCGGGAGACCTTGCATCACTGACTGTAATCATGGACTCAGCAGCCGACGCAGATGCCTGTGGCACAGGCCTATTCGTGACTGGCACGAATGAAATGGAAACACTCAGTAGTGAGCCTTGGTTCCCGCATGCTGTGCTGATTCGAAACGGTAAGCGACAAGACGAGGTTGCAGTCAGCTGCATTGGTGAAATCGAGTGGGCAGCCCCACCGCCCGACCAGCTCACTGCTTAAAGCCTCGCACACGCTGCCATGATGCCTGAGATGCAAGACAATGCCAGCCCAAACCGCCTCTTTTGACAGCCTGTGCATTGCCAGCCACAAGTGTGTTTCACGCCTCGCTAATTACGAAGCTTGATCGATCTGGACGCCAACGCATAAACCCACTAAAAGCCAATTGAGAAGTTTTGTTCTTATCCACATGGATATGGATAACGATCACTCACTCATTCCAGCCCGAAAACGGGCTTGAACCTTGAACTGGCCCCTGAGATCAAGATTGATCAGGAATCGTGCAGCATCATGAATGTTAATTTCTTTGAATGGATTCGCGAGGGTGTTCGAAAGTCCGTCTTGCTGGGCGTCAGTGATGCCATTGAGCAGATTGGTGCCCCCAACGATTCAGAACAGCTGCACCCCAATCTTTCTGCCATGCTTCAAGAAACACCGAAGCCAAAGAAAAGCCGCGCAAGCGGCGGCCGAAAAAGGCTCGGAAAGTCACTCAAGGACATGGATGTGGTTCCCACTGAAACGAAATAACGATCTGGCTTCCGGAACCAAATATAAACTCGATCCCGTACGCAATGAACGATCAGCCAGCGAAGGGTACAACCAGGGAAACAGTTGTCGGCCCACCGGTGGCCGAATCGATTTCCAACGTTCCAGATATCAATTTCGCGCGACAATGCATGGCCCGAATCCCAAAATGGCCGCTGGGAACCCGGCTGAGCTCAAATCCTTTGCCATTGTCGCAAATCGCAATCTCAAATACGTGCTCCTGCTTCCGGCCGCTGACAACCACCTTTGCCGCCTCTCCATGCTGACACGCATTTCGAATCGCCTCCAACACAATACGATAGGCGGTGCAAGCAATGGTTTGATCAACTTGCTTGAGAGCTGGTTCGATGTCCCAATCAACCCGGCTACTCCATTGCGGAAACAGCCGATCAAGTGTTTCAGTCACAGCCGCCTGCCAATCAAGATGATCTAAATCGGGAGGGTAGGCCGCGGTGAGTAGTCGTCGACTCGCCTCCATCGCTTCGACAAGCCACTGCGAAAGTTGTTCGAGAACGGGAGCCAGATCGCTTTCATTCGCTGGCAGCGATGCATGCAGGCCTTGCAACTCCAACTTATCTCGAAGATTGGAGACCGTGGAAGAAGCGGCAAAGAGGAGCGGAATCACTCCATCATGCAATTCGTTGCCGAACTGGGCACTCTCGAGCTCTACCAACTCGTCTGCTAATTTCCTGTCATCCGACAACACAGCACTCCGCGATGCGTGACAGCATGGTCAGCCAGTTACAACAAAGGCGGTTGCGACGCGTGAAATCCCTCACGATCGACAAAAAGCGAAGGGATCCGACAGCATTTCGACAATGACAACAAACGCTCAATTCTTTCACAGGAAAGAGCATTGTGTAGAACACAATCCAGCGGGAAAGGATCAACCGAACCACTTCTTCTTGTCGAAGCTGGCGAGACCTTTCTCTTCTGCACCCTGAATGTCGAACAGTTTGTTCAGCTTGGTTATTTTGAACACTTCAAGTACGTTCGGCGAAACTTCGCAGAACTTAAGAGTGACTTCTTTTGCTTTGCAGCCCTTATTAAGCATGACCAACTTGGTGATCATTGCAGACGACATGAAGGTCACACCGCGAAAGTTCAAAAGCAACTTTTTGTGGATCGCCTGGGGAACTGCGTCCTGCAATTCTTTACCCACCTGTTCGATCCTTTGGCTATCGAGAATCTTGCTGTCGGTGAAACCGACGACAAGAACCTCACCATTGATTTGTGTAGTAATAGCCGCCATGGCAGATTCATTCCAAAGTTTCAAGGGAGGCTGGGCGGTTCTTCCAGCCCAAGTTCTTTCGTAGAGAATATCACCCGAGCCAACTATTTGCAATTCACTCGGCAGAAACAGTCCGAACGCGGAATTGGCGAAAACAAAGCCCGCCTACAATCGCACTACCGCTTCTCGTGTAGTCTAGCACCTAATCGCTGAGGTGCAGAGGAATCCAACAACGGTTCGCGTCCTGACCCGCAGGTATCCCTCGCAATTCGTGTCATTCCCTTAATAACCCGCCTAGCAGTTACAACCGGGTCTTTCCGATCTCCAGATCCTGTTCGTTTTACCAGACGGTGCTGGGCAACACCGATGGGGACGAGATAAGGCGGCCAAAGCCCGCCATAAAATCATCTCGCGTGTCAGGCACGTGTCGCTATTCAGCGACTAGTCGTTTTCCCGGGACTTGCGTACGCCAACGACTCGCACACACTAGCGATCAGGGATCCAACTGATCTAGCTGGTCAATCAAAGCATCCAAGTCCTGGTCATCATAACCAGAAACAGAGGAAATCTCTGAAGCTCGTGATGTGGAAGAAACAGCCTCATTTGGCGTGGGTGACTTAGCTTGAGCTTGCTGTGGCAATTTGCCGTCCTTTGTAACAACCTTCGCGCGTGCATTTCCTGCTGGCGTAGTGCTCGACACCATGCCACTAACTTTCTCGGACACCAGCACCGGACCTCCAGACTGAGCAGCCCTGTCAGACTCGGGGCGTTTGACGATAGGAGCGAGTGCAAAGGTCCGAACAGCTCTGGACTCATTCAAATTTGTGAGGGCAGAAATGACTGCCTCAGCAGTCGTAAATTCTGTCAGATTAAACAAGTAAAGTTTGCGTGGTTGCGTCGCAGGATCCAGGGAGTCCGTCACAACATCTGGATCTGCCGAATGCCGCGTTCTTGCCCCGTCGACTCCAATGACTTTGAGTGATTCGTGCGTTACTTCCGCCAGCCTCCAGTCGAGAACGGCAATATCGCCACCCAGCGAGGAGAGAGTCAGCCGATCGGTGGAGGTTTCACTCAAGCTATCCAAAGGTGCGACGAGGATCAGGTCGATCCCACTGAGACCGATCAACTCGCCCACAACCCCTTGGGCCACTCGCTCAGCGGTGGGAGTCGCTGGCGTGCTGTGAACCATGACTACTGACAATCGAACCGCCATCGCTTACACCCTTCAAATTCATCGGATCGACCAGCAACTCGTCTTGCACGATGTCGTACAACTCAAACCACAAGTCTCTTACGTTTGTGCACGCTTTCAGATCACGGGAGTGTAGCTCCCTCGAAACGACTTCCACCACCGAGGCAGAAGCATTCTCGAGCAAGCGATCAACCAGCGACTGAATCAGCATAACGTCAACCACCGTTTGATGAAGGACGCTTAATCCAGCAACTCTTGCGTGACTTGTCGCAAGCAAAAAGATATCACGCCGCCGGGATTTCCGAACAAGCGACCTTCGACCTCTGGCAGTTAGTTGCTCAACCCCATCGATGACCAACAAACTGCCCGGTGGCATACCACTTAAACAGTCCCCTGTTTGCTGAGCAGATTTGCGGGCATGTCTGAAACGCGACCATGTGCTGTTGACCAACGGCATCGTCAACTGCATCCGTCTGATCTGCGTTGACCCTTCAACCTGAAAGGCTGACATCAGAAAAGGCATCAGTGTGTAGAGCAGGGTTGTTTTACCACTGCCATGCGGACCGACAATCAACCCACTCTTGGCGGACTTGAGCTGCCCAACAATTCGATGACACAATTTCGCAGTATCCGCTGGATCATGCTCCTTGAACGAGCAACTCCCCACGATAACTTCACGAACGCCATGAGATTCAACCGTCGCATTCTGGTGCGAGACAAAAACGCTGGAATCGGCAACCCGGACGCCCGGTGGACACTGAAACGCCACTGCCTCTGGTCGGGTAAATCGCGTTGAAAACGGATTTTTTGGCAAAGCTGCATTCACTATTGAAGCAACAACTCACGATGCAGGGGCGTGTTCCAACACTTTGCCACGAGCGACTCCCACTGGCTTGGACAGCGTCACAGGAACCCGATCGGTAGTCACAGGAACCCGATCGGTAGAAGCTGAATGTGGACGAACCATTTCTTCCGAGACCAAATGAAATGGCTGCTCAGCGACGATTTCCCGGCCATTGGCCAGGAACAACCGCAAACGCACACACCACTGCAAACTGATCAGGCGACCATGGTAGCTCAGCGGAGTTGCAGGTAACACGCAATGAAGAACCTGTTCATCTGCTAAGCCGGTACGTCTCAATTGTTGCTCAGCAAGCCGTTGAAAATGATGCACATGAAGGTCTTCATCTCCTTTGCCTTCCGTGTGCCACAAAACCGACACTTCCACACCCTGAACTTCATCAAGCGGTACGCGACTGATTCGCCAATTGGCTGAAAGTTCACTGCCCGCACGATAGAGCCCTTCGTCATTGCACAACGTCACGTTCACCGCGGGCTGTGCCTCAGCGACAAGTCCGGGGGATGCACGACGACGGGAAAACTTCGGCAGAACGATGGCCACGGTTGCGACTCTCCTGAAACCACAACCTTCCAGCGGATTGCGTTGTGAGTCCCCACGAAGGAATGCATCACGTTATCTGGAAGGTTGATTCGTAATTGTTGCTCCCAAGGGCCCTGCGGGTCAACTGCGACATTTCTTTCTTTGCAAATAACTTCACGAATTGCCTCGTGCCGATCCACACGAACATCGGTGCCCTGACGATAAAAAGTCTCCTCCTCACAGGTCAAAAGCACGGTCAGACGTTTCAAGCTGAGCCTGCCGGATTGGCTTATGAACAGGTCATACTGACCACCAGGCACCAAGGGATGACTGCTGATTTCAACGATTGTAGGACCTATCCCGGCAAACTGACGCAACTGATTCAGGAAGAATCGAAATGACCAAATGCTGATCATCGCAAACGGCACGAGCAAAATCGCCAAGTACCACCGCGACTGCCCATTCCAAAAACCCGAGATGACCACGGCGAGCAATACCAACCACGCTGAACTCCAAAGCAACGCCAAGGTTGCTGGACCAGCAATACCCGACTTCGCCTTTTCAGCCGCTAACCTGTAAGTCAGCCTCTCACCCGGACTCTCCGTGATCGCGCTGCCCTTGGGGACACTTGGCAAGCCCTGAGCGTCATCGATCGCAGGGCCTATCATTTCGATGGATCCAGCCATCTTTGCGATTGCTGACCGGCGTTCACTGCTGGCTCCAATTCGTGCCAGACGATAAAGCAGAGTCACGCCACCAGTGATCATCGATGCCAGTGAAAGGATCCCAAAGATCCAAGTGCCTAAACCTGTCCTCAGAGCATCCGTTGGGACTTGCGAAACACTCTCAGGAGCAACTTCATTGATAAGAACTAACGAAAATCCGAACACTCCGATCAAAAACAGGCCTGCGTAAAACGTCAGCTCACCTGCTTCACCAGCAAGCGCATGCCCCAAAATTCGCTTTCCGCGTTTCTTGCTCCATGGTTTTGGAAAACGGGGCATGTCTTTGCTTCTGCCTGAAAGTTCTACGGGCTCGGCCAAGCCAAAAGTTGTCGTGTACTTGGCAAGAAATCTTCTATTCTGCACCGATGTCCAGTGATTCAGACATCTCACAGCGTTAATCGAGATTTCACTTTGCCTCTGCCACTACCACTCCCAAATGACGTGAGGCACGCTAGATCGAAGCAAATTTCCATTGAACATCTGCCTCGACTACTCCAAACGATGTACACAATCTGCACCGCACAAATTCTGCACCCAGCGGGTTCACAGCCGACACTGCCCCGAGCCAACCGGTCACGCTGAAAACATCATCTCTCGGCGTCACTCAAGGCGACACCGATGGTTTATCTGCGTGACTTTATTTTTCAAAATAACTGGAGCATTCATACGACAGTAAGGCAAGCACGCCGCACCAGCGTGCTTAGAATCATACGTTCACCGCTTCTCGGCTGGGCCTGTAAAATCCAAGCTCTTCCAGTGCGGCATAAACCTCTTCGAGTGTCTTCTCGCCAAAGTTGCTGATGGATAAGAGTCGGCGAGGTGTCGCATTCAAAAGATCACGCACGGTGAGAATACCTGTCTCCTCGAGACAGTTTGTCGTTCGAACAGACAAACCCATCTCAGCGATGCTCAAGTCAAGTCTCTCGCGACGCAAACGAGCGTCTTCCTCAGCACGAATAAGTGGAATCCGGGTCATTCCTTCAACTCCTTTTTAAAAAAAATCAAACATCTCGAGACGCTGCGGGCCAAGCACAAGGCCTCAGGCTGCTCGCTGCTTGCACCATACAGTGTCTCCGGAGGTAAAAGCCTATGGCATCCGCGGTCCGGCAGAAACCCTCGAAATGTGCGCAAAACCCGTTTTTCTCCGAACAAACATGCTAGCATTACGCAGCAGATCTCAGCCGCGGGTCGCATAGCGAAATGGGGTGCCGCAGCCCGAAAAGGATGACTTTGGACAACACACAGAGACGGTTGAGACGCACTTAGGGAACCTACCCTGACGCAACCCGGCAGTGGAAACTGACTTCTGCCTGCCGGCCACGATGCTCTTACGCGACCATCGACATGCAGGGTCGCGAACGCTTCCGCAGCGACTTTCCGTGTTCCCATCAGCCAAATTAACTGTCATCAGGTGCTTTACCTGCCCCCGTAATCCCGTCACACAAAGACACAATTGCGCCCATCTACCCAAACTGACCTCAAAACGGGACGAGTTGGTGGCCAGAATCTCCCTAATGCGACGAGAATCCTCGCTTCAACACGCCGAAGAGGCCGAAACTCTGGATACTTTGGCTGTAAAAGCTCGCTTGGCCTTGGGAGAAAAATCTTGGCGGGCTATACACTAGGCTTGTCACTCGGGCGTCAGAATCCATGAATGGTGGCCCTCAAGACATTTGCGATCCAAGAAATCACACAGAACGACTGCTAACTCATCCTTTGCAGGCCTCTAAATCGCGAACCTCACCCAGAGGAGTTTGCGCGAGAGAAAAAGCCTTGATGGCCCTCGAACGCTGCATCTCCATCACAAATCATCTCAAGAGCAGAAATAATCGTCTATGAATATGAAAGACAATTGGAACATTTTGGCAAAACTGCTGGACACACCCGGTGCGTCCGAACCATCGGTGGACGACAAGCAGGAGCCAAAACCAGCAATCACCGAACCAGCTGATTCGGCGACCGCCAAGGAGGCCCCTGAAACCATCGAATCGGCATCTGCCGCTGCGGCAAAAGCTCCTGCCTCTGCCGCCGCGCCTACGCCGCCAGCCCCCAGCAAGGCTGGCAGCATTTTGGACGCATTGAAAGCCAAGATTCCGCCCCAAATCCTGCCCGGTTTCGGCAGCTCGAGTGCGGCTTCCACCAGTGGTGCCGTCGAAGAAGAATCAATACCTGCATTGGAACCATCAACGGACGCGGGTTCAAACTTTGGGGCGACTCGCCCGATGGAGACTGACACAACTGAAACAGCCAGCGGCGAATCCGATGAACAGTCAGATATCGCGAGTGCCGGTGAAAGCGTTGGTGGCTGGTCGGATCTGGTTTCTGAACTTGGGATCGACGAACCGCCAGAAAAAAAGCAGGAGGCACCACGTGGCCCGCGGGCCACGCGAACGGATTCCGATCCAAAATCGGCAACTCGCAAAGCATCCGGCAGCAGCCCAAAGAAGTCGTCAGGATTTGGCACTGGCCTGGGACTTGATATTGATATTGATATTGAAGAGCCCGAGCATGAGGAAAAGCAGCAGCCAGACACAACAGAAGCAAGCGTGGACGATCCACTGGCATCTGTATCCGCCTTTGGTGAGCCTGAGGTCGAGAAAAGCAGATCAGGCCGAGGCGAGCGTGGCAGATCGCGTCGCGATCGCAATGACGATCGGGACGAAGGTTCATCGCGGGGAAGGTCACCGAGACAACGTCAAGAAGCGGGCCAGCAGAGGGATAGCAGCAGCGACCAAAAGTCATCGCCCCGCCATGAGGACTCCTCTGAATTATCAGAAGATCAGGGCAGACGGGGAAGACGCCGCAGCCAGCCCCAGGAGCAATCTAACGATAGCAGTGAATCCCCTCGTCGCGGCAGACGAGGCCGTCGTGGTACTCGTCAACGCATGAGTGAGGAGGATTTGGATCGCTCTGAGTCCGGTGCTCCCGCTGAGGCTTCCGAAAACAACGACAGCGATGGGGACACACGTCCGCGCCGCCGCCGCGGAAGACGCCCAGAGAAGCCTGCCGATACGCCCGCAAGCGGTGATCGCGACAGAAATGAGGGCCGTGGACGCTCGGAACGTGCCCAGCAGGATGAAGAAAACGATGAATTCGGCTCGGAAGTACGATCAGTCAAAACAGAAAAAGAGACTGACGAAGAAGGATCACGATCACGATCACGCCGTCGTGGCCGTCGCGGGCGCGGCAGGGGACGCGATCGCGATGAGAGCAGAGACGAGCGGCAGTCGACTCCCCTGTCAGAAAGCGATAATGACCCACTACTGAGCAAATCCGCCTTTGGTGACGACCACGAAGATGATGTGGTGACTGAAGAACCAAGACGCGGAAGACGAGGATCACGCTCACGCGATAGAGACGACGACAGCAGTACGCGTGAATCTGGCCGTAGAACATCCTCGGGAAAGTCGCGTCCAGATGACGACAGCCGCAGGAACGATGACGAGAACCGGCGAAGTGATGATGACGAGCCACGCCCAAGACGGGGACGCGGCGGTCGCAATCGCGATGAGTCTGATGGTGACGATTCACGCCGAAAACGCAGCAATGTGCCCACTTGGCTGGAAACCGTGGAATTGCTAGTCGACGCCAACATCGAAAACCACAAAAACAGTAAAAATGGGGGTGGTCGTGGACGAGGTGGTGGACGAAGGCGATAATCCAACGATGTGGTCACCGGGTGGTTTTCGATAACCCTCCTGTGACTTAAGATTAGGTTTCAGAATTTGGGGAAGGTGGTCCTGCAACGCCCGAGCAGGGGCAAACCACCACCTCTCTTGTCCGATGGTGGCGACCCTTACGACTGTGAGTCGTGAACCTGGTCAGGCCTTAACTGGAGCAGCCATAAGCGGTGTAGCTTTGTGTAAGGGTTGCCGCCATCGGGCAAGAGATTCCTGCCACGTCGTTTGACTGGAAGCACCCAACCTTCAAAACCTTGACGCCCCCCGCTTCGCATGGCTGATCCTCACGATAAGTCCGAAGATGGCAACTATGTCGTTGTCGCCAGACGGTACCGGCCTCGAGGATTCAATGAACTCGTTGGACAGGAACATGTCTGCCGAGCCTTGGTCAACGCGATCGAAACCAACCGGGTGGGTCATGCATACTTATTCACGGGCGCGCGTGGAGTTGGCAAAACTAGCGCTGCAAGAATCTTTGCCAAAGCGCTGAACAATGAATCAGGGCCAAGCGCCACCCCTGACAATGAAAGCGACGTTGCTCTCGCGATTGACGCAGGCCAAGACGTCGATGTGATTGAGATTGATGGTGCGAGCAACCGTGGTATTGATGAAATCCGCAGTTTGCGTGCCAACATTGGCGTACGCCCCAGTCGTGCGCGGTACAAGATTTATATCATTGACGAAGTACACATGCTGACAACGCCAGCTTTCAATGCGTTGCTGAAAACATTGGAAGAACCTCCCGAGCATGCCAAGTTCATTTTCTGCACCACTGACCCTGAACGGTTGCCCATTACGGTACTGAGCCGCTGTCAACGTTTTGACTTTGCGCCGGTCGAAGTTCCAAAAATTGTGAATCGCCTGCGGGAAATTGTGACAGCAGAGTCAGCCGAAGCAGATGACGCGGCTCTTGAATTACTTGCTCGTCGGGCTGCCGGTTCCATGCGTGACAGCCAGTCGCTGCTCGAGCAGGTTTTGAGCTTCAGTCACGGCCAACTTTCGGCTGATCAAGTGCATGCGATGCTCGGCACCGCAGATGACGTGCGACTGCATGCACTCGCGTCCGCAATGGCAGATCGCGATACATCCGGCGCCATGCAAATCCTCGACGAGAGCATTGACGCGGGCATCGACGCTGGGCGTCTTGCGGAACAATTACTTTGCTACTTTCGTGACTTGATGGCGGTCACGGTCGACTGCGCTCCAAGCCTGCTGCGACACACATCAGCATCACTACACCCGGAATTGAAGCAATTGGGAGACCGTTGGGGCCTGCAAACGGTTCTGGCTGTGGTCGGTCTAATCGATCAAACACTCGTGCGAATTCGACATAGTGTCTACTCACGAGTTCTTCTGGAATCGACCTTGATCCAAATTTGCAATCTACCGGACCTTCAACACATTTCGGATCTTGCAGCAGCCGCCAGCAATGCCGGCCTCACATCGAACCAAAAAAAAAAGCCAACCTTAATTCCCCGACGAACAGCACCAGCAAGTAGCGAGCTCACGTCGGCGGAGCAACCTCGAATATCGATCACCGGCCAACAGGGGACTCCGCCAGATGCCCAAACAGGCAACAACACACTGACTTCGGTTACCAGCCCCAACGCGGCAAGTACGCAAGAGCAACACTCAACACCAAAGGTGACTGATTCACCTCAACCAACGCCGACACCAGAAGCTCGCCCGGCAGTTCAGAACACAACAAATCAGACCAGTACTCATGCTCAAGACAGAGAGCACGGTGTCGGAACCGATGCTCCAGACAATTCCCCCAAAGTCCAAACAGCACGGTCAGCCGAACCATGGACACAAGTAGAAGCCCAACGCGTCTGGCAGGAAACTCTTGGCGACCTCGAATCGATGACGGAAGCCTTTGCCCGCATGGTTAGCAAAGTCGTCGCGGTAGGCACACAACAGCTTCGGCTTGAATTTCCTGCCAACGGTAACTTGGCAATGAAACGGTGCGAACTTCCCGAACACCGCAATACGATCGTCCAAGCAGTTTCAAAACGTGCCGGCCGCGACATTACCCTTGACTACTACCTGACAGAAGCAGTCCCAGCACCCAAAAAAACCGAGACAACTGGTAATAAACCATCGCGTATCCAGCGGATGCGCGAGATCGAAGCGAACGAACTCGTCCGAACCTGCATTGATCTCTTCAGTGCAGAGATCGTGCGTATTGACAGAGCCAACTGAATCATTCCCATTTCAATAGCAAAAGGAATTCAAAAATGTTCAAAGGACTGGGAAATCTCGGCAATATTGCATCCATGGTGGGAGCTCTGCAACAACTGCCAGACAAAATGCAGGAACTCAACGAACGCATGAAGTCGGAGCGAGTCAACGCGAGTTCGGGATGTGGCACCGTCCATGTATCGATGAACGGAGTAGGCCACGTTGAAGAAGTCAAAATCGTGGGCGACCTTACGGGCGACAACCTTGAGCTTGCGATCCGCGATGCAACCAACGCCGCAGGCGCTGCTGCAAAGCAACTCTACGCCGAAGCGATGAGCCAAATGGCTCGCGATATGGATCTCAACTTACCCGGGATTGATAATATTCTTACCAATCTGACGGGAGGCGGTTGAGCGGATGAGTGACCACGGTGGTGCGGTTTCGGAATTGGTCGACCAACTTGGGCGACTGCCGGGAATCGGTCGAAAGAGCGCGGAACGCCTGGCCTTTCATTTATTGAGAGTCAGCGAAACTGAGGCGCTTGCACTGGCGGAGTCGATTCGTCGAGTCCGACAGGATGTGAGATATTGCGAACAATGCTTCAACTTGTCCGAGAGTGAATCTTGTGCGATCTGTGGCGATAATAATCGTGATACCACGCGGCTCTGTGTGGTTGAGCAACCAAGAGATCTGATGAGCCTTGAGCAGGCTGGAATCTTCAAGGGTGTCTATCATGTGCTTCTTGGGCGGATCGCACCTCTGGACGGCATTGGGCCGGACCAACTGACCATTGATGCCCTTGTCGAGAGAGTCAGAAAAGGAAATTTTGTAGAAATTATTATGGCAACGAACCCCACTGTTGAAGGTGATGGGACCTCCCTCTACGTCAGCAACCTTTTGAGCGAATTTCCCGTGGAAATAACCCGTTTAGCTCGCGGGATCACGGCTGGCAGTGTGTTGGAATATGCCAATCGTGAGATGATTGCCGACGCTTTATCTGGAAGACAAAAGTTATAATTGGAACGGGACTTGCGTGGTTCTAGGGAAAGGTAGCTATGATGGTGCTTACGCCAACGTGGCAAGAATGGATTTCCCTGTCGTGAGAACCTGTCATGCGGATGTCGATGGGCCTACAGGCCCGACAATTGCAAACCCAAAAGCTGGCCCC
>NZGD01000079.1 GCA_002690925.1 Rhodopirellula sp.
CGCAGGAGCAAGTCAACGATTTGAAGCAGTTGGTTGCGAAAGCTTTTAAGGACGACGGTTCAATCCAGTTGGTGACCTACAGTGTCACGTTCGATAAAGAGGATGAAGGAGCAGGAGTTGGTGATAAGCAGTCCTCTTGGCGGCCCCGTGCCCTCAAGAGTTTCGGGAGCGGATTGATGTACATCACGGCTCCCATCCAAGATGAGTCCGCCGATCCGTCTCAAGAGTCCGGTGATGATAAGCCGTCGAGTCCTGTTGCTGAGAGTAGTGGTGCGGAACCGACCGAGGCAGATGCCTCGGGTACTGCACCTGTCGAAGATACGCCTGCTGATGCGGCGGCGTCTGCTGCTTCGGACGATGCTGCTGCTAAACCAGCAGTCGCTAAACCAGCAGCCGGCGGAGATTCATCTGCCGGTTCGACCACGCCATCTGCTGAAGTCACGCCTCGTGAAGATCGTCAGGAATTTGAGGAGTTCAAGAGTGTTATCACCTTGGGCATTGCGGGGGATGACGGTGAAGACAGTGCGAGGGCAAACCGCTCGACTCTGGAAGAAAAAATTCTTGCCGCGGCTACGACTGCCCAAGTGGTTTTGACAGACGCAGGTATCAACTTGACTCCCGATGTTGAGGGAAATGAAGTTTGGGATGATGACTCGCAACTGCCATTCTCGGAGTGGAATGTCGTGTTGAATCTGCCGGCAGGCGAAGCAGAAAAAGTACTGAATCAACTCGGGAAAGATATGAGTCGAGAGCCAGTTTGGATCAGCAGTAGCTCGGTCGGTTCTCGGGTCGCCGAAGACATGATTGGGCGAGCCTTCGGTGCTCTTTTTGCCAGTTTGTTGTGCATCATCGCTTATATTTGGTTCCGATTCCAACGTGTGATCTATGGTTTTGCAGCGGTCGCGGCTCTGCTTCATGACGTGCTGATTACGTTGGGTGCGATCGCTGTCAGCGCTTATGTTGCGGATGCCCTTGGGTTTCTTCAGATCGATGAGTTCAAAATTAGCCTGACCGTGGTCGCGGCCATCTTGACCATCATTGGTTATTCATTGAACGATACAATTGTCGTGTTCGACCGTATCCGTGAGACAAAGGGAAAGGCTCCCAAGCTGACCGGTGACATGATCAACGTCAGTATCAATCAGACATTGAGTAGGACATTGCTCACTTCGATAACCACATTGATTGTAGTGATGTTGCTTTACTGGTTTGGCGGTGCAGGCATCCATGCCTTTGCGTTCGCACTCGTGGTCGGTGTGATTGCCGGTACCTACAGTTCGATCTTTATCGCGAGTCCTATCTTGCTGTTCCTCATTGAGCTTGGTGAAAAGAAAAAAGTGGCGTGATCTCTTTGGGGTTGCAGTGAGTGCACGGTCCTGATGAGTAACGCTGTGGTTTGCAGGCTTGGCACCAGTCCGTGAGTCACGCTGGCGCGGAGTGATTGATATTTAGTCGCTCAGGCTGGATTCGCCTTGCGGCTGGCATCTCTGTCAGTTGGTGTACCTTGTCACTGTTATCTTGGAAGTTTATCCCGTGAGAAACACTTGTTTTGTCGTTGTGGTTTGTCTGTCGATTGTGCCTGCGATTGCTCCGCTGAAAGCACAGCAGGTAGATGGGGTGGGGGGCATTGATCGGCTCATTGCTGTGGCTGATGCTGGATCTGACACGCAAGTTGCCGATGCAACCGAAGCTCAATTGCGGGAAGACATCAAGTTTCTTGCCAGCGAAGAATTGCGCGGCCGCAGTGTCACTGACGATACGATTGAGATAGCAGCTAGTTATCTGGTTGATCGGATGAAGGGCATTGGTTTGAAGACGGATATGGTCGACGGACAGGCTCGGCAACCATTCACCGTCAAGCTTGGCTCGAGCGTTGGAGCCGCCGGAAATAACCGTTTGACGTTAACGAGTGATGATCGTGATTTTGGTGAGATCGTAGTCAAGCTTAATCAGGGGCTGATGCCGCTCGCATTGGGCAGTAGTAGAGCAGACATCAGTGGGCCAATTGTATTTGCGGGTTACGGCGTCACTGCTCCCAAGCTTGATTACGATGACTACGCAACCGTCGATGCTGATGGCGCAATTGTGATTATCTTGCGGAAGGAACCACAGGCGAGTGACCCCGATAGCAAATTTTCCGGCACACAAAATACTCGCCATGCTTTCTTTGCGACCAAAATCGAGAATGCGATCAAACACGGTGCAAAAGCTGTGGTGCTTGTCAACGATCCGGCAAGCGTTGATGAAGCGGTTAAGGATGTTAGGCAGCGAATTGACCAAGAGAAAGAACGCAATGCAAAGCTTGCAGAGCAATTGAAGAAATTACCTGCTGATGCAAAGAATAATCGCAAGTCAATCAATGAGAAAATCTTGAATGCCAAGCAGATGATCAAGTCACTGGGTGAGAGCTTGGTGAATGTTCAGCAAGGTGTGCTTGGGCTCACCGACGCTGGGGTTCGCAGGGAAAATCAGGATGCGATTCCCATCGTCTCTGTATCGCGTGAAGTAATTTCAAATGCCTTGGCTAAAGCTACCGGCAGCACACTCGCTGAGCTTGAAGCCGCGATCGATGAGACAGCAATTCCACAAAGTGTTTCGCTCTCTGGTGTGACTGCTGCACTGAAGGCAGAGCTAAAGCCCTCTGTAGCGAACACCAACAATGTTTTGGGGCTCTTGCCTGGAAAAGGGGATTTGGCTGAACAAACCGTCGTTGTGGGGGCTCACTACGATCATGTCGGCATGGGCGGTTATGGTTCGTTGGCTCCAGGGACGGTCGCCATTCACAACGGGGCGGATGATAATGCCAGCGGCACATCTGCGATGTTAGCGATTGCGCAGCGAATGATGGACCGTTTGGCGGATGCAAAGTCGCATCGTCAGGTGCTGTTTATGGGATTTAGTGCCGAGGAGCGTGGCTTGCTTGGCAGTCAGCATTACGTCAAGAATCCTGTGATTCCACTCGAGTCGACTGTCGCGATGGTCAATCTCGATATGGTCGGACGCTTGCGAGATAACGAGCTGACCATTTACGGGACGGGGTCGGCGCCAACGTTTGACGGTCTCGTTGAGAAGGCGAATGAGGACTACAAGTTTGACCTGTTCAAGGTTCCTTCTGGGTATGGTCCGAGTGACCACCAGTCTTTCTACACCGCAGGCGTGCCAGTTTTGTTCTTCTTCACAGGGTTGCACGACAATTATCACCGCCCAACTGATGATTTCGACAAAATCGAGTTTGGCGGGCTAACCCGGATAACCGATATAGTTTCTGACGTCACCTATGAATTAGCGACTCTGAAGCAGCGTCCAAAATACGCTGAAACAGAGAATCGCGTGCGTGTCCGCCGGCAAATTACTGCTTATATGGGGGTCTCGTTGGCAAATCGCGATAATTCGGTGGTGATTTCAGGGTTGGTTCAAGGAGCACCAGCGGAGCGTGCCGGACTGAAAGCGGGTGATTCATTGGAAAAACTCGGTGATAAGTCCGTGAAAAGCTCGCAGCAAGTGTTGGAATTCATGCGGTCACGCTCACCAGGGCAGAAAATGCCAGTCACGGTGAAGCGGGATGGTGAGTCCATTTCGTTAACCATCGATTTGGTGGCTCGGCCTGAGGGCTGAGTTTGCTACCAATTAACAGTTTTTTTTTGGCTGAGCGTGGTGTTCAGCGATTTCAACCTTTACCTCTACAAGCATTGGTGACAGAATCCGACTCGAATCGAAGCGTTAGCCCTTTTGGGCAGCGGATCGGTAAGAGTTTCCGACCTTGGCGATGGACGCCGGAATTGGTTGGGAGAATGCGAGAGCATTCGGAGAACAACGCACCCACAACGCAAGGAGAGCGGACGTGCGATCTTTCGGCATATCGGCCATCATGTTGGCCATCATTACAGTTACAACCTCACTGCCAGTTTCGGTGTCGGCACAGAATGCTCAGCCGGCTACGGCAAGCAGCGGTCATCGCGTTGCGGTGGTCGACGTGGCTTACATCTTCAAGACCCACCCTGGTATTCGCTCAGAAGTATCTAAGGTCGAGAATGATCTGAAGGCTTTTGATCAACAGATGAAGGCCAAACAGGCCGAACTCAAGCAACTTGCAGAAAAGTTGCCGCAGTACAAAATCGGCACTCCCGAGTACAGTACTCTGGAGAAGCAAATCGCCGAGGGTGATTCGCAGCTTCGGCTTCAGATGGCGAGTAAGCGTCGCGAGTTGGCTGACGCAGAGGCCCGCATTTACTACCAGAACTATGAACGTATTACTTCTGGTGTGAAGGTAATGGCAGACTTCTACAAGATCAATCTCGTGCTTCGCTACAACAGTGACAAGATGGATCTTGAAAAGCCAGATACTGTGATTCGCGGCGTCATGAAAAACATTGTTTATCATGACGAAGAACTCGACATGACCAAGGCGATCATGCAGTATCTTACCAAGCAAATGGAGCAGCAAGCTACTGCTCCAACGCCAGGTGTCCAACGCAACTAGGTCTCTTTGATCTGGATTGGTTGCAGCCTGTGCAGCGTTGATTTGGAATCGCCATGCAGTTGTGTGGCGATTTTAACTTGAGCGTGAGTAGCTTGCTCTCACGCATTTTTATCTGATCACTGTTCCAGCATGGATGTTGGAACTCCTACTGCAGGGAGGCCGAAGCGTGAAAAATTCACGCAACGAACATACGATCGCTGTCTCATGTGAAGTCAGCGGCAGGGGATACTGGAGTGGCAAGGAGGTACGAGTCATTGTGCACCCGGCCGCTCTTGGTACGGGCGTACGCCTGATTCGCTCTGATTTACCAGCTATCCCTGTTTGTGAAGCGCTCGTCAGTCGCCGGTATGATGCCAGTCTGAGAACAAACCTTGCGAATGGCGAGGCCAAGTTTCAGATGGTTGAGCATCTGATGGCCGCCCTGTATGCCCTTGAAATCGACAATTGCATCTGTGAAATCAACGCCGAAGAATTGCCCTCGCTTGATGGCAGTAGCTTTGAGTTTGCTGAGCAGTTGGGCGCTGCCGGATTAATCGTCCAGGCTGCTCCCCGCAAACAGTTGGTGATTCGTGATCGATACCGGATCGGTACCAAGGACGGCTGGGTAGAAGCTGTGCCATCGCATGCCGGCGAGTCCTATTTTGAATATCAGTTGAGTTTTGATGATCAGACACCAATTGCGCCCCAGGCGTTTGGAGTCGAGTTATCACCGGACCGATTCATTCGTGAGGTCGCATCGGCCAGGACGTTTGTGACCAGGGCCCAAGCTGACGAGATCAGGGGGGCGGGTTTGGCTTCCCATGTGACCAATCAGGATTTGCTGGTCATTGGTCCTGATGGGCCCGTTGAAAACGAATATCGATTCCGTAACGAATGTGCACGTCACAAGACGCTGGACTTGATCGGTGATTTGTCACTGGCAGGCGTCGACTTGATCGGAAGGTTTACTTCCTTCAGGGGCGGGCACAATTTGAATGGGCAAATGGCAAGCCAGTTGGCTGAACTGGCCGCCCAAGAAAAGCACGATACGCAGTCCGCTTTTGTTAAACAGAGAAAAGCGGCCTAGCGTCGAAGGTGGATGCTTGAAATGAAGGCGTTATACGCAAAGTACATGACCACGGAGTAAAGATGAGTACGTCTATCGCTCAAACCGCAGTTGTTGACCCTCGGGCAAAAATCGGTACCAACGTACGGATCGGTCACTTCTGTGTGATTGGTCCTGATGTGTCGATCGGCGACAACACCAGGATTGAGGATCACGTTGTCATGTCGGGGGTTTGCAGCCTTGGTGAAGACAACCATGTTTTTCAAGGTTGTGTCCTTGGTGGTCATCCGCAGGACACCAGTTATCAGAACACTCCAACTCGCGTTGAGATTGGCCATGGAAACACGATCCGGGAAAACTGCACTGTAAATCGTGGTACCGAAAAGGATAAGGGCGTTACCAGGATTGGTGACAATAACTTTTTGATGACGGGAACGCATGTGGCCCATGATTGCACCCTTGGCGATCGTATCGTGATCGCCAACAACGGGATGCTTGGTGGGCATGTGCATATCGGCAATGATGTGACATTGGCTGGAGGCGTTGGAGTTCACCACTTTGCTTCGATCGGTCAGCTTAGCTTTGTCAGCAGCATGAGCCGTGTGCTGCACGATGTTCCTCCTTACCTGATTGTAGATGGGCAGCCTTCCAAGCCACGTGCGGTAAACGCGATTGGGTTGAAACGGCATGACTATCCCGAAGACGACATCAAGATACTCAACAAGGCGTATCGCATGCTTTATCGATCCCGAGTGGGAGTCGAGGTAGCTCGTGAGGAATTGATGAATCGTGGGCCGATACGGCCCGTCTTGAAACACTTGTTTGATTCTATTGACCAATCCAGCGACGGGCGGCACGGCCGCGGTCGTGATCGACGAAGGAAAGCAGCGTGAGTGAATTACGGATCGCAGTCATTGGTGCTGGACATCTTGGACGCATACATTCCAAATTGTTGGGGCAGGTTGACGGGGCTAAGCTTGTTGCAGTCAGTGACCCCTTCGAAGCTGCGAGAAAGAATGCAGAAGATCTGTTTGGTGTTCCTGTCCATGCCGATTACAGGGATTGTTTGCCCAATATCGATGCCGCTGTGATTGCTGCTCCCACAGACATGCATGCAGATATCGCGCAGACCCTTTTAAATGCTGGAAAGCATGTGCTGGTCGAAAAACCGTTGACCACCAAGCGTGATGATGCTAACCGTCTCTCGGCAACTGCGAGTGCGAAGAAACTTACGTTGCAGGTTGGGCATGTCGAAAGATTCAATCCAGCTTTCACGGCCTTGGAAAAATTGTCCGTTGATGTGAAGTATGTTGAAGCGGTGAGAGCTTCCAGCTTTCCGGGAAGATGCCTCGATGTTGGCGTCATCATGGACTTGATGATTCATGATCTCGATTTGATTCTGTCCATGACGGATGCAAATGTAAAATCAGTCTCAGCTAGCGGCCTGGCAGTGATCAGCAATCATGAAGATTTGGCAGAAGCACGCATTGAATTTGAGTGTGGGCTCGTTGCCAATGTGAAGGCGTCGCGTGTCAGCCCCGAGCCAGCTCGGCAGATGCAGGTCTTTGGCAGTAATGGATTTGCGGAGATTGACTTTGGGACACCAGCTCTTTCGGTAGTGCGACCCTGTGATTCCGTTGTGCGTCGTGACTTTGATCTTTCAGCCGAGACAGATAATCCGCTTGGTTATTCTGGTCAATTGTTCAGCGAGCGATTGCAATGCGAAAAGCTTGAGCTGGAACCCCGAAATGCCATCTTGGACGAGTTGCATGACTTCGTGATCAGCATTCAGACTGGCATTGCGCCTACGGTCGACGGCGTTGCTGGAGCCCGTGCTGTGGATTTGGCCCAGCAAGTCTTGGACTCAGTGGCGTTGCGAGCTTGGTATCCGAATGCAACGACGCAGGAAATGGGAGCTCATGCAGCGGTTCGCGAGAGAATCGAAGCTAGCAGCCGGCGGATTCATCAAGATCGAAGAGCTGCGTAAACACTGGTCAGACGGTTACTTTTTTCATTGAAAGGTTCGCTGCTCTGTTTGCGTCTGAACAGTGACCGGGTTTGTGGGGTATGTCTACTGTTGGCTTGCCAAAGCGATTGCCTCAGAAATGCTTTGGATCCCGAGGCAAGCTGGCCCACGGGTAAGTGTTGCGACAGTTGAGCCTTCTGATTGAATCGATGCTTTACAGGCTGGCGTCGCCATTGCCCTGCGATGCCGCGCTTTTTCGGCCGGTTACTGCTTGATGCGGGAAATGCTCGCTAGTCGAACAACGAAGTTTTGGCGTACAACTTGAGTGAGCCATTGCAATCGTTCCTGGTTCCCCGCAAAGGAGGGCCTAGCTATGGGCCATGAGGCCGCATGGAAAGTTGTAACATGATGATTTGCAACGTTTTGCTGGTTGTCGGGCGAATCACATTTGAGCCGCGGCCGGCCAACGGCGGACAGCAAAATCCACTAGACTACGGATTGCAGATGGTTACACAAGTGTTGCTTGTGCTTGCCTTTCGAACTGACTCATTACTCGCGAGATTGGATTCGCAAATATGACTGACGTCTCCGGTCAGATTGACCACGTCCTTAACGAAGATCGTTCGTTTCCTCCGCCAGCCGATTTCACGGAAAAAGCGGTTTTCTCATCCACTGAGCAATATCAGCAGATGTACGACCGTGCTGCTCAGGACCGTGACGGTTTCTGGAAAGAGCAGGCTGAGGAGCATTTGCACTGGTTTGAGCCATTTCAGGATGTGTGTAAGTGGGACGCTCCCAATGTTGAGTGGTTTGCTGGTGGAAAGACCAATGCCAGTTACAACTGCCTTGATCGTCATATCGAAGCTGGGCTTGGAGATAAAACAGCCATCATCTGGGAGGGCGAGCCGGGTGACACGCGAACGTTGACCTACTCAGAATTGCGGACAGAAGTTGCCAAATGCGCGGCCGGGTTGCGTGAACAGGGAATCAATCAGGGAGATGTCGTCAGCATCTACATGCCGATGACACCTGAACTGGCGATTGCGATGTTGGCTTGTGCCCGCATCGGTGCTGTTCATTCGGTGATCTTTGCTGGATTCAGTGCGGAGTCGATCGCTGATCGAAATAATGATGCTGGTGCCAAGATGGTCATTACTTCTGACGGTCTGCACAGGCGTGGTAAGGTATTGCCCCTCAAGCAAACCGTTGACGAAGCGCTTCTGAAGTCACCAACCGTAGAAAAGTGCCTTGTACTGAAGCGGATTGGGCAGGACGATGTGCCAATGACCGAAGGCCGAGATGTTTGGTGGCATGATGCTGTTGATGGGCAAAGTGGTGATCTGCCGGCTGAGCCACTCGACAGCGAGGCAACGCTTTTCATTCTCTATACATCGGGAAGTACGGGGAAACCGAAGGGCATTCGACATACGACTGCGGGTTACAACCTGTGGGCCAAGCGAACGTTTGAATGGGTTTTTGATCATCGTGACGATGATATTTTCTGGTGCACCGCCGATTGTGGTTGGATCACCGGACACAGTTACATTGTCTACGGCCCGTTGTCGGCGGGAGCGACTTGCGTGATGTATGAAGGGGCTCCCAATCATCCAGCTGAGGATCGATTTTGGGAGCTGGTTGAAAAGTACAAAGTCACGATCCTGTACACCGCCCCCACTGCCATTCGTGCGTTCATCAAATGGGGCGATGAGCATGTCGACAAGCATGACCTTTCCAGCTTGCGTTTGTTGGGTAGTGTCGGCGAAGGGATTAATCCGGAAGCGTGGATGTGGTACCACGAGAAAATTGGGAACCAGCAGTGTCCCATTGTTGATACCTGGTGGCAGACCGAAACAGGCGGCATCATGATGAGTCCGTTGCCAGGAATTACGGCAACCAAGCCGGGTTCCTGTACAACGCCGTTGCCCGGTGTCGTGCCGAAGATTGTGGATGAAGCGGGCAACCCCGTCGAAGACAATCATGGCGGTATGTTGTGCATCGCGCAGCCTTGGCCCGGAATGTTGCGCGGCATCTGGGGCGATGACGAACGGTTCGTCGAGCAATACTGGTCTGCTGTGCCAGGCAATTACCTGACGGGTGACAATGCAAGACAGGACGATGATGGTTATTACTGGATCATGGGGCGGATTGATGATGTGATCAACGTCTCCGGGCACCGTCTCAGCACCATCGAAGTAGAAAGCGCATTGGTCAGCCATCCTGCCGTATGTGAAGCGGCTGTGGTTGGGCGTCCCCACGATCTCAAGGGACAGGCGATTGCCGCATTCGTCACCATCAGGGATCGTGAGGCAGACGAAGAGTTACGCAAAGAATTGCGGATGCACGTTCGCAAGCAAATAGGAGCGCTCGCACAGCCCGATGACCTGCGGTTTGCTGCCTCATTGCCCAAGACACGGAGTGGAAAGATCATGCGGCGTCTGCTGCGAGATATCGCGTCCGGTCGCGAGGTTGTAGGTGATACCTCAACGCTTGAAGATTTTTCCGTGATCGCAAAGCTCAGTGAGGATGAGTGAGCTTCCCACTCGGAACGTGAAAAACCAAGGCGATGTTAAGTTCCAAGTCGAGGCTGGGTGATGCCCGGGCGAATTTGCCGAGTTGGCATTTGAATTTGCCCAGTTGTTAATTTGGGAGAATTACCCAAAAGAATCGCTTGGTTCGTAGTCTGAGGGGCAAAAAAAAACCGGCCGCCACTCGCAAGGAGTGACGGCCGGCTATGTTAGACGCTTTGGTCAGTCGGCGGCAAAATGGAGCCGCTGGGAGAAACGCGTATGTCTCAGCGTGCTACTGCACAAGCCTTTGATGACACAGGCGAACCCTGTAAATGATCCCTCTGCCGAAATAGGAAGACCAAAGCAGGTGCGGGCATAATTCAATGTCCTATTCAAGCAACAAGTCAAAGACCGGTTGCCTGATGCACTCTATCCATCGACTATTATCGGCGTCTTCGTGAGTTAATCAATGGCTGAACTTTGGCCTGGGTCACAAGACCGCGTGAGAAATTCGTTTTTTCACAAACTATGATATTTTTTGCGATTTCAACGCAAAAAAGTGCAGCTTGCATGGGCATTCGGTTTTTGGTCGCTGCGAGCCAGTTGCCTTAACCTATGAATCCCAGTTGCCTTAACCTATGAATCCCAGTTGCCTTAACCTATGAATCGAAGTGCAGCACGTCACGTGACTTGCTAACCGACTCTTGGGTTGTGGTCTGGACGCTCGTCCAGGAGGCCAGTCGATTGTCCAAGAGGCGGGAGAAAAGCCCCAAAATTTTCATGTGCTCAACGCCCCTCGTTGGTCTCACAAGTAGACCAACGTTGAGCTCTCTGGGGCCGCTGGTGAAGTCGTCTGACTACGTTTAATTTGCAGCGGATGCTGGTAGTTCACGGATGGATACGTTGCGGAATTCGACGGGGTCGTTGTGTCCTGCAAAGCCAAAGAATCCGCTGGCCCGATCCTTTCCGGGGTGCGGACGTCCGCCCATGAAATCAGTGACTTTGTTCAGGTCGGTGTCCAAAATTACTGTTCCGTTGAGTTCCACTTTGATGGTGCTGCCGTCAACGGTGACTTCCTGATAGTTCCACTGGCCCGCATCTCGCAAATAGCCTCGTTTCGCAGCAGCCATGCCATAGGAACTTCCATGGTACTGTCGCTCGTCGAGTTTTGCATACTTGGGATGCTCCGAGTCGAGAACTTGCAGTTCTGTCATCGCGGCGTAAGCGGGATCGCCCTTGCCGGGTGAGCGAATTGCCAGTCCATTGTTTCCACCGGGTGGCAGGCGGAATTCCAAGCTTGCTACGAAATTGCCGTACTCCTTATTGGTCAACAGCATGCCGCCTTTGCCTTTTTTGCAGCGGATAGCGCCATCAATCACTTCGTAGTTATCTACGCTTCCCTGCCAACCTTCAAGCGATTTTCCATCAAAGAGTGACACAAAATCTTCGTCATTATCTTTGCTCGCTTGCAGAGCAGCGTTTGCTTCTTCAGGGCTTAGTTCTTTGACCTTGATATTACGCCAACGAATTTCACCGCCGTGTGTTTGCAGTTGGATTGGGCCTGATCGGGCCAAGGGAGAGTTTCTGTCCCAGTAGTTTTCCATGATTGCATTATCTACCACTTTTTTACCATTCAGGTGGACAGTCGTGCGTGCGCCAATCTGCTGGATTTTGAATTGATTCCATTCTCCGAAAGGCTTGTCAGCAAGTTCTGAAGGATCTTTTCCGGCAGCACCTTTGCTGTTGTTCCAAAGTCCACCGCTACCCAAGTCTGCACCAAGCTTGAATTTACCTTCATCGGTGTAATCCCAGATCTGAACTTGGGGTGTGCCCTTCAAGTAAATACCGCTATCCGCTCGCGGCACTGTCCGGTATTCCAGCATCAGTTCGTAGTCGGTGTAATCCTTGTTGGTTGTCAGGTAGGGACCTTGGCCATCGTTGATCAACTCACCATTGGAAACGCTCCAGTGTTGGGCGGCCTCTGCATCCCACTTTGCAAGTTGGGCTTTCCTATCTTCTTCCGACATTTCCGCCAGCTTGGTGGGGCTGAAGTGAGGTTGGCCGTGCCAGCCATCGAGGGTTTTCCCGTCGAAAATGGCTTGGTATCCGGAGTCGTGGTCGTCAGCTAACAGTGTTCCTGTGAAAAGCAGGGCACAACAGGCAGCTTGGGTTAAGGCAGTTGAGGCGTAGAAAGGTTTCAGCATGGGGTATACCAGGGCGGCAATGAAATGGGGTGGGGAAGACAGAAGACGATCCACAGATTGTAAACGATGCAGTTGCTGAGGTGAGATCAGGGTGGCTAAGTACAGAGGCTTCTTTCCCTCGTTTTGTGAAATTTCGGGAAAAGCGTGGTTTTGCGAAAAGCAAAGCTGGCTGAGCATTGACTATGGTGTGGCACTCTGTCACGCTTTTCAGTGTATTAGGAACCACCAGAGCTCCTTGATCGATGGTTTGGACCGTTTTCTCACCATCCGACGAGTAGTTGCGCGAGGCGATTTGCTTCATTGGTGGTCGTTAGTAGGGTTAGTTTTGTGACGAATATTTATGTAGGTAACCTCGCGTTTACCGCCACCGACGAAGATTTGCGTTCGGCTTTCGAACAGTTTGGAGAGGTAACGTCGGTTAACATCATCATGGATCGGGAGACCGGCCGGTC
>NZGD01000080.1 GCA_002690925.1 Rhodopirellula sp.
AAACACTCTTCATCGCCAAGGGCAGCCCTTGGGAGAACGGCTATGTCGAATCGTTCAATGGCACGCTTCGCGATGAGCTACTCAACCGTGAAATCTTCCTGAGCTTCGAGGAAGCACGTTTGGTGATTGATCGCTGGCGACTGGACTACAACCATCACCGCATCCACAGTTCACTGGATTACCAAACCCCTGCCGCATATGCGGCAGGCTGTGCTCTTCCGGCTTCGGCTTCGGCTACGCCTCAGACTCCAGACACACAGCCGCTTTACCAACCCCAATTCTCTCACTCAACCTGGTGCAAAGACTGGGGGGTAGTCAAAAGTTGTTTCCGGGTAGTTCGCCCGAGCAAGATTCTCTCACTCACAATGGTGCAATTCTACTGGAGGAATTCAGCCATGCTTTGCGGACCAGGCCGCATCGTGACGACATGACAACCGGCGTCTGAAACCTGTGTAGATGAGCGTACCGATAGCCGATAGTATTGAGAACTATTTGCACTCACCGTAAACTAAAGGAGGTTTCAATGAACCTTCAGCATCGTTGACCGAAATTTTCACTACGCACCATATTCTTAATCAACCTTGAGGGTATCGACTATGCGGCCTCAAACAAGACGCGAAAACAACGCGTGGGACGTAGTTAAGTGGTTCGAGGAGTTTTATTCTTCTTTTTCGTCGAATGATAGCACTTTTAACCGGGTAATTACTGCCGGTTTTGACAGGGGGATTCTGGGGCGATCAGCGAAGTATGCGAACAGAGGTACGGGCGTTGCACATGCAGTACATAGGGCGACAGGCGGCGATGACTACTACAAGCGACGCGAAGACAATCTTAAAGAAGTCACGCAAGCCATAAAATTATTCGCTTATAAGGACCCGATGGATGCGGTCAATAAGTTAGCGAAGCTCAAGTCTGAACTAAAAGCTCACCACGGGCCCACCGCGGAGTTGCCCCAAACCTTCAGTCTGCCAGATCGGGAAATAAAGCAGTATCAGATTAAGAAAGATCTGTTGGAAATTAAGATTGCTGTATTGAGGTATTGGATTGATGTTCATGAGGGGAGAATCCAGCCGGATTACTCTGATGCGGTCGGTTCTGAACACAGACGAGCGACGGTTTTAAAATATCATTACCTCCTGCAGTCAGATAAGGATACTGTCAACACGATCCTGAAGATCATGTTGGAAGATGCCAACGAGATCGTGCAGAAACCCAATTTTAGCTTGTCAACCAAAGCGGCATTCGTTCTGGAAGGCTCCAAAAGCTACAAGGTTACCAAGGAGTTTTTGAACTACGCCATCAATGCCGATGCCGCTTTTAAGGTTGGTGCAAGTTGGGAAGGCAGTTTGGAGGTCGAGTACACCGGGATCAAAGCCAAGTTTGAAGGAAATGCTTTTGCGGGTATTCGGGGCAATGCAAACGTGTCGGCTCAAGCGAACGCAGCTCTTCGGTCCTTGAACGCCGAAGCAGGTGCGTTGGTGGGTATCAAGCTAGAAGGCAAGGCCACGATTGATTTTGATCATTTATTAAATGTCGAGTTGGGCGGTGAGGCCTTTGCTGGGGCTCTGGCCTCGGCTGGAGCCAAATTGGTCATCAATGGTGAGGAATTGGACGTCATGGCTTCTGCGGCAGTCTTCGCGGGGGTAAAGCTGGAAGGTACAGCAACAGGCAAGTTCAAGTTGGGAAAACCGCCAATAACCTTCGCAACATGGACGGCTAAAGGCACAGTATCAGCTGGCTACGGGGTCAACGCGCACGCCAAATTAAAATGTGACATATTAGGCACAATTGGTTTTGGTGCAGGGGCGGGTGCCACAATGGGCGTTGGCGCCGAAGGCGGTGCGGAGTTTGAACTACAGAGAAAAGAACTTGCCACTGCATGTGAGCAGCTCTATTTCGATGGTCTCCACAAATTTGGCGTAACATACGGTGGGTACCGTCACAAAATTGTTCCGGAGGCCAACCTGGCCCAGGCAGTAACAGTTATTCGACATATAGCCCAACTAAAAACAGAGCTCGCATTAAAACAATCCGAGGTGATCGCTACTATGGATAAATTCGATGGCGGGATGGATCGGCTGCAGTTCTCTTTGTCAGATAAACGGCTCACCAAATTCACATAATGTGTACTTGCCAAGACTTGATCTGACAGACGAAAGTTATCCGACAGCGACAGCGGGTGGTCTATCTACAAGGTATTGGGCTCCCGACAGAGCCGCGACCGCTTATACCTCTGACTACCCCCCAGTCTTTGCACCATTGTGAGTGAGAGAATTGGGGTTGGGAAAGCGGCTGTGTTCTGGCCGCATTCATAATTCGCTGTGGCACCTGATTTTCCATTTTTTTTACAACAAACAGAATTCGTTTGTAAAACATGCCGATGCCGGGGAATGGGGGAACTGCACGGGATCAATTAACACACAGTAGCCTGCGATTCAAGGGCCAGTTTTTCCGTTTAGTGGCGTCAACACGGTTATTACGTAAATTACGACTACATGCGGTATATTGATATGAACGGTCCACATGCGACGAAGCTTACTTGCAAGTATTGAGTATCCTGCTTTGCAGGATACTCGCATTACATGAGGGAAGACACGTTACATTTTCCTGAAGATTCCTCGTTAAAATCAACGCAGTGTAGAGTGCTCGATGGCAATGCCCAAAACGCCGACACAAACATGGCGTGAACCCATCAAAAGTTCGGTGGTTGAGCGTCGAACACATATGATCCGACGAGTAATGATTGTGTCGGTTATTACTCTTTTAACGGTGTTGCTATTCTCTTTTCTCCTTCCACCATTTTTCAATCCGAGCACCCACGTTGTTTTAATGGGTACCGGAATCAACGAAAATTATCAAACGCCGTTCATTCCGTTCGTCAAAGAAGATCAGAATGCATTCAGAGAAATCGATGGCATTCTTGTTCATGATCAGGCTGACGAGTGGAGCTCGCGAAGGAACGCTGAGAGGCTTGTTGATCGTGTAAAAAAGCAGGGAGTGAAGTCGGGCGATCAGTTAATCGTTTATCTGACAGCGCATGGCATTGTTGACGCAGGTGGCAATGCGTTTCTGCTTTGCGATGACTTTGAAGTTGATAAGCAGGCAAGAACACGTGTGCTGGTAAATGATCTATTAGACGAACTTTCTGAGTGTGATGTTGCAAGCAAAACTTTGATTCTGAATGCAGGTCAAATTGATTACGACCCACGTTTGGGAGTTTTTGTCAATGACTTTCCCGAGAGACTGAGGGCAGCAGTTGAGCAATGTGGGGATTCGTCCTTGTGGGTCTATTGTTCTCATCAGTCACTTCAGTATTCCCAGGTGTCGCATGCTGTGCAGCGGTCGATCTTCGGATTATTCATTACTGAGGGATTGAGAGGTGCGGCCGACATTGATCAGAACCGTCAGGTCGATCTTCAGGAATTGGCTGTATTTACCTCAGCAAATGTCGCCAGCTGGGTGCGACAGATGAGTGCTGGCGTTGCTCATCAGGCCCCTCTTCTTCTGCGGGCAAATGAAGGATCGCTAACCTCTTCACCCAAATTAGTGACTCTGGATCCGGCTGGGCCGCCATATCACTTTGATGTTACGAGCTTGCTGCCTCCTGAGGAATTGATAACAGGTGCAGCAGTAGTCGCATCCAGCACTAATCGATTCACAGGTGTATTGAGACGGCGTGATGCTCAAAGCAATCAGAATTTTCCCTCAGTTGCGTCGGGATCCGCTGGGCAGGCAAGTGGTGATTCCATGCCCCCCGCGTCCGACGCTGAAATAGCAACCGCGAAGACGAATGAGTCTGACAACAAACCCGATCCAGAAAACGTTGCAGATGCCGAAACTTCCGATGCAGCAAAGCAGGGTGAGACCAAATCGGCAAAAAGCAGCGGAGGTAAAAATGCAGGAAAAGCCTCTGGTGTCAAATTAGAACGTGACAAGGCGATGCGTTTATTGGCGGCGGCCTGGCAAGAAAGAGATCAGACGGCAAACAGTTGGTCCGAGATGATCCCCGCCGATAGCCCCGTTGAAAATTGGCCACACATTTGGCGTGAGTATCAAAATGAGTTAGCCCGTATTGGGCAACGGTTGCGCGGCGGAGACGGCATTGATCCTGCCACCATCTCAGCTTTGTTGGAGGGCGGAAAGACCAAGGCTAGGGGACCTGGAAAAAGCAGTTCATCTGCATCGAGTACTTGGCATCCACTTGAATATCGCAATACCAAGGCCATTGGTGATTTAATCCCAACGCTTGGCCTTGCCCTAGTCGTGTTCAGTGACGATACAGATGAAATTGGTATTGATGTTGCCGGATTGAATGTAGCACTGGAAAAAGAGAATGAGCAGGACTTTTTGGCATGGGTAAAAGCAAATGCGTCATCGACCTCGCATCAATACCGCGAGCTGGTCTTTTTTGAAAAGCTGATTGCCAACCCAGCCTTGCCGTGGGAGTTGGTTCAGACGGCTGCAAAAACATGTTTGCATGGTGAACGTGTTGCTGCATTGGATCTGTTGGCGCCGGGTTGGGTACGCGAAAAACTTGGCAAAGCTGATTCATGGAGGTTTGGGGCTGAAGCACTTCTGGTCACCCAGATTGGTCCTGACTGGCAAGACCGTGTGGCACGTGGGTTGGAAAAAGCGGGTGAAGTCTATCGAGCCGCCGAATTGGACCTGCATGAAGTGCGGAACGCACAGCATCTTCGAGACGTTCTCATTGTCCAAGCTCCTGCATGGATCCACCTGCATCGTAGGGTTGGAACCTCCAACCTCTCTGATGGTTCTGCAGGGAAGCCACAATTGTTGGCGATGCTGAAGCAATTGAATGAGTTGATTTCGATCTTGAGCCAACCTGGAGTTGGTCAGCAAAAGAAGCTGGTTGATGTGGTTTCAAAACTCTCCCAAACAAAGTTCACCGTTGAAAGTGAGTGTAGTTACGAAGTTGTTTATGAAATGTTATCGCAGCGAGTGCCTGAGAAAGGAGTTGCTTGGCGCTCCGAGCAGTATTTGCTGTCACCGTTTATCACATCATCTACGCGGCAATTTCTGCTTGCCTCCATTGGTTCGGTTGCCCGAGAATTGACTGCTGGTTTTCGAGTCGTTCGGCTGGACAAAAGCAGCTTGTCCGAAATGCCGGATGCGGCCCCTGAGTATCTTGAGGTGCAGTTTGTTGGGATGAAGCTGAAGGCTGATCTGGACTTTGAGTTGGCAAAGCTATTTTACTGGGGAGAGAAGCTCAAGGACACGAAGAACAATCAGGAAACATTCTTATTGACTGAGAAGGTTCACCGTGAGCTCATCGCTAAGTATCGAGATCTTGAAAGTGCACAAGCATCTGGGACTCCAGCACAAGTTGGGAAGTGTCAGGCAGAGTTGTTGCGAACGTGTCGCGATTTCGGCCACGCCATCGCAAGTTTCTATGAACTGGCCCTTGAGTCACTCAGGACAAACCGCTCTAGAAATGCAAGCGGTGCTGGTGTCGTTACTCGCTCGTTGCGTTTGTTGGATCCGCGTGACGCCTCGAGTTTTCTCGATTTGGATGTGCTTCAAGTTGCATTCGCACCAGATTTGCGAAGCACCTTGGTTTGGCAAAAACTGCGGGAAAAGGTGGCGATGTTGTACCTCGGAGACAGCCTCAGTGAGCCGGTGAGCTTTGCTTCGGTGCCGCTCCCCGGTCTACCAGTTGGTGTTGATCTTTCATCTTCGCATAAGTCTGCAACACACGATTCAGCTGATCCTGCAGTCGAACTGGTTGTTGATAGTGCGGGGCGACTGGATTTGCAAGATGTTCATACTGGAAGCGTTTCCGTTGGTTTGAATAATCGGAGTGGTCGATCAATATCCGTTGTTTTGGCATTGGGTTACAACCGCGATCTGGTAACGGTATATCCGGAAAATACGGAGCAGACAAAACTCGATTTCAAACCTGCCGTGTCTTCGTTGGATAAAACTGGGATTGCCAGCACAACCCCCGGAAGAGTGACCCAGGTGGTCAAGTTGCGTCCGGGTGAAATGACAAGCGTGAACCTCCGGATTCACCGCACACATAAGGCGACACAGTCGAGTGTGATTACGGTTGATGTCTATGAAGAAGAGGGGAGGCATGCTGATAGCGGACGTGGAACGAGGCTCTTGGATAGAAAGAACATTGCTGTTGTACTTCCCGTTGCAGAACTCTTCGTGCGTCAGTCATTTGTTGATGGTGCTTTTCTCGATGTAAAGGTAAAAGATGAGCAGAAGATCGTCTTGCACCCCTATCCCAACCGGTTGAATAGCTTCAGATTTGGCTTGCGAAATCACTCAGAGATTGACAAGAACGTCTCTGTAGCTATCTATCATCCATCCACTTTGCTAGGAGCTACTTCGTCATCGAAATATGCGCAAATGCTGGCAGGTATGGTTCCTCTGGCAGAATACAAATTTGCTGCATCTGCCAATGGGAGTGCTTGCTTTCCAGTCGCTAGTGAGTCGAAAAAAAAAGAAGGACCAGGTAAAGACAAATCAGTATCGCCAGTGAATAAGGGTGAAGCTCCAGGAAAACCCGCGGCAGCACTTCCGTTGACTGATCTTGTGCATGGGATGTTGGTTGCGATCACAGATGTTGATAGTGGGCAAGTGACCTATCGCAGGGTGCGATGTGATGTCCAGAGGCCACGTCGATATGTTAAACCCGAGGTTAGGTATGATGCATTTGCAAACCAGATTAGCGTTTCAATAGCTGCACGCGACCAAGCCCAAATTCCGGTTGGGAAATCCGTGGGAATTACTGCTTACTTGGGAAGCTCACTGTCGTCCCGAGTGAGTGGGAAACTAAAAGGGACGCTGAGCGCACCAGGATTCCAGGATGCTCTTTACATTAAATTGCCGTCACCTCCACCTGAACGAGTCCGACTGTGTCTTGACGTTGACGATTATCCGAGGGCCTTCATTTATGAAGTGCCATGTGATCGCAGCGCATTGAATGTTGCAGAGTTGACCGATTTGATGGAGGTTCAAGTGGCAACGACTGATGGACAACGTGTCTTTGCTGCAACGTCATCGATTCCCGCGGAGGTGAAAGTCAATGCCCCTCTGGGAACGTTCGAGGATGATCAGGATTCTTTGCAATTGGTGCTCAAGTCTTCCCTTGAAGGTACTGCCGGTGACGTCTCGTCTTTGACTTGGGACACTGATCGTTTTGTGTCGCTGGGATTTCAGAAATCGTTGCCTGATGGGACGCTCGAGTTGTTGTCGAAGGTGTCAGATTTTAAAATCGACATGCCTTCAAGTGGTTTGGAAAATGTCTCGCTGGACCTGATTGGTCGAATATGTGTGCGTAATAAGCGGACGAAAGAGAGTCTGCAAACACTACGCATTGACTCTACACCGCCACTAATAGGTGTTGCTCAGAGTGTGGGTGCTGGTGGTTTCGCTGCTGCACAAAGCAAGATTGATGTGAGGGCATTTGTATGGGATTCGGACTCACGGGTTAAGCAAGTGGAGGCCGCTTTTGAAGCTGGCGAGAGTCTCGCATTTCCAACGGATGGAGTCATCACGCAAGCAGATGCGATTTCCCCAAAAGAATGGAAAATGTTGGTGCCAGTGGGCAATGAGCTTGGTGAACGTACCTTGCTCATTCGGGCGATCGATGAGGTTGGTAATGCCAGTAGGCCTTTCCCTTTAAAACTGTCTGTGCTCTCACCAGCGGAGACCAAGCAGATGCTACAGAAGCAAACGGTGGAACTTACTGGTACCGTTCGGTTTCGCGACGAGCTTGTTCCCAACACAACGCTAGGTTTGAGTGCGGTAAGTGCTGACCCTGCTGCGAAGAAGCCTAATCCGTTGTCATCAGGGAAAACCGATGCCCAAGGTCGCTTCCTGATTTCAAATGTTCCACCGGGCATCTATCAGCTCAAGGTTCGTGGAGTCCTTCGCAATCGGGTGCGGATGACGCAAATTCCGGTCGAGGTTAACCCAGGTCCAAAACGAACAATCAAACTGGAAGTCTCCCTTCCCTGATGTTGTGGTATCAGGAATTGTCCAAAATTTCGGAAGAATCAACAAAGTTGTTCTCAACTCCTCAAGCTGCATGATCGGTGCAACCGATTACATCCAACATGAGGCTCTGACCAATGGCTGTCTTGAGAACTGCATCGTGCCCCCCATGCGGGCTATTTTGTTGGCAATTAACTTTTAAACGACTTTTTATTTGATGTCTCGTGTTGTCGTTTTTATGAAACGGGCTGGTAGTCGCTGTCGTAGCTATTCCGCGCAGTCACGTTGGAATCGGTCTGTGGAAAATGTGTCCAATTTTCATCGCTGGTTTGTTTTGTTGCTTTGTCTAGGAGTGTCAGGTTGTGCTTCGATACCG
>NZGD01000081.1 GCA_002690925.1 Rhodopirellula sp.
GGACGGTTGATTTCCTTCATGAAGCTGCGGAATTCTTTCACCTTCCGCGCAAAGGATTCAGGCGGGAGGCCCAAGGCAAACCCAAACTTCGCGCTGCAACGCTGGATGATGGCACGGTCGACGCCCGGATCAAAATGCTTGGGGATGAGGCTGAGGTTGGCTGAGACGACAATCATCAGGAACTTTCCGTAGTCGTCTTCGTTCAGATTGGGACAGCTGTCAAACTCGGGAGCCGCATTCAAAAAGGCCGCCACTTGGGGCCAACCTTGCTCTACCGTCTCGAACGAGGTGTTGACGAAAATGTTCGCCACCTGTTCGTCGGTGAGTTTTTTCTTTGAAAGCCAGCTGAGTAGTCCCAGGTTCTTCATCCTTGGGATTCAAAGCTAGGACCCGGTTTTGAGGCTGGGAAGGGGGGTTTCGTGAACGCTATCCACAGGGTTATTCACATGGTGCGAGGTTGGGCGGGGCCGCGAATTACCTTTGCGCCGTGTACGAAAAAGTCCTCAAACCCCTGTTTTTCCTGATGTCTCCGGAGCGCGCGCACTACGCCGCCATGGACCTTCTCGTGTTCGCGTCACGCGTCCCGGGGGTGTCGTGGTGGATGAAGCGGCGTGCGGCAAAACGCAACCAAGGACTTGCGGTGACGGTGGCGGGATTGACGTTTCCCAACCCCGTGGGATTGGCTGCGGGCTTCGACAAGGACGCGCGCTGGTTGCCGGCGTTGGAGATGCTTGGCTTTGGGTTTGTGGAGATCGGCACCCTCACCCCACGTGCCCAAAGTGGCAACCCCCAACCCCGGCTGTTTCGACTGAAAGAAGACCGCGGCATCCTGAACCGCATGGGGTTCAACAACGATGGATTGTACCCTGCCGCTGGGCGGTTGGTCCGCCGTCCCAAGGGACTCGTGGTCGGCGGAAACATCGGGAAGAACAAGATCACGCCCAACGACAAGGCGGTGGAAGATTACCTCGCATGCGTGGATGCGCTCCATGCGCACGTCGATTACTTTGTGGTCAATGTGAGTTCGCCTAATACGCCGGGATTGAGGGAGTTGCAAGACAAGGAACCATTGGCGAAGTTGCTCCGGGCCGTGGTGGAACGCAACGAATCTCACCCCGGTCACCGACCCGTGTTTTTGAAGATTGCTCCGGACTTGACGGACGGTCAGTTGGACGACATTGTACAGATTGTCCAAGAAGAAAAGGTGGACGGCGTCGTGGCGACCAACACGACCATTTCACGTGCGGGACTCGTGACGCCTGAACAAGAGGTCGAAGACATGGGGCCCGGGGGGGTGAGTGGCGCACCTGTTCGTGCGCGCGCCACGGAGGTGGTGCGTTACCTCGCTGAGCGAAGTGAAGGTCGTTTCCCCATCATTGGTGTGGGCGGGATTGACAGCGCAGAAGCGGCCCAAGAGAAGTTGGATGCCGGGGCTTGTTTGGTGCAGGTCTACTCAGGCATGGTCTACGAAGGTCCTGGTTTGCCCGCCCGCATTGTCTCGGGGCTTTGAGCTTGGCGCCGAGGCCGACTTACCCCATCAGTTCGTTCCAAGACGGCGCCGCTTCACAAAGCCGAACGCCTTTTTCTGTGTTCCGAACAGTGCACGCCGCATTCACGGCATCGTGCTCCAAGAAGAGCACCCATTCCTCGTCTGCTGCGGTGTCGAGGAACAGTTTCTTTTCTTCGAGCGTGAGCAGGGGACGTGTGTCGTAGCCCATTACGTAGGCGAGGGGGATGTGTCCTGTGCTCGGGAGGAGGTCGGCCATGAAGGCCATGGTTTGGCCTGAGGCATGGCGGAGCAAGGGAATCATCTGGCTCTCGGTGTGGCCATCTGCGAAGAAGATGTCCCAGCCTTGGATGCCGAGGGCATTGCGCGTGATTCGCCCCTCGCGCTTCACCATGTGCAACTGGCCGCTCTCTTGCAGGGGGAGCAAGTTCTCGGAGAGGAACGACACTTTCTCGCGGGCATTGGGTTCCAAGGCCCATTGCCAATGTGCGTCGTTGGACCAGTAGGTGGCGTTGGGGAAGGCGGGGACGAGCATGCCGTCGGGGCGACGAATCACGCCGCCGCCCACATGGTCAAAGTGCAGGTGGGTGAGGAAGACATCGGTGATGTCCTCTCGGGCAAACCCGGCTTCGCGCAGGCTGCGATCCAGCGAGTGGTCGCCATGCAGGTGGTAGTGGCTGAAGAATTTTTCGGATTGCTTGTCGCCGATGCCGCAGTCGATCAAAATCAACCGCGAATCGATTTCCACCAGGAGCGAGCGCATCGCCCAAGTGCAGAGGTTTTGGGCATCTGGGGGATTGGTGCGCGACCAAAGTTGTTGTGGAACCACCCCAAACATCGCGCCGCCATCCAACTTGAAATTCCCGGTGTGAATCGTGTGCAATCGCATGGGGTGAAGGTAGCCACAGCTCCGCGCAGTTGAGTACCTTTGGGCTTTGATTCCAGCACATGCTTGACGCCATTTCTCCCGTCGATGGACGCTACCGTCGACACACCGCTTCCCTTTCTCCTTGGATGTCTGAACTCGGCTTGATCCATCACCGCGTGGAGGTGGAGGTCGAGTACTTTTTGGCACTTGTCGCCATGCCACTTCCCCAGTTGGCCGATTTCCCCCAAGACAAAGTGGAGCCCTTCCGCGACGTCTACCGAACGTTTTCAGAAGCGGATGCCCAATGGGTGAAGGACAAGGAGCGCATCACCAACCACGACGTGAAAGCGGTGGAGTACTTCGTCAAAGAAGCCATGGAGCAATTGGGCGTGGGGGCGTGGAAGGAATTTGTCCACTTTGGCTTGACGTCTCAGGACGTCAACAACACGGCGGTGCCGCTGTCGTTGAAGCGCGCCACCGAACAAGTGGTGTTGCCGTTGCTCGACGAGACCATCGCGGATGTGGCGCGCCTCGCCGTGGAGTGGAAGGATGTGCCCATGTTGGCACGCACCCATGGTCAGCCCGCCTCACCGGTGACGTTGGGAAAGGAGTTTCAAGTGTTCGTGGATCGCTTGCGCGGCCAGCGCGACGCCTTGGCCCACGCGACGTACGCCGCCAAGTTCGGCGGGGCTACGGGGCAATTCAACGCGCATCACGTGGCGTACCCCAAGGTGGATTGGCCCGCCTTTGGCACGCAGTTCGTGGAAGGAGTCTTGGGGTTGACCCGCACCGCAGTCACGACCCAAATCGAGCCCTACGACCACCTTGCAGCGTGGTGCGATGCGTTGCGCCGGGTGCACAGCATTCTGATGGATTTGGACAAAGACGTGTGGACCTACATCTCCATGGACTACTTCAAACAAAAGATCGTGGCAGGTGAAGTGGGGTCTTCTGCCATGCCGCACAAGGTGAATCCCATTGACTTCGAGAACAGCGAAGGAAACCTCGGCGTGGCCAATGCGCTGTTGGCGCACTTTGCCGAAAAGCTGCCCATCTCACGTCTGCAGCGGGATTTGACGGACAGCACGGTGCTGCGCAACCTCGGTGTTCCCCTCGGACACAGCTTGATTGCGATGAACGCCACCCGCAAAGGGCTGGGCAAGTTGGTCTTGAACGAGGCCAAATTGGCCGCAGACCTTGAAGCCAACTGGGCCATTGTGGCAGAAGCCATCCAGACCATTTTGCGTCGCGAGGCGTACCCTGAACCCTACGAAGCGCTCAAGGCTTTGACCCGAACCAACGGCACCATCAACGCCACGGTTATGGCCGAATTCATTGACGGGCTGGATGTTGGAGAAGCCGTCAAGGCTGAGTTGCGTGCCATCACGCCCGACAATTACCTCGGGTTTGCCTCCAAACTCGTGCGCGGATGAAGGCCGTTTGGGCCTTGCTTCCTTTGATCAGGCACCAACGCGGAAGCTTGGTGCTTATGGGGTTCTTGCACGCCTTGAGCGCGGTGTTGAACCTCTTCACTTTTTTGTCGGTCGTGCCGTTTTTGCGCATCCTCTTTGGGGCATCTGCGCCCATGGAGGTGGAGGGAGAGAAGGGTGTCATTGCGGCTGTCAGCCATGCATTTGACACCTTCGTCCAAACCCACGGCGCGTCCTACGCTCTTGGCGCATTGTGCGTGTCCATGGTGGGGCTTGCGGTGCTGAAAAACGCGGTGCACTATGCGGCGTTGTATGTCATGGCGGGCATCCGAACCGGCGTCAGCAGGGACCTTCGTCAAGATTTGTATGAAAAGCTTCTGCGGATGCCCATGGGGTGGTTCTCCGAATCCAAGCGAGGGGACGTCATGAGCCGATTCACCCACGATCTGATGGAGGTCGAGCACTCGGTCATCGGGTCGTTGGAGGCCTTGTTGAAGGCGCCCTTGCTCATCCTTGTGAGTTTGGGGACGCTGCTGGCATTGAGCTGGCAACTGACCTTGTTTGCTTTTGTGCTTTTGCCCTTGTCTGGTTGGCTGATCAGCCGTTGGTCCAAGCGGTTGAAGCGCCACGCCCAAAAAGGCAAGGAAGAACTCGGTCAGCTCGTGTCCGTGCTGGAAGAGACGCTTCTGGGCATGCGCATTGTCAAGGCGTTCAATGCGGAGTCTCAGTTCACTTCGGCCTACGCCGAGCGCAACCACGGTCACTTCATGGCCATGCGACGAATGCACCGTCGCGAGAGCATGTCTTCTCCCATGAGCGAGGTCATTTCACTGACAGTCATGGCGGTGTTGCTGGCCTTTGGAGGAAGTCTTGTGCTGACTGGAGACTCGGCCTTGTCAGGCGACTGGTTCATTGGGTACCTCGTGGTGTTTTCTCAAATCATTCCTCCCGCCCGTTCCTTGTCAGATGGGGTGTTTCGGGTGTCCAAAGGGGCGGCCTCGCTCGAGCGTTTGGAAGCACTGTTTGAAAACGCACCTGACATGGAGGGTGACCTTGGGGAGGAAGGGACAGAGGCGCCACGTCTTACGGACACGTTGACGTTCAAGGATGTGGTGTACCGCTACCCGGGTCAAGAATCGGCGGCGCTCCAGGGATTCAATTTGACCATCCCCGCAGGCAAAGTGGTCGCGCTGGTGGGCATTTCGGGATCGGGGAAAACCACGGCCGCCCACGTCCTCAGCAAATTTGCCAATCCGGAGTCGGGGTCCATCTTGGTGGACGGCGTCGATTTGCGCGACGTTTCAGGGTCTTCCTGGCGTCAGCGTCTCTCGGTCGTGACCCAAGACGCGTTGCTCTTCCACGGGTCCATCGCCGACAACATTGTGCTTGGAGATTCGCAACCGGACAAGGCAAGGATGGCTGCCGCAGCCGAGGCAGCCCATGTCCTCGAATTTGCCAACAAGCTGTCCGACGGATTGGATTCCAAGGTGGGGGACAGCGGCGGCAAGCTCAGTGGGGGCCAACGTCAGCGCGTCGCACTGGCCCGGGCCCTTTACCGGGATGCAGACCTGATTCTCCTTGACGAAGCGACCTCGGCGCTTGATGCGAGTTCCGAATCCATCGTGCAGCAGGCCCTCGAGCGCTCGGTGCAAGGACGGACGGTGTTGGTCATCGCCCACCGCATGTCCACCATCCGCGATGCCGACTGGATCGCCGTGGTGGACGAGGGACACGTGGTGGAGGAAGGCGACCATGAGGCGCTGATGGCCTTGGGAGGACGTTATGCCGAGTTGCATCGTCTTCAGCACGGATAAGAGGTTGCCTCACCTCGGTTGCGCTGTGTCAGCCGAATTGAAAGACCTTTGACGCATGCCCAAACTCTCGTGGATCCTGCGCAACCGCTGCCCCAGATGTGGGAAAGGCACCTTGTTTGTCAAAACCAATGCCTACAACCTGCGTCACACAGCGGCCATGCATTCCAAATGCCAAGCATGTGGAGAGGACTTCTCGCGTGAACCGGGATTCTACTTTGGGGCGGCCTATGTCAGTTATGCCCTGACCGTGGCGCTTTGGATTGCCGTGCTTGTGGCATTGATGTGCTTTGATGCGTGGGGGTGGATGGAGTTTGGGATGTTCACCCATCCAGGAACCTTTCTCACCACGGGCATCACCTTGTTGGTGGTGTTGATGCCCGTGCTTTACCGATTGAGCCGCTCCCTTTGGATTGCGATGTTCACGAAATCCGACGCATGAAAAAAGGGGCCCTCACGTTTGAGGAGCCCCTTCAACCAAATCGCCTGATTCATGCGCTTGTGTAAGCGCGGTTAACCAAAACCAAGGTCCTTTACGCCACCACCTCAAAAGAAGTTGCGTTGGGGCACAAAAAAACCTGCGGGTTGCAGGTTAGTTTGCTGTGATTGAGCTTGTTGAGAAGCTCATTTTTTTTGCTTCGCACGTCGTTCGTTGGCCTCGTCGCCCTGCACCCGGATGCTTTCTTCGTGCACCGAGGTCAAGATTTTGGACAGGAATTCGCGGCTGAGTCCCAACTCGCTTCCCCAGGCCGTTCGGCTTGCGATGATGTCGCGCCAGCGGGCGACACTCAGCAGGGACCAACGGTTCTTGTGTTTGACGGTGCCGATGGCCTTGGCGAGTTCCATGCGGCGGCCGAGCAATTGCATCAGTTGTTCGTCGACGCTGTCGATTTGCAAGCGCATGCCTTCCAAGGTGTCGCGGTCGAGGTTGCTTTCACTCCCTGCAGAGGGCACGTCCAAGGCTTCGAGCAGGCGGTGCAGCGCGTATGGCGTGATCTGTTGGTCGGCGTCGCTGAGGGCACATGAAGGATTGGGGTGGGACTCCAGCATGAGGCCGTCCATGCCCAAATTCATCGCACGCTGCGCAACGTCCTGCAACAGGTCGGGACGTCCCGCAATGTGAGAGGGGTCACAGAGCAGCGGCAATTCAGGCATCTCGGCCTTCAGGGCAATGGGGATTTCCCACATCGGGGCATTGCGGAAGTCGTTTTTGCCGTAGCTCGAGAAGCCTCGGTGCAACGCGCCCACTTCGCCTTCCACGGCGTGTGCGATGCGCTCGATGGCCCCCATCCAGAGCTTCAAATCGGCGTGCATGGGGTTCTTGACCAGCACCGTGGCTTGAACGCCACGCAGGGCGTCGGCCAGGGCTTGCACCGCGAACGGGCTCACGGTCGTACGCGCCCCAATCCACATGGCGGTCATGCCCGCTTCGAGCACGGCCTCCACATGCGCAGGGGTGGCCACCTCTGTCATGGCGTGCAATCCCGTCTCGCGTTGGGCCTCCATGAGCCATGGCAAGGCCTCGACGCCCCTTCCTTCAAAGCTGTTGGGACGGGTGCGCGGCTTCCACAAGCCGGCGCGGAGGAAATGCACGTGTCCCTGTTGCGCCAGGGCACGTGCGGTCTCCAAAACTTGTTCACGTGATTCGGCGCTGCAAGGGCCACCAATGACCACGGGCTGACCCGCACGCTTGAACAGCGTGGGCACTTGCCCAGAGGGGGCACCGAAGGCTTCTCCCTGCACCACAGCCCAAAAATACACTTGGAGCGAACTGCACGGCCACGAAGGGCGCGGTTTTGGGTGGGATGAGGTCACAAAAAAACCTCACTCGGTTGGAGCAAGGTTTTTTGAGTACCCGGAACTGGACTCGAACCAGCACGCCCGAAGGCACAGCCGCCTGAAGACTGCGCGTCTACCAATTTCGCCACCCGGGTAAGTGGGGGCGCAAAGTTAGAGAAACAAATGTGCTCCCCAAGGTGGGCGCAAACTTATTTCAGCGTGCTCGGGCAGACGTAATCGGTGCGATGCGCATCCGTTGCCGAGATGGCCTTGTATCCCCCCAGCACGTCAATCGCATTGTGGTAACCGCGTGCCTTGAGCATGGAATGTGCAATCAGGCTGCGGTAGCCGCCCAAACAGTGAAGGTAGAAGGGCTCGTCTTTGGGGATGCGGTCCATGTTGCTCCCCAAGAATTCCAGGGAGGCATGAATGGCTCCGTCCACGTGTTCTGCAAGGAATTCTCCGTCTTTGCGGACGTCCACCACCTTGGCTTCGGGGGTGGTCTTCAGCACGCTGGCAAAGGCCTCGGCATCGACGGTTTCAATGCTGTCCGTTTCCTTTCCAGACGCGGCCCAAGCTTCCACGCTGCCCTCGAGATAGCCCAACACATTGTCGAAGCCCACGCGAGAAAGGCGGGTGATGGCCTCTTCGATTTGGTCTTCGTTGGCGATGAGCAAAATCGGCTGCTTGACGTCCACAATCATGGCACCCACCCACGGTGCAAATCCTCCAGCGAGGCCAATGAAGGTCGAACGTGGGATGTGGCATTCCACAAATTCATGCGTGGCGCGGATGTCGAGCATCACAGCATCGGTTTCATTGGCAGCCGCCTCAAAGGCGTCTGGCGAAAGCGCCCGAGTGCCGCGCTGCATGACATGGTCGATGCTGTCGTAGCCTTTCTTGTTCATGGCGACGTTCATGGGGAAGTAGCCTGGAGGGGGCAACAGGCCATCGGTCACCTCGGCAATGAATTCCTCGCGCGTCATGTCGGCCCGCAAAGCGTAGTTGGTCGCTTTTTGGTCTCCGAGGGTGCCCACGGTTTCCTTGCTCATGTTTTTGCCACACGCCGATCCCGCACCGTGCCCAGGGTAGACGATGGTGTCGTCGGGCAAGGTCATGATCTTGTTGCGCAAGCTGTCAAACAGGTGCCCTGCGAGGTCCTCGATGGTGAGCTCGCTTTTTTGGGCCAAATCGGGTCGCCCCACATCACCCAAGAACAGGGTGTCGCCTGAGAAAATGGCGTGAGGCTCGCCCGCTTCGTCACGCAGCAAGTAGGTCGTGCTTTCCATGGTGTGGCCAGGGGTGTGCAAGACCTCAATCTCCACGTTGCCGAGTTTGAGTTTTTCTCCATCGGTCGCCATATGGGTCTCAAATTCTGGGGCCGCATTGGGTCCAAACACAATGGGCGCGCCCGTCTTCTCAGAAAGGGTCAGGTGACCTGACACAAAGTCGGCGTGGAAGTGCGTTTCCAACACGTATTTGATGGTGGCACCCCGGTCCTTGGCCATGTCGAGGTAGGGTTGGACCTCGCGGAGGGGGTCCACAATGGCGGCTTCTCCATTGCTCTCGATGTAGTACGCGCCTTGGGCAAGGCAACCGGTGTAAATCTGCTTGACTTCCATGGGGTGAATTTCGAATTCAAAAGTAGGGTGGGAGACGGTCATTGAAGTGGACCCAAGTCACACACGTGTGCAACCTGGATGGCATGGGTTCAGCTGTGCTGATGTGCCATGTCTTGGTGCGATTGCGGCACGGAGCCAGGGGCGCGGTATTCTGTCAGCGCATCGTCGACACTGAGCTGAAAACAGACCGCGCCGCTGTCCAAGAGTCCGTCGGCGGCAAGGGCATCTCGAACAGGCCCAATCGCCCCGGCAAGGCACAATTTGAGCCCCTCGCTTCGCCATTCTTCAATGAGAAGGTGCATGGCGGCGCGGGCGGAGGCGTCCAAATAAGACATGGTGTCGGCTTGGAGCACGACCAGACGAAGGTGGGGACGTTTGTCTTGGACGAGA
>NZGD01000082.1 GCA_002690925.1 Rhodopirellula sp.
GGGCTGTGGCGGAACTGGCAGACGCGCTGGATTTAGGATCCAGTTCCTTCGGGAGTGCAGGTTCAATTCCTGTCAGCCCCACTCGATTCCGAACTTTCTCAAGGCATGACATTGGTGAGCAATGTGAAACGTTGCGGCCAAAAATGCCGTTTAGTGGTGGTATCGCCCCCATCAAAATGCATTTGGGCGGTCCGAGAGGGGCTGAGACGTAAAGTCGTGGCACCAAGTCATTGACCAAACGCGGGTCTGCAAATACATTCAGTCCCTAATTGACGTGTTTTTGGGCCGTTGACGTGACATTTCGGTCACATCCTTAGCTTTTCGTTGTGCAGATAACATCACACTCTCTCCTAGTTTCAGTGTGATCGCGACGCTCAGCCCTGATCCCCGCTTGGTGAATACCTTTGACGCGAAGATCGAAAGATCCCCCGCTCAGAGTTCGCTCACTTCTCGGAGATTGGAAGCCCAACGCACATGACTGGTCCAACACGAAACGTAACACACTGTTCAAGGCTTCTTCAGAGAGCAACCATGGCCACACAAAAGATGGTTTATTACTTCGGCAAGAAAAAAACCGAAGGTAAAGGCAAAAGCAAAATTCTCCTTGGTGGTAAAGGCACCAATCTGGCGGAAATGACTTCTATCGGGTTGCCTGTTCCTCCAGGTTTCACCATCACTACAGAGGTCTGTGATTCCTTCTACAAAGCGGGCGAGAAATTGCCAGCTGGTTTGATGGATCAGGTCAACAAAGCGGTGAGTTTGCTCGAGAAGGAGTTAGGGAAAAAGTTTGGTGATGACGCTAACCCGTTGTTGGTAAGTGTCCGCAGCGGTGCTGCTGTCAGTATGCCCGGCATGATGAATACGATTCTGAACTTGGGCTTGAACGACAAGGCAACGCAAGGTCTGGCCAAGGCGACCAAGAATGAGCGTTTTGCTTACGACGCTTACCGTCGTTTGATCAACATGTTTGGCGATGTTGTGATGGGAATGGACCATCATGTTTTCGAGAGTGCTTTCAACAAAGTCAAGAAGAAGTACAAAGTAACAGACGACACGGAGGTGCCAGCCGAGGGTCTTAAGCAGCTCTGCGAAGACTATAAAGCTGTTTACAAAAAGCATACGGGACAGGCTTTCCCGCAAAGCCCGTTGAAACAATTGGAATTGTCGATCATGGCCGTTTTCGGGTCATGGAACACATCGCGTGCTGTGAGGTATCGCGAAATCGAAGGTATTCGAGGATTGCTCGGAACCGCTGTTAACGTGCAGTCAATGGTTTACGGAAACATGGGAGACGACTCGGGAACGGGAGTTGCCTTCACTCGAAATCCAAATACAGGCGAGAACAAGTTTTTTGGTGAGTTCCTGATCAATGCTCAGGGCGAAGATGTGGTGGCCGGTATCCGTACTCCACAGCCCGTAGCTGAGATGACCAAGTGGAATCGTAAAGTCTACAAAGAGCTGCTTGCGATCAAGAAAGTTCTGGAAGATCACTACTGTGAAATGCAGGACATCGAGTTCACGATTGAGCGTGGCACGTTGTTTATGCTGCAGACACGAACTGGAAAACGAACTGGTGTTGCTGCCGTCAAAATCGCCTGCGACATGGTCAAAGAAAAATTGATCGACCAAAAAGAAGCCGTTCTTCGCGTCCCTCCCAATGACCTCACTCAACTGCTGCTGCCAAGTTTCAAGCCGACAGCTCGCAACGCTGCGGACGTTTTAACACGCGGTCTGCCTGCTTCCCCTGGAGCTTCCGTGGGGCGGCTTGCCTTCAGCGCTGAAGAAGCACGCGAGCGTGCCGAGGCTGGTGAATCTGTGATTCTTGTTAGAAAAGAAACCAGTCCAGAAGACGTCGATGGAATGAATGCCGCCTCCGGAATTCTGACTAGCACAGGTGGCATGACTAGCCACGCCGCTGTTGTGGCACGTGGTTGGGGCAAGTGCTGTGTCGCAGGTGCCGGTGACGTTGAAATCAATGAAAAAGCAAGGAAAATCAAGGTTGATGGCCGAACCTTTGGCATCAAAGACTTGGTCAGCCTTGATGGCACAACTGGTGAGGTGATGGCGGGTGAAGTGGAAACACAAGAGCCTAAACTGTCTGGAGACTTTGCCAAATTGATGAAGTGGGCTGACGAGTACCGGACACTCGATGTACGTACCAATGCGGATTCGCCTGCCGACAGCAAGCGAGCTCGTGAGTTTGGTGCCAAAGGGATTGGCCTTTGCCGAACCGAGCATATGTTCTTTGAGTCAGATCGAATCATTCACATGCGATCCATGATTCTTGCAGAAACCGAAAAGGATCGGCGTGCCGCGTTGAAGAAGCTTCTGCCTTTCCAACGGAAAGACTTCGAAGGCATCTTCAAAGCAATGAATGGTCTGCCCGTGACTGTTCGTTTGCTTGATCCACCCCTTCATGAGTTCCTGCCGCACGAACCGGCCGCACAGAAGGCAATGGCGAAAGAGTTGGGAGTGAAGCCTGCAGAAATCGTCAAGCGAGCCGAAGCGTTGCACGAAGCCAATCCCATGCTCGGTCATCGTGGTTGTCGCTTGAGCGTTACCTATCCGGAAATTTTGGAAATGCAGGTGCGGGCGATTGTTGAAGCCGCCATCAATTGTGCCAAGAAAAGTATCAAGGCACATCCTGAAATCATGATCCCATTGGTCGGTACCGCGGCAGAGCTGAAACTGTTGCGAACGAAAGTGGAAGAAACAATCGCTGCTACCAAGACTTCCAAAAAGTATACCGGCAAGCTTGATATCACGATCGGAACCATGATAGAGATTCCTCGCGCTGCCTTGACTGCTGATGAAGTAGCCGAATCGGCTGACTTCTTCAGTTTTGGTACCAACGACCTGACGCAGATGACGTTTGGTTACAGCCGTGACGATATCAATACTTTCTTGCCGGATTATCTGTCACAAGACATCCTGCCAGTTGACCCTTTCCAATCGCTTGATCAAACGGGTGTTGGGCAGTTGGTCGACATGGGAGTCAAGAAAGGTCGGAGCTCGAAGAAAGACCTCAAGGTCGGCATTTGTGGCGAACATGGTGGTGATCCAGATTCCATTGATTTCTGTCATCGTGTCGGGTTGAATTACGTAAGTTGCAGCCCGTTCCGCGTTCCGATCGCTCGCTTGGCTGCTGCTCAGGCTGCGTTGCGGAATGGCTGAACTTGATCCGTGTGTATCGTTCATCGGATACGTCCGGTGAACGACTGGTTTGTGCGGTGCGAATTTGATCGGTTGCCGTACATGAGTACGAGAATGTCTTGGAATATCAAAGCCCCAGCCAGTTTGGATGGGGCTTTTCAAATCCTGAATGAGATCTATCAATGAGCGACTTGCACGCCCGATACAACGATGTCGAAAAAGAAATCGATGCCGAGAATTTTGAGGAAGCGATTACTGGTTTGACGGCGATCGTTGAAGAGGATGCTGGCTTCGTCCTCGCGCACTTGGCATTGGCGCGCGTCTACACGAAAACCGGACAACACGATCTTGCGATTCAGCATGCTGAGAAAGTTTGTGAACTGGAGCCCACTGACTCCTTCAATTTCACTGCCCTCAGCGTGACTTACCAGCGTGCCTGGGCCGGAACTGAAGATCAGCAGTACATTGCGAAGGCTGAGGAAGCGATGGCCAAAGCTCATGCCATGGGATGAGCTTTGGGGAGGAGCTGGACGTGAAAATTATTCGTATTAGCTAGCAAAATACCGCTTTTTGTGACCACGGGGTCCCAGGAGGTGAATTGCTGCTTCAAAACGTCGCAGTTATCCATCCGATTCGCTGCGGGTTAACCCCAGCAGGCTGAATTTTACAGCTCTGTTACACAGGGTTGCGGTATCGGTGACAGAGAATCCGCTCGGTTCCGATACACTGCCACCCACGCCGTGCGGCTCAGGAACGTTGCACGGTCGTTTTTTTCCAGGAGTACCGTATGTCAACCGTCGTTGCACCCACCCAAGACAATACCCGCGCACCTCGACCATCCGAGTCTGCCGGCGAACCGAAGAAGAAAAAAGATGTGGGGCCGACCACAGAAGATCGAAAGAGATCGAGCAATCTGAGCTTTTGGGCGATTGGCTGGCTCAGCTTTGCACATCTCGTTGTATTCGGGTTTGCCTACGCCACTTTTTCTTGGACCGGTCTGGCTGTCATGTTGGTGCTGCATTGGGTCACAGGCAGTTTGGGAATTTGCCTTGGCTATCATCGCTTGCTGACGCACACCGGCATGAAGACTTATGGTTGGGTTCGGTACACGTTTGCAACGATTGGGATGCTGGCAGGTGAAGGTTCTCCATTGGATTGGGTTGCCGATCACCGTAAGCACCACGCGTGTAGTGATCAGGAAGGGGATCCGCATACGCCCAACGACGGTGGTTTTTGGAGCCACATGAGTTGGTTGGCTTTCCACACGCACAATGGTGACCGAAAAGGCTATTTGCAGCGTTGGGCACCAGACTTGTACAAGGAACGAGGGATGCGTTTGATGGATATCCTGTTTCTGCCCGCCCACATTGCGGTTGGTGCGATCTTATTCGCAGTGGGATACTGGATGGATGACTTTGCGATGGGATGTTCTCTGCTGGTTTGGGGCATGTTTGTACGATTGGTTTTGGTGTTGCACGCGACATGGTTGGTCAACAGCGCATCGCACATGTTTGGTTACCGGAATTACGAAACAACCGATGACAGCCGTAATAATCCTTTGGTTGCTGTCGTTGCGTACGGTGAGGGCTGGCACAATAACCACCACGCCTACCCACGTATGGCCAAACATGGACATAAGTGGTGGGAGTTTGATATCACCTGGCAGGCGATTCGTCTGATGCGTGCGACAGGGTTGATGTGGGATGTCGTCGACTACCGAACGGCTGCTGAAAAGAAAGAACGTGAGCAGGCCACTGCAACGTAGGCTGTGAATCTGCAGGTATCGTAGGGGAAAAGAATCGACTAGCTAATCGGTCGCCGCAAGGCGACCGATTTTTTTTGCTATCAAGCGAATGCCTTTGCAAGAATAATTTCAAAAGAAATCACAATCTCTGTTGACAGGCATGCTTGAAAAGGATTATTCCCGCTTCAAACCAAGATCCTTCTCACCCGAATTCCACGATGACATTGTGGATTGCACCACGGACTGGTGCAAATCGGTTGGGAAGTGTGAAAAGGAATTACCGGCTGAACCGATCAGCTAAATGATGGACTGCATCGAAGGAAGTTGTTTGAACGTGAGTTTCCGTGTTGGATACTCGCGTTTGGATGGCGGACTGATTGCGATCCTGAATTGACTAATTGAAAGTCTCACCGCGAAGAAGGAGAGTCGCGTTGAACCGTCTCGTACTCGCACACGGTCCCCGTCTTGCATGCTTAGCCGCGACTTGGCTAATGCTAACAGCAGACGTGTCAGCTCAGATCCAGATGCCGTCCGATGGCGGGCCTCCATCTGTTACGCCTACTGCCACACCTCAGGTGATGCCGCAACCGACGCTAGCGTCGGCTCAGCAATTACTAGCAGGTGTGCGAACGGCACTCATTAAAAAGGACTACCATACGGCAGTCCAGTCTTACCGTCGTGTCACGGCGATGTCGGGCAATCTACCTCAGATAGCAGATGAAGTTGGCAAGCTTCGGGCCCAACTGCTTGCGATCGGCATTGACGGAGCATTGCTTTCGTTACCGCCGAAACCGCCAGCAAAACCGCTTGAAGGTGTGGCCAGCGCACAGCCGTTGGGGGGACCTGTTCTCGCGGGTGCCAATATCACCAATCGCAAGCAGGAAGCACTGCGATTGGTTGCCATCGGCAGGGCATCTTTGGATCGTGGTGACATACCGACAGCGGTAGCGGTCGCAAGGCAAGCGGAAGCACTCAACGTTCCTGAGAAGGACTTCGCTCCGGGTGAACCTCGCGTCTGGCAGCTATTGCTCGACGCAGAGTCAGCAGCTCGACGGAGTGGTGTTCGCTTGACATCAGGAGCGGAGCCATTGGCGAAGCAGGCAGCCACATCGGGGCCAGCCGTCAATCCGGTTCAAGCAGCACTTGCGATGACGGAAGCTGATGAGAGTAGCAGTGTCGCTCAAACACCTTTCAACGTGCAGGCTCAGAGCAAAGGAACGCCGCCGGCGAGCTCCAATGTCAAGCCTGTTCAAGCCATCGCGCCCATCGCGGGACAGCAGGCACAACAGCCAAATCATGCTCAGACGAATCTTGCTGAAGGGCTTGATGCTCTCGGACGTGGTGATACCGCTGTGGCTCGAGCTAAGTTCCGCGAAGCCTGGAAACATGAGTCAGACCTGACCTTGGCCGAACGGAACCAGTTGAAAGACAAACTGACTCTGTTGCAGCCCAAGCGGCTTACTCCGCAGACGAGTACGCCTCCGGAGGACATGACGGCGATTCAGCGTGCCGAGTTAGCTGAGCAGGATCGCACTCGACGCCTTTTTCGCGAAGTGACGGCTGAGTTGGCCAAAGCTGAGCAGATCAAGGAAACAGCACCACTGGATGCTCTTGATGAGTTGGAGAGACTGCGAAGACGGGTCGATGGTTCTGAGCTCAGCGATCAAGGTAAGCGTTCGATGGCCATGATGGTTGATCGCGCGATCGGTGATCAGAAACAGTTCATTCAGGCAAATCGGGCCAAAATTGATCTCGAGCTGCAGAATGATGCGGTTCGAGCTGAGATGGCCACTGAGCAAGCCAAGAATCTTGTCATTGATGAGGAAGTGTCATCTCTGGTGCGTTCGTTTAATGATCTGATCAAAGATCGACGCTACCAGGAAGCAGAAATCATTGCCAAGCAGGTTCAGGAATTGAAACCTGATGACCCGATTGCTGTCAGCATGTTCCATACCAGTCGAATGGGAACACGCCTGATGATTGATCAGGAGGTTCGTGACAGAAAGGAACTCGCATTCCTTGACACAATGATTGATGTAGACCGATCCGCGGTTGCCATTGATCCGCAACTGCCATTGACCATGCCTGATGCTCGCGATTGGGAGGCTCTCTCAAGACTACGCTTGCAGGATGCAAACAACGGCGAGAGCCGTCTGAGTCAAGCAGAGCAGGAGATCCAGCAGAAACTAATCACCTCTGTCAGCATCAAATATGCAAATCGCCCCCTCGGTGAAGTCATAGATGAGTTGTCAGCGGTGACCGGTGTACCAATGGTGCTGGACATGCGAGCCCTTAATGCGGTTCGCGTGACCACTGACACTCCTGTCACGTTGCAGCTTCCGGGCAGCATCAAACTCAAGAGTGCGCTCAACTTGATTCTCAATAGTCTTGAATTGACGTACGTCATCGAGAATGACGTGTTGTCAATCACCAGTCTCGAGGCAAAACGCTCGAAGGTTTATCCTCGAACTTACCGCGTGACTGATCTGGTGACACCGATTCCGAACTTCAGTACCAGTTACGAAGACGGTTTGGCGGGTGCTCTGCGAGCGGCTTACCAGATGACGAATCCTCAGGCCAATGTTCAGGTGATGCCCGTTTCCATGACTGACCTTGGAAACGGCATGGCCGGCGGTGCTGGGGGAATGAACTCGAATGTTCTTGGGCAATACAACCCATTGGGTTCTCAAGGTGGATTCGGAATGAACAATCCTCCCATGGGTGGCGGTGCTGCCGGTGGTGGTTCGTTCGCTGACTTCCAAAGTTTGATGGATCTGATCCAAACGACGATCGTTCCTGATACTTGGGAGGCCTTGGGTGGTCCCAGTTCGATGTCGCCATATCCTCAGAATTTGAGTCTTGTGATCAGCACGACTAGTGATGTTCACGATCAGATTGCCGATCTGCTTGAGTCATTGCGACGACTGCAGAACTTGCAAATTACAATTGAAGTTCGCTTCATTACTCTGTCGGATACCTTTGCTGAACAGATAGGTGTCGACTTTCAGGTTCAGTTCGATGATCGGGCTAAGACCTTGCCTACCGACAGCGGTGGACCAAGTGTTGTGATTGGTTGGGACGGGGTTAATGGTGTCGCTACGCCAGACCTGGACATCACCCTTAACAATCAGAGTTTCGGTTTGGCACCACCCTTTGGTGCGGAAACCGTGACTAACGCCTCAACCATTGGCTTTGCGATTTTGAGCGACATTGAAGCGTTCTTCTTCTTGCAAGCTGCTCAGGCGGATAACCGTAATAACGTGATGCAGGCTCCAAAAGTTACTCTGTTTGATGGTCAACTGGCAACAATCAGTGACCAGACGCAGGTACCTTTTGTGACCAGTATCACGCCTGTTGTCGGTGACTTCGCTGTTGCACAGCAACCTGTCATCGTGGTTCTGAATGAAGGAACCCAGCTCAACGTGCAAGGCATTGTCAGTAACGACAAGCGATTTGTACGCCTGACTTTGGTGCCATTCTTCAGCCAGATCGGTAAAGTGGACACCTTCACTTATGAAGGTCGTCGTACGACGCAAACCAACAGCCGACAAGAAGCTGATACGAACAACGATGGTACGATCAACGAAAGTGATGAACAGGAGACAGCAGACGTGATCGAAGGATCAACCGTTCAGCTACCTCAGTTTGCCTTCACTACGGTGAGCACTACAGTTAGTGTTCCTGACGGAGGGACCATCCTTCTTGGTGGTATCAAGCGTCTTCGTGAGGGTCGCTCTGAGCGTGGTATTCCTGTGCTCGGTAAGATCCCCTACCTGAGTCGTTTGTTCCGCAATGTTTCCACTGGTCGTGAGGCTCAAAGCCTGATGCTTATGGTCACACCAAGAATCATCATTCAGGAAGAGGAAGAGGAGCGGCAGACAGGATTTAATCCTGATCGGCAGTAAGCTTTCGAAGTTCTTTACAGACGAGAAAACGCCAGCGACTGATTCGCTGGCGTTTTTTTTTATGCATTCCTGATTCACTCAGGCGGCATCAGCTTGAAGATGTTGGATCACCATGGCCACAGCCGCGCTTGCCATCGGGGTGCTCATGCTTGGCGGGCTACCTTTGTCTGCGGCCGCTTGTGCAGGCGCAAGTGGTATGTGCAGAAAAAGACTCTTGGTCCTTAATCCATAGGACTTTGAATAATGCTGACTCAGATAGAGCGCGGCATTGCACAGATAGGTTCCCGCATGGTGCGATATCTCACTTGGGATGCCTGCAGTAATCAATCCGCGGTGGCAATTCTCAAGCGGCAGGCCTGAACGGTAGGCTTCCGGGGCATTCGAGATCAGTGGTGACCCATTGCCGCGCACGTTCAAACCCACTGACTCAAGCTTGATGAGCGTTGAACCGGGTGATTGACCGAGGTGGATCGCGAAGTCGAAGTTCGACTGAAGATCTTTCCGGAGGTTTTCGCTCATTCGGCTGAGGTCGACCGGGTATCGTCGTGTCGTGATCTCTGCATCGCCATCGTACCAACGCGTCAGATCCATCAACGCCAGCCAACTCGAATTGGCTGGCCAGCGGTCGTAGGGCTCAAAGGCGGTGATCAGGATGCGGGTCACGAGGGCTCATTCAGGTCCGAAATTGCTCAAAATAGACGACAGATGTCTAATCATAGTTCGAGAATTAACGCTTGAGGCGTTCGATTTCCTGATTCGGCAAACCGATCAGTCTTTTTTCTTGACGATTTTGGCGGGCAGTTCTTGCCCCTTCTTGATGAATTTCATCGAGATCGAGTTGACACAGTGGCGAGTATTCTTGGCGGTCATTCGTTCACCCTCGAAGACGTGCCCAAGATGTCCATTGCAGTTGCTGCAGACAATTTCTACGCGATAGCCATCAGTATCGACCCGACGGGTCACAGCACCCTCAATCTCATCATCAAAGCTTGGCCATCCGCAATGGCTTTCGAATTTGTCCTCGGCTTTGTACAGCTGTGCATTGCACTGGCGGCAAATGTAGGTGCCGGGATCTTTGGTCATTGTGTAGCCACCGGGGCCAGCTGGCTCCGTTCCTTGGTTCAGAATCACATAGGCTTCACGCTGATTCAGTTTGTTATAGTCGTCAAAAACGACTTTTTGCGTCTGTTTCTTGTCATCTGTCATCTTAGGTTTGCCCCCGGGGGTTCCTGCGGTCGCGTTATCGCGAGAATTGGATTGGTTTTCAATACTTTCTAGGCAAGTGGAAAGGTAAGAGCGTGATCGATTGATTTCAGCCGTTACTGAGGCAGTGCTATCGAGAATTGGCAAGCCCCGTGGAACGGGATGCATGAAGATTTCGGTCCAGCCGCGGAACTTGACATCCTTGAGTGCGGCTAGCAGCGGCACGAAGTTGAGGCGACCTCGACCTGGCATCTGCAGTAACTCGCGTGACTTTGGAAGCTTTTCCATGCAGCCCATGCCGTATTGCCATGCGTAGAAAATCGCCATTGAATTGCCCAGAGAGCGAATCAAATCGCTCAGAATGACCGAGTCCTGCGGTAGGTGGTACGGCGCAAGTGCAATTTTGAGATTGTCCGATGGACGTAGTTCCATCAGCCACTTCAGAGAATCGGGAGATTCGATCAGGTTGTTACCATGATTCTCGATCGCGATGGTGACGCCTGACTCCTCTGCGGCGGCCAGGTGTGGCTTTAGCGTTTCGATGAATTGCCCAACTGCTGTTTTCAACGCTTTTCCTCTCAGCCCTCTGGGGCCTACTGCGCCGGTCACAATGGTTTTGCAGCCTAGAAGCTTTGCATAGCGAAACTCTTCCTTGAGGCCGAAGGGCCCAAGTTTGTACTGAGTGATGCACTCAACTGAGGTTTTATTCTTTCTAAGAAGGGCAGAAAAAGCAGCTTCTCCCATCTCACTCGCCTGTTCACGCTGATTCCCATGAACCTTGGGCCACAAGTCGATTCCAATCGCACCAATCTTCGAGACCTCAGGGAGAATCTCAGCCAGAGTGCTATAGCCATACATGCAAGAGGGCAGCAGGTATTTAAGCTCAAACGGTTCGCCGTCTTCTGATTTCGTATCTTCGGCAAGGAGTTGCTGGCTCGTGGTGGTGGCCAAAGAAATGCCAGCGGCACCGGACACCAATGCCTGTCGACGATTCATTGCTGATGCAGTAGGCATGCTTAATTCGTATCCGAAATTCGAGGGTAGGAAGGTGAGGTTTTGGAGTATCCGACCGTAAGACCCGCCATCAGGCTTCAGGGGAGGAGCGTCTGAAAGTCAAGGATGATCCGAGTTTCTAGTCATGAGTGACCAGAAAATGGGGGTGACACGGGGCACTTCTCTTTTCCAATGTCACAGGAACTCTCAACCATTATTAACAAGATTTTGTCGTCCTTCCACCGTCACGCATTAATTCTTGGGCCGTTACAGTATTAGTCAACAAAAGTTGCGTCCGCCTGAAAACGACAGATTGAGGACTTTGATGTACTACCGTGAGATAAAGATGCGTTTTTTATGTTTGCTAGTTTTATCGCTTGCTTGCAAAAGTGTGGTCCTTGCGCAATCAACCGGGTGGAATCAGTTTCTAGGACATGGCCGGAACGGAATTAGTCAAGAGACTGGTTTGCTGGCAAACTTTCCAACTCAGGGACTCGAGATTGCCTGGCGTGTTGATGGTGGGGTAGGCATGTCAGCTGTGGCTATCGCCGACGGGCGGGCCATCACCATGTGGAACTCAGATCGTGGGCAGTTGGTAGCTGCTCTCAGTATGAAGGATGGAGAACTGCTTTGGACTGCTTCCGTTGCCGCTAATTACGAAAACTCGATGGGTGACGGGCCTCGAGCAACACCAACGATCGCAGGGCAACATGTTTTCGTCTACACGGGGGAAGGCATTCTGGCTTGCCTCGATGCCGCTACCGGCAAACAGCAGTGGAGCAAATCAGTCGTGCGAGAAATGTCAGGTCGCCCTGCCGAATACGGTATGGCTTGTTCACCACTGGTTGTTGACGACATCGTCATTGTGACGGCAGGTGGGCAAGGAAAGGCTGTGGTTGCCCTGGATACGAAGAGCGGCGATATCCGCTGGACGGCAGTAGATGGTTTGCCGGGCTATTCTTCGCCAGCTTTGCTGCAAATCTGCGGAGACTCACACGTGGTGGCTTTCACGGCCATGGGAGTCACGGGACTCCGTCCTTCTGATGGCAAGGAACTATGGAGTTATCCTTTTCCAACGCCCTATGACTGCAACACTGCCACACCCATCGAAGTGGGGGGAAATGTATTTATTTCGGCGGGCGAAAATCATGGTTGTGTGATGCTAGAAGTGACGAAGCATGCTGCAGGTTACGCCGTGGACGAGGTGTGGGCATCCGTCGACATAAAAAGTGTGATGCGTAATGAGTGGCAGACATCCGTTTTGTTGGATGGCCACCTCTATGGATTTGACAATGTTGGAAGCGCGGGCCCGGTCACTCACCTGACGTGCGTTGAAGCAGCAACAGGAAAAGTCGCTTGGACAAAGAATCGATTTGGGAAAGGAAACCTGATTGCAGCAGATGGAAAAATTTGGATCACGACCATGAAAGGCGAGCTGGTGTTAGTTGCTGGAACTCCGAAGGGCTATTCGGAGCTTGGACGCCAAAAACTTTTCTCTAAGACCCGGCAAAACGTCTCAATTGCTGATGGGTTCGCATTGGTTCGTGACGACTCGCATGTGATTTGCATCAAAGTCAAGTAAGACGCACTCGGTATACTTTGCCATAAGATGCAGACCACGATCGCAAGGACCTGATATCAGGTCCCTGCTTACAATCAGTCGTTACTGCCCTGCCCTCCTCTGCTCTTCTCAGCAGCAATGACTTTTGGGCTAATATTTCTACTCGACCGCTACTTTTCACCAAGTTGATGAATGGTGTTGTGAATCACTCGCCGGAATTCCTTTCCGTTTTGATCCTGTAGTCGGCAGGCAATTTCCATGCCCCACGTTGGAGCTACCTCTGGGATCGTGAGCCGAACTGTTTTCATATCTGACAGCAATTTCGCAGAAACGACTTCGAGCGGTCGTTCGTTGTAGTGCTTCGAGCCGTAATTTTGGGTTCTTTTCAGATCCCATGTTTTGATTTTGTAGCGACTGGTATCACCTACCGACTCAGGGCTGATTGCCTCACTAAAAGTGATGTCAATCGTTGCTTTAGCGGCTTTCAGTTCGGTTGGCAAGCTAACCGGATTTCCCTTATAGCTGACCCGGAAGAGACCACCTTCCTCCTCCTGTCGGCTACCGGCCCATGAGAACATGCCGCCGAGGTAGAGCTGACCGTCCGTAGGTGAAAATCGCCCGCGAATCATTCCCGTTGGCAGATCAGGGATGGGTAATTGGCACATTCCGCCCTGCGGTTGTCGCTCGCCGGAGGGGGTGGACAGATGTTCGTGGGGTACGACATAGATTCGGCCATAGCCGTAGGACAGGTTTAGCAATTGACCATTCAGAGGGCCCCACTTTTCGGTGTCGGCCCAAAGTAATTCGGCCGGTGATCGGTCAAACGAGTTCGTGATCCAGCAAAGCGGTTGTTGCATCGCTTCATCCGAAGAGTCGGTCACATCGTGATAGCCGTACATGTTGCCGTAGAAGCCACCGGGGCGAACCCAGTTGATGCGATTCTTGGGGTTCCAGTGTCCTTCCTGGTCCGTAACGATAAAGCTCCCATCGTCATTGAGACAAACTCCATTTGCTGCTCTGAATCCAGTCGCGATAATGTCTGTTTTGCTGCCGTCCGCTGCAACTCGCAGCAGCGTTCCATGGTGTGGGACCACCGCCTTCAATGCGTGTCGTGCTGATTTGGCGTAGTACAGATTTCCTTGAGCATCACGTTGCAAACCCATGGCAAACTCGTGGAAGTGTTCGGTCACTTGATGGTCACTGTTGAGGCAACGGTAGTCGTCCATCTCGCCATCGCCATTGTTATCACCCAGCGATACGATCTGGTCTCGGCAGGTCACCAGGAGGCGCTCCTTGTCGACAAGAATTCCAAGAGGTTGGAACAGTCCCGTTGCAATTCGATGCCAACGAAGGGATCCATTGGGTTGGCCAAGCGTGTTGATTCCCTCGACCTTCCATACATCGCCATCCCAGGTGCAGGCTGCAAGCGATTTTCCATCAGAATAGAAATCCATTCCCGTGATTCTTGTTCTTGCTCCCCAAGGGTTGCCCTCAGGGCGAACCAGTTCATCGACCAGCCACGCTTCGGACTCAAACCACTTTTTCGCAGGCACATCGATAGCCGTCGTGTACTGGGCTGGTCCACCATGAGTGTAGACCTCAAGGTCAGTTTCCAAGTCAGTAAGTTGTGTGTTGATGTCCGCCATCGCATCTTGGTCCACCGTCGAGTCGGTGAACCAGACGGATCCCTTCAAAGGATCGCTGCCTTTTTTAAATGTCAGAACAAGACGGTTGTCTTGTAGGCTGAACTGAGATGCTTGTTCGAAACCTGGGGCGCCAACCAGCAGAGTGTGGTCCTCATACTGGATCGTTGCTACTCCTGCCTCGACCTCAAGGGTCCCGGTGCTCGGCAGTTCCATCACGGACATGTCCAGACTGGAATCGCGTGGGCCAATGTTCAGTGTCCGCACGAACGTTTCTACATCCGGTGTCTCCAGTGAATCAGGGTGCTCAAGAATTGGGGTGTTTCCCACGGTGTAGCTTAAAATGACCTTGTCTTCATAACGGTGGAGCCCACGGAATTTTCCCCAAGCCGCTGGTAAAGGTCCGTATTTTCGTTGGTCCCTTCCTTCCACTCTTTGATTGTCTTCAAATGAGCGAGTCACCGGGTTGGCCCAGCCAGGGCCGGTTGAATTAGTTGCATGCACGTCGCCATTGGCTCGCATGTGCACGCCGTGTCGCCCATTGAACTGGATGCCATTCCAGTCGAGGAACTTTCCACTCCATGCCGCTGCCATCCGCAGCGTGTCATGCTCAAAGACCATCCATCTGGATCCGCGGACGACTCCACCAGGGCCCTCGTCAAGGCGGATGGCAATCGCTTTTTGTGCAATGTTTTTGCCGCCATTTCCAAACTCGATGGTGGTCGCCAGCATCGGACCGTAATCCATGGTGATCCATGGCTTGATTTCCGTGGGTTCGGGACCTCGCGAATCACCGCGCGGCAGGCTTGATAAGTACTTGTCTGTGATTGCAGCGTACTGAGTCGGATTCTTGTCCCGCAAAAAATGCTCTCTGATGTAATGAATGACATCGTATTTTTGCTGAGGGACCATCCAAGTTTGTGGCACCATTAAACCACCACCATGAGTCAATGTTTGGTACATGGCATGGGGGTCATTGCCAAACTTGAATTGGCCACTCGCAAATCGCAGTGATGTGGGTAGCGATCCAGCTTTCTCAATTGTCCCATGACAATTGACGCAGAGCCCTTGGTAAATGGTCTGCCCACGTTTCAGGGAATCGTTGTTCCAGTCTGAAATCATTCCCTCGTGATTTATGTCGGATTCGTATTCCGGGATTTTGAGTTTTAAGTCTTCTTCGGATGGTTGCAGTTTTGCTGCTAATTTTTGGCCACCGTCACGAATGGCTATCAGGTAGGAAACCAAGTCAAGAAACTCTTGCCGTTGACGCAGCGAGTTGACTTGCCCTGATGGCATCACTGATACTTCGCCCTTCTTTTCTGCTTCGATATCATCGATAAGAATCTTCACGGTCGCCGCCTCACCTGGTCCCGTTTGCAGAACAAGGTTCTCGTTGGTTCGTTTCAATTCGATCCCGACAAATGTCTGACCATCAGCAGTCAGGACTTGGATGTTTTGGTATTCAGGTTCGATGTGAGCAGACGGTTTTAGCACCGAGCGAACCAGATGTTCATCATCTACTTTGCGTTTCCAAACGCTGAGGTTTGGGCCAAATCCGGTCTCGTCGATGGTAGAGTGGCACTTGGCACAGCCGGTACCCGGTGAGTGAAAGATGATCGCGCCTCGCGTTGGATTTCCTTTTTCTCTTGCGTCGGCCGCAATGTCAGCAAGCGGTTCGGCAAGCAACGTCTTTTCCATGATTTGACCTTGTGCATCTGCTGACTGGCACAATGCCAAACACAGAACACAGGCCAACAAAACAGGGATGAGCAACTCACATGGGAGCATCAGCGATTTGATGAGGTAGGTTTTGATCATTTCTTGTTCATGTAGGGGGTGAATCGACTGCTTGGATTATAAGCGGCATTTCACGATTGATTGGCGGGGTTGGTGCGGGCAGGCAGGCAATTGAGAAGAAATCTGATTAAACTGAACCGAAATCCATTTCAACTACACTTTGCCACGAAGTTTCCATGTCGCCTTTGCCACGCCGACTGATTGCGATTTTAATCGTTACCACCATGACTTGTGCGGTGATGTCGCAACCGCCGGGCAATCGACGCAATGCGAAGCCACCCACTCCTCCGAAGAAACCGTCGTTACCGGATGATCCACAACTTCTTGGTCTCCATAAGGAATTTGTCGTCAAAGCCGAGAAACTGGCAGTTGAGTACGAACGTAAAAAACAGTTCGATAAGGCTCGTGAAGTTTATGAATCCATGGTGCGGTTGGTTCCCAACTTTGCTTCCGCAGAGGCCGGCTTGCAACGAATCCTGGGTAACCAGAGGATTCAGGATCGAAAACTTGTAACGGTCGAGGCCAATCAGATGTGGCAGGACTCGGGTGTCAATCTGAAAGCAGACATGCCTGTTCATACGGATGTGAAAGGCCTTTGGAAGGTCGTTTATGAGACCGGTCCGAAAGGCATTGAAATTCCAAAAGAATTTCAACAACGTGATGGCCGTATTAAATTGGGATCTCTGATTGGAGTGGTTGTGAATTCTCCAGCCGAACTCAAAGATGCGAAACCATTCCTGGTCGAGCATGGAAAAAACTTTACCGCCAGTAAAACGGGTCGGCTGTTCCTGCGAATGTTTGACGTGGACCACACCGATAACGAAGGAAAAATGCTGGTCTTGATTCAGAGTACTTTTGCTAATTGAATGAGTTACCATTTCCATGGTTTGTGAATCGAATTTTGAATGGCAGGGGCAAGAATGGACGTCGCAGCAACGGGCACCATGAGCCAACCTGCTGGGCGATTGATTAAATTCGTTAGCGAATGTTGCTGGCTAACACTCGGTTGCCTCGTTCTTTGCACTTTCCTCGCATTTTTTTCAAGCCGTTTTTGGGTTGCTGAACTACTTGCAAACCTCCGGGTGCAATTGGTCATTGCCGGTTTGCTAGTGCTGTTCATCGGTGTGTTTTTGCGTCATTGGCGTCTCGCTTTGCTTGCGTGTGTCGTCATTGCACTGCATCTTTCTTGGTTTGCGACCGCCTTTCCACCAGTATCCAATGGGGATAGTTTCAGGCATTTCGTGACGGTGACATCTGTGAACGTATTGAGTGAGAACGTTCAGCATGACCGTGTGATTGCTGATCTAATCGAAGCAAACGCTGATGTTATTGCCGTATTGGAACTAACGCCAATGTTGGATCAGAAGTTGCGGCAGGATCTTCCAGCCTATTCGCATGTGATGAGTCGTTCGGAAAACAGCGGGAATTTTGGTGTTGGTGTCTATTCGAAGTATCCGTTGGCAGATGCAGAGTATTTTGAGTCTGTTGAGGCGATCGACTCTATCGCGGTGACAGTTATGGTTGAGCAGGTGAGAGGAAAAGAAGAAAAATTTCGTTTGTTCGTGACCCATCCTCTGCCACCCATGAACGGCGGTCTGTTTGAAAAACGGAATCGGCAACTGGAAGATGTGGCTGACCGGATTCACCGCTTTCGTAAGCAAGCTTCTGCAATCCCAGTTGTGTTGTTGGGGGATTTGAATTTAACACCTTGGTCACCCTGGTTTCTGGAATTGCAATCGCGGAGTGGTTTGGTGCGAGGGATTAGCCATTTCAGTCTTGAGCCGACCTGGTACTGTTTCCCGCTGTTTCCATTCGGTCTGGTTATTGATCATGGTTTGATCGAGCCGTCGCTGGCCTGCAGTGATTTTAAGGTTGGAAAGCCCATGGGAGCGGATCATCGTTCAATCACCCTCCGAATTGCATCGTCAGATTAATCGCATGCGGGGATTCGGATTCACGGTCCATGTTTGGTGTGTTGCTGCTTCGGATCGAAATGGGGTGTGCAACGCAGCGTGTTTTACATTGCTTGCCATTGCATTGCAGGCTTCTCATTGTGATTTAATGATTGCTTGCCCTTGCTTTTCGCTGGGAAGAATAGATTCTTCGGAAGTGGCGGTATTGCCTGCCTTTTCATGTTTGGGCTGTCCTCTCAGGATCATCAAAAATGACACACTCACCAAGGCAACAGCGACAATGCCTTTGAATCGGGTTGGTGAGATCCGTCGGCTTGCCAGCACGCCTGCCTGTACACCCACGATTGATAGGATTGCCAGGGTCAAAATTGAGCTCCCTGAATCAACCGTCACATGCCCACGGAGGAACAGTAATCCCACTTTGTAGATTGCAATGATGATGAGACACTGCGTAATGAATGCTTTGAATCGGTTCTGCGGCCATTCCTGTTTCAAGCCGAAGGCTGCGATGGGAGGACCTGCAATGCTGACTGCACCAGCCAGAAAACCACCGGTAGCGCCGGCAATGAAACACGGTATTGATTGTTTTTCGGCATTCGGTTTTGCTTCATGTTTTCGCAGGCTCATCCACACCATCCCAAGTATGCCCACACCTGTACCCCGTACCAACCAATCCAGTGGCAGGCGTTCAAACAGGGCAAAGCCCAATGGAAGAAAAATAGCGGCTCCCAGCAATGCTGGCCGCAGTGATTTCCAGTCAACTCCGTCACGATAAGCCCATGCCGCCATGATCAGCATTGGAATGCTGCTGATCGATACGATCACGTGGGCTGAGCGTCCGTCGATAAAAAATGGCAACAGGGCGATGGCTACAATTCCAAATCCAAAGCCAATCGCGCTATGGATGAACCCAGCGAAGAAAGCGATCGCTGCGAGGATGACGAGCAGTGTGAGGTCAATCTCCACTACTCAGGTAGCTCCTCACCCCGAGTTTCTCTTCCGAACAGCACAACGACAGCTCCAACCAGGTACAGAGGTGACAATAAGAGTGCCTGCGATTCTGGTTCAAGCTTGATGGCAAAACCAAAAATCAAAAATGCCGCGGCTGTACCAAGTCGACCCATGTTGAAACAAAAACCTGCTCCAGTACCCCGCATGCGAGTTGGATAAAGTTCGGGAAAATAAACCGCGTATCCGGCATGCATGCCGAGGGTAAAGAATCCAAACACCGGAAGTGTGATCGCAAGTAAAGTCGGCGAGGTGCTTTGTGGTATCAGATACAGGAACATCAGTAGGACCATGCCAAATGCGACTACTTGGTAAAGAACAAATGCTCCTCTTCTGCCGAGTTTGGTTGAGATCCATCCGAATAGTACCAAACCCAAACCACCACCAATCGTGTTCAGCGTCATGCTGAGCATTTCTGCACGTTTGATTCTTGGTTTGTTTTGTTTGAGAATTTCCTGTTTCTTGTTGTTGTAGTCTTCTTTGGCTTGTTGAGATGCATCGACATCAGGCGGAGTGAGTTTCGCTTCCTGAATCACATCCTGCTGAGCACGCCTCAGCAATGCATTCTTTCCATAGATGTGAATGCCCCAGAACGTGACCAAGCCAATGGTTGCCAACGAGACACCCACCACGGTAGCCCGAAGATTGTCTTTGGAAAACAAGTCAAGCAGTCTTCCAGTGGCTTGGTTGGCGTCAGTTGCGGCACGTTCTTTGGCTCTCTGCCACGATTCTGGTTCCCGAAGTTTCCAGCGAATCCAGACAGTCAGGAGAGCGGGAAGTACACCGATGGCAAAGCCGATTCGCCAGCCTTCCCAACCCGCCTCAGCCAGTTGTTCGTTCAGTGCTGGGTTGCCGATCAGCATCGCAATCGTGGCAGCAGCCAGCAATGTGCCAAACACACTTGACGCGTGAAAGATTGAACTCATGACTGGGCGGGATCGCGTTGGCATGACTTCTGCGACCATGGCTGATGCCACTGCCCATTCACCTCCCACGCCCATGGCAACCAAAAAACGCAGCAGTACCATTTGCCAAGGAGCTTGTGCAAAAGCGCTCAGGCAAGTGAACAGCGAATAGAAAAGAATCGTGTAGATCATCGTCTTGGAGCGACCGATTCGATCGCTAACTACACCAAAAAAGACGCCGCCCACCGCACCACCTAAAAGAAAAAATCCGAAGGCAATATTGTTCCAGGAGGTAACAGAGTCATTGTCAGATTCCAATCCAAGCAATGCCGGCATTGCATCGCGCATTGAAGCGACAAAAATCTGCCCTTCAAAGACGTCAAAGACCCATCCCAACGATGCAATCAGCAGCACAAGCCATTGGTATTTGGTTATCCCTTCGTACCACTTCAGGCTTGATTCATCGTTACTCATGGTGGGCTGGCTGGGTTGAAGGGAAACTGGCTGGGAAGTTCAAAATTAATCGTTTTATGATTCAGCAATTCAGAGCGAAGGTTTGCGTCTGCATTTCTGCAAGTGACGCGACGACTTTTCGTTTGCCTTGAAATGGCCGGCGTGCGTGCATGGCGATTGTGTTGTCGATCAACGCAATGTCCCCTGCTTGCCAGTGGAGATCGAATGCAAGTTCTTCTGCCATTTCAGTAGCGGCTAGCACCGCTTCGGGATCGACTGGGGTGCCGTCTCCGTGCTGGATCGATTTGGATGGGTCATTGCGACCATCTTTCCAGCCGCTGAATGCGGCAATCAACTGATTGAAGAAGACTTTTCGTCCGTCCGGTAATTCCATCACTGCTGGAAGAGGCGGGGAAGTTGATTTCAGGCAGCCATTGGTTTGCCATTGCCAAGAGTATCCTAGTTCGGCGAGTCGGTGTTCCGCCGCGTCTCGACTATCGGCACCGAGTGTGCTTCGCCAGCTTCGACCCATGCCTGAGTTGGCATCATCAGCATCCGGCATGACGTTGGTATATCGAAGTCCCCTTCCCTCACACGCATCAGCAAACTGAGGATGGGTTTCCTTAATGCGTTCATAGAGAACATCTGAGCGGCACAAGGGTGTGGCACCACCCTGATCTGCGGCAATTTCACAACTGAAGAAAATCCAGCGTGGGTAGAGTGGTGTCTGTGCCATCTCGTGATGGAAGAATATGCGCACTTCTGAAGGTGCTTCGTTAGCAGAAAACACCCGGTCCGTGCGGTTGATTCGAACAGCATTGGAGAGGGATTTTTTGTAAGGGAAATTATCCAGCTCGAGAGCGGACACGATCGCATCGAAATCGCTTGCACCTGCGATGGGGAAATCCCGTAACAGAACGGCACCATGTTCGTTGGCAGTATTCAACAGATCTGTCTTCTGCCTGTTCGTCCACGAGACTGCATCGGCCAATGATGCTTCGCTGTCCTGACAAAACAGTGCGTACGGAAATACTGTTTTCCCATGCTGCTGTTGATTTTCTATAGCGACCGAGACAGGAGATATCTCACTCATTGATTCTATCACTCATAGATCGGGAAGAAAGTATTGAATGCTGGTTCGCAGAAATCACCAGGATCATTGAAACGCCGGTTTCGGTTCAATCCAGCGATGGATGACATTTCAGCACTGCTAAGCGTGAAGTCGTGAACCGCCAGGTTTTCCCTCAAACGCTCCATGTTGCAAGTCTTGGGAACCACTGCTGTGCCACGCTGGACTCCCCAACGCAAAAGCACTTGGGCTGGAGATCTCTGGTGCTGTGCGGCGATTGTTTTGATCAAGTCATGTGCCAGCAGGGACTCGTGGGCTTCAGCCATATTCAATTGGAAATAGGATTGAGCACCGAGAGGTGAAAAAGCCGTCACACCAATATTGGACTCGCGGCAGAATCGCGTCAGTTTTTCCTGAGTGAGGTAGGGATGCATTTCAACTTGCAGCATGGCCGGTGGTACGTCAGCCTGATTCAGCAGGTCCCGCAGCAACGAACAGCCGAAGTTGCACACACCAATTTCCTTGACGAGGCCCGCATTGACGAGTTCTTCCATTGCCCGCCATGTTTCTATGATGGGAACGCGGTCAGCTTCGACTAGGGGGTGTTCCGCGTCAGGGTCAGTGAACCAACCAGGGGGATAGCGGGTCTCAATGGGGACGTGTTTTTGGGCGATCGGGAAATGCACTAAGTACAGATCCAGGTAGTCGACTTGCAAATCCTTCAATGACTTTTCCAGAGCCGGACGGACATGCTCTTTGCGGTGGTAGGTGTTCCAAAGTTTCGATGTGATCCAGAGGTCCTCGCGGTTCACGCTTCCCTTCGAGAGTGCTGCGGTCAAGCCTTCGCCCGTTTGCACCTCGTTGCCGTAGTCGCATGCGCTGTCAAAGTGCCGGTATCCGCAGTCGATTGCGTTTTCGACGACTTGAGCGGTCGATTCCTGTTCGATTTTCCAAAGGCCTAGACCGACGGATGGTACTTCTCGCCCACTCGCCAGTTGGATCATTTCCTGTCCGATGACTGCGTCTCCCATGTTGTATCAACGCCGTGCGGTTCCAATGCATGGCTCGGATGCAAATATCTGCCGTTAATGTAACGGATCACGGGTCATTTGAGGGATGCGGGGTAGCGATTTGTCGTTAGCATTGCCGTTGAGTTGTTTTGATAAACTGAGGTCTTTAAGCCACGCGTGGTTCATCCGTAGTATCCCGGTCGATCGAGTTTTCAATGAGATGGTTGGCGTTTTGGTTCTTGTTGTTTCGTGTCTGGACGTCAGTATGTTTTTCGCAACAGTTGGAAGAGCCGCTTTTAGAAAAACGGGGTTTTTTGTCGCCGGGCGAATTGAAGTCAGCCGGTTTTGTCCCCTTGTTTACGGGGCAAGATTTGTCGCGTTGGAGGGTTGAGGAAGGGCATCAAGGTCACTGGCAGGTGAAGGATGGGGTCCTGAAATACGACGGCAAAGCTGAACAAAAGAGTAGCTTTGAAAAAAGCCTCTGGACCCGTGACGCATTTGGCGACGTGGAGTTCTACGTCGAGTGGTGTTTGTCGGCGGAGCCACGTATGAAAGATCATCCGATTGTGTTGTGGAATGGTGATTTTCTGAGGGATTCAAAGGGCGCAAGAATGACTCGTCCACATTTGGATGCAGGTGACAGTGGAATCTATTTTCGGGGCCACTTTCCATGCCAAGCTAATATTTGGAGCCAAGTTTTGGGGTCTGGTGAAGTCAACGGCTATCGGACGAATCGCAAATTGCCAGTCAAGTTGCGACAATCATGCTTGCCCTTCAAAAATGCTGACCATCCTCTGGGTGATTGGAACGTCTTTCGAATACGGTTACAAAATGAGCGGATGTCGGTGAATCTGAACGGTCACTCGGTTTTGCAAACTGAACCGTTGCCCGACTTGCCCACGTCTGGGCCAATAGGCTTACAGCATCATGGGGATCCAATCGAGTTTCGAAACATTTGGGTAAAGGGATTGGCTGCCGATGAGTGATGGTAATGTACGAGCGGGCTTGGTGGGTTTCGGTGCTTGGGGACAGCATCATGCCAACGCCATCAAGGTGACCGAGGGCGTGGATCTCGTGGCTATTGCGGCCCGTAGTGATGCGTCAACCGCTGCCGCAAAAGAAGCTTATCCCGATGCGGATATTTACAGTGACTTCAATGAGCTGGTTGCTCGCGATGATCTGGATTTTGTTGATGTGGTCGTACCCAGTCACTTGCATCATGCAGTAGCAACAGCAGTGCTTGCGTCAGGAAAACATCTGTTGCTGGAAAAACCCATGGGGATTTCACTCGACGAATGTGATGCAATGATTCGTGCCGCCAAGGATAAGAATTGTTTGTTTGCCGTTGGGCATGAGTTGCGTTTGTCATCCATGTGGGGCAAGGCAAAATCAATGATTGATGAAGGGTTTATTGGCGACCCTTTGTATGCGCTGGTGGAATTGTCACGGAATCCATATCGTCAGGGTGCAGACGGCTGGCGCTACGATATTGATCGTGTGGGGAGTTGGATTCTCGAAGAACCGATCCATTTCTTTGATCTCGCGCGTTGGTACCTTGAGGCGGGCGGGCAACCTGAGAGTATCTACGCTACAGCGAATTCACGTCAGCCAGATCACCCCGAACTTCATGACAATTTCAGTGCGGTCATGCATTTTTCGGGCGGTGCTTATGCTGTGGTTTCTCAGACTCTGGCAGCGTTTGAACATCACCAGACGATCAAGGTCACCGGAACCGAGGGAGCCTTGTGGGCATCTTGGAGCGGTGCGATGGATCGCACACGTCACCCGACTTTTTCTTTGCGGGCATTCAATGGCGGTGAGGTGGTTTCTGTTCCCATTGAAAAGCCCACCGGTGAGCTGTTCGAGTTGGAAGATCAAATAGTCAGAATGGTTGATGCGATCCGTAAAAATGTGCCGCTGCATTGCACAGCACAAGACGGTCGTTGGTCCGTCGCGATGTGCTTGGCAGCAGAAGCTTCGGTTAAGGCGGGGGCAAAGGTTTCGATGTCGGACTACCTGTGAATCATCACACTCGATTTCTCAATGAGTGCATCGCGAAAAAAATTCTGCCATGACCGATTTGCCGGTACACAATGCCCGTTGAGGAAAAGGGTAACTGTCTTGTTTTGTTCGTCTTTTCAATGCAGGCAGGAGATTTTAACCTGTTTGCATGATGCTCCGCGACGAGACACGCCTGAAGAAACGGATTTTCTTGGTGGCTCAATCGTTCAGCTTCTCGAGATCGGAAGCCTTCTCTTCCTAGGCTCAATTCAGAGAAACCGGGTATTGTAAAGTTTCACTTCGCTGGCACTTCTTTGTGTCTCGAGCTTCCTTTTTATCAATGAGGCAATCGACGTGCCAGCCAGTCGGTTGCGCGGTCGGTCCAGGAACCAATGTTTGAATCGGGACGTGGCCGTGTTCCGTATCCGTGGCCACCTGTCTCGTAAACGTGTAGCTCAGCGGGGACCTGCTGGCGTTTCATGTCAGCATAGAGCAGCACACTGCCAAGCGATGTTGAGCCGTCATCATGGGTATGAACAATGAACGATGGTGGCGTGCTTGTATTGACCTGTATGGCTGGCATTAATTTGTCAGTTTTTTTCTCATACATGTTCCACGGGTAAATCAACATTGCAAAATCTGGGCGGAAGGAATGCTCATCAATTTTGTCGATGGCCGCATAAGTGGGGTCTTCGTTTGTGATCAGAATCGCACCTACCTGTCCACCAGCAGAAAAAGCCAGCAGGCCAATTTTGTCACTTTTTAGATTCCACTTATCCGCATTGGCGCGAATCCATCTCATTGCTCGCTGGGCATCTTGTAAGGGGCGTTTCCAGCCGGGCTCTTGAGTATTATTCGGCAGTCGCGTTCTGTAATTCAGTACGAAGCAAGTCACGCCCATGCCGCAGAGCCATTCGGCAGCTTCGGAGCCTTCCAGATTCGGTACGACTTTGCCAAAGCCACCGCCAGGTAGAATGAGGACCGCCGAGCCATTCGGATTTTTGGTGGCCGGATAGACGTTCATCAGGGGACGTCTGATTTTCTCAATTCGGATGATTGGCGGTTTATCGACCGCCCGCATGGGTAATTGAGTCCCTGTGGTGCGTTGTGTTTCTCCAGGCGCCAGGTCAGGCCAAACGAAAATTGGTTCAATGGTCGTGGTATCCTGCGCAAAACTACTGGGTGCAAGGACGCACGGCAGAGAAGCCAAAAGAACGGTGAGTAAACATCTCATCAGAGTCAGCCAGGGTTGGAAGGGTTGTCAGGTTTGGGCAAGCGGGATTTTTATTGCATCAGTCGTTTGCGATCATGCTGCGGAGGGTTGCCAAGTCTGCTTTGATTGCCGCTAGATGTTCCGGGACAAGTTCCGGTTTACGGTGATCCAGATATTCTTCATGTAATGAAATCGGCCCTGAAAAAGCGGCGTCAGCGAGCATTTTGAAGAACTTGGGGTCGATGCGGCCACTGCCTAGTGGGACATTGGAGGGCTTCTTGTCTTCCTTCCACACAAAGTCTTTGACATACACAGTATCGATGGAGGGTTGGATCATGTTGAACGTGACAGGCCAACTCATTCCACCTTCGGCTGTTGCGTGGCGTATGTCGTACGCGACTCCAATGTCGCCGGAGTCGATTCCTCTCAGAGCTAATTGTAAATCCCAGAGTGGTGCACCAAGATAATTGGTCCCAGCATGATTTTGGTAAATGCCAGTTAAGCCAAAGTCATGGTTCATTGCGGCGAGTTGCTTCAGTTTTGGTCGCCACTGCTCGATCTGCGCCAACACGCTCTTTTTGAGATCGTATTTGTAATATTTCATGCGATAACGTTGGATTCCGAGTGTCGCAGCAGTTCTCAGAACTCTTTCCGTCAGCGGATCATCTGGATCGTTGACGTCGGATGTGAGAACTGTGATTTCGAGATCGCGTTTATTGAGAGCCTCAACGAGCGCCGGAAGCTCGTCTGCGACTTGTTCCGGTTCTACATGCCCACCCTTGCGGATGGGGGCTTCAATGCCATCGAATCCAAGTTCAGCGATGCGATCGGCAAGTTCGTCAAATGAGAGGGAGTTGAACGGTTTTGTGAAGACACAAATAGGATTCTCATCACGTGGACTTGGGGCCGCTGCCAGCCCCGTTTTCGCACGTGTGATCAGGGATCCAGTAGTCACCGCCATCGAAGCACCTATGAAGTGTCGCCGGTTAAGTTCGTGTTCAGCAGGGCTTGGATCATTCATTTTTTTGCTCCTAGCGAAAGGTAGGCGAAGAGGTTTCGCAGTTCTTCAGGCGTCATGTCCTTCAGGACATCGGTTGGCATCAGTGATGTGCGAATTGCTTTGAGGGTTTCAATGTTATCGCGGCTGATTACGGAGAGCTGGTTGTCGGCGTTACGAAGAGTGACCGTTTTTGGATCTTGTGCTGCGATCATTCCATTAAGGACACGACCATCCTGAGTCAGGATCAAATAGGATTGAAAGCCCTCGCGGATTTCCAGGCTCGGTTCGACGATCGAATTCAGCCAGAAGGTCAGGTTGCCTCTCTCGTAGCCATCTAGCGGCGGTCCCACTTTCTTACCTTCGCCAAAAAGTTGGTGGCAATTGCCGCAGCGTTTTGTGAAGTGGACTTTGCCCTTGTCCTGGTCACCTGTGCTGGCCATCAGAATTTCACGAAGACGCTTCATCTCGGCTATCTTTTCCGGTGCGGAATCCATGGCTTTGCCAAACGCATCTTCGACGCGAGCCACGATTTCAGCATCCTCGTATGTTCGTAATTGTTGCACGACATCAGGCGGAATTTGATCGCGTCTTACACGCCATGCATTTAATTCGGCAAGCAGGACATTTGCCCAAGTTGGTCGACTCGCAAGCGTACGGCACGCCGTTGCTCTCAGGCCATGCTCTCCTGATATCCGACTGCCAAAAGCGGACACAAGCGTCTTGGGAATGGAACTGTCGTCGTACTGTGTCAGTGATCTCATGGCGACTCGTTGCAAAGCGGGTTCGCTTGTGTATTGACCTGTTGCCAGTCGAAGCAGCGTTGGAACAGCTACAGGATATTTTACTTCGCCAAGTGTCTTGGCGATCTCCAGCTGGATCCCCAGGTCAGCAGTTCTGTTTTTTAGAACTGCAATCGCTTTAATGGCCGCATCAGCCTGCCCCTGTCGCATCCCGAGGACGAGTCCAGAATCGCCCAGACTTGATTGGTAACTTTTGAGAGCACGAGCGAGACTGTCCGGCAGCGTTGGAAGTGATTGGCCCTGAAAGGCTCGGTTTAGCCCCATCATCAGTCGGTCACGGTCATCCTGCTCGGGAGCCAGTTCGAGTAGCTCAGCACAGTGTTGTAGTTCCGTGGGGCTACCCGATGCTGCGTAACGCTGCATCAGACGGCTTGCAATGTGATCGCGAAAAACAGGCAGACTCCATGTTGTTGGATGGGTCAGCATCTGCTTGATTTCAGACCACCCAGAAGATTGACCCTCGATCGCCCACCAGATCATCAGAGGCATTTGTGGATCATTTGCGTCCGCATCATTGGCGAGTAAGGCTCCAATGATGGGCATGGCAATTTTGGCATCAATTCGTTTGGCGGTGGCAGCTAGCTGGCTGCGCACTTGCACATCAGGCTCATCTCTCGCTACCTGAACCAGAGCTTCAAGGGATCGATGCTGGTCACCTAATAGGCGAATGACCCACCGACGTATGTCGGCATGGGGGCTTTGTAGCCACTTTCCAGCCCGTTCATCTGATAATTCTTCGAGCAAGTTGATGACCCACAACGCTTCGAGCGAGCCTTGGTCTACGAGTTCTAGCAGTTTGTCGAGGTTGGTTTTATCTTTGCGCCAGCCAAGTTCCAGTGTCGCTCTTTGGCGAACCCACTTATTAGGATGCGACAGGCAGGAGATCAAGTCCTTCGACTTTCGTGTATGGAGATCGCCTTCCCCGTATCCAGCCAGTCCGCCTTCTGGAACAACACGATAGACTCGCCCGCTTTCTTTGTGCCAGTCGTCGGTCGGACTGACGTGACTTAGGCGAGTGTCGTACCAGTCGGCGATATAGACCGCCCCGTCTGGCCCCACACCGGAATAAACGGGTCGAAACCATCGGTCGTCTGTCGTTAGCAGGTTGGGCTGGTCGATTGTTCGATAGGTGGATCCATCAGGCAGACGCGTGCTGTGCCAGACAAGGTTGTGAAGTGCGTTTGGCGCGATAATGGAACCATCGAATTCTTTGGGATAAGCCCCGCCCTCATAAATGCAAAATGCCTGGGGAAAGCGTCGGCCATCACCTTCGAATCTCATCGGGGGGAAAAATCCAAACGCATAGGGGTTCGTCAGTGGGCCGTGCTTGCCCCAGTTCTTTGCTGAGTAACTGCCTTGGGGGAAGTACCAGCCACGTGTATTTCCGCCATTGGTGCCTGTGAAAACACGACCTTTGGAGTCAATGTCCAAGCTGAACGTGTTACCACCACCCTCAGCATAAATTTCAAAAACGCGAGTTTCGGGATGGTATCGCCAAACACATTGCCCCTGAAAACGGACTCCTTTGGTAACTGCCGAACTGACGTCACCCACGGTGGTACTGCCGTTGCATCCATAAAGCCAACCGTCAGGTCCCCAGAGCAGGCTGTTGGCGACAGAGTGCGTGTCCTGCAGGCCAAATCCTGACAGGTGAACTTCAGGGTCTCCGTCAGGCACATCATCTCGATTGGCATCCGGGTATCGCAGCAGGTAAGGCGGGTTCAGAACCCAGATGCCACCATTGCCAACCTGCACTGAGGTGGCGATGTTCAAACTTGAAATGACTTCCTTGTGTTTGTCATAGGTTCCATCGCCGTTGGTATCTTCGTGCACCGTGATTTTGTCGAGCCCGGGTGTTCCCGCAGGCGGGGGGTCGGGAACCTTGTCAAATACGGCCCGAAGGTGTTGGTCAAAGCGAATGACTTTCAAGCCGGCGGGATATTGATATTGCCGGTATTGCACTACCCACATTCGGCCTCGTGAATCCCAGCTGGCGAATAGGGGTTGAGCTACGACAGGTTCACTGATCGCCACTTCCAGTTCAAATCCATTTCGAACATCGAATTTGTTGACTGCCTCAGCTGCGGGGGTCGGAGCGGAATCGTCCGCCATCACACCCCTACCTCCGAATGTCCGCATGATTTCAGCAACTTTTTCGTTGCCGGCTCGCGTGGTGTCAGGTTCCTGTGCCGGTAATCGACAAATGCAAAAGTTGCTTGAAAGCAGAGTAATGACCAGAACAGATGATTTGTACATCGATTTTGTCCGTGGTTGGCTGGCGGGTTACGGAGAGTGTGAGTGTGCAACTGATAACCACTTGTCATTAATTGAATGGCTTCAATCTGGTGGCGTCGTGTTTGCGTTGGAATGGTTGCACTGGTATGCCACATGCTCAGGATAGTATGTCCTGCAACACGTTCCCGTGCACATCGGTCAGGCGGAAATCACGGCCACCATGCCGGTAAGTCAGCTTCTCATGGTCAATCCCCAGCTGATGTAGGACGGTTGCCCACACATCATACACGTCGCATTCGTCCTGCACGGCATGGTAGCCGAGTTCATCGGTCGCACCGTGGACAGTGCCTCCCTTCACGCCACCACTGCATAGCCATGCACTGAATCCAAAGGGGTTGTGGTCCCGTCCGTTGTTGCCCTGCGAAAACGGTGTGCGACCGAATTCACCGGCCCAGACAATCAAGGTATCATCGAGTAATCCACATCGTTTCAAATCTTTGATCAAGGCAGCGATCGGCTGATCAACTTGGTTGGCCATCGCACGATGACCTTTTTCCAAGGCGCTATGTTGATCCCAAGGGTTAGCTGCTCCCCCAGCGCCTATGTCTCGGGTCAAGCAGCTGAGTTCGATAAAGCGGACGCCTCTTTGGACCAGTCGTCGGGCAAGCAGACATTGGCGTCCGTAGGAGGCGAGTGCTGCATCTGGCGAGTCGAGGCCGTAGAGTTGCTGGGTCGCAGCTGTTTCGTTTCTGATATCACATAGTTCAGGGACGGCAGTTTGCATTCGAAAAGCAGTTTCAAAGTTGGCGATGGCGGCTTCGACTTGCGGATCGTCTGCGGAGTTCTTCAGGAACTGACCGTCCAAGACACGCGCAAGTTCCCGACGCCGCTGCTGAGCTTGCAGGCCATCGACGCCACGGATGTTTCGAATCGCCTCCTCTTTATCTGCCTTGAGGATCGAACCCTGGTGCTGCGCAGGCAGGAAACCGCTGCTGAATAAAGCGACTCCGCCGTGCGGTGGTACAGCCCCACCGCTTTGAAGGACGACGTAGGCTGGCAGGTTGTCATTGGCTGTACCCAGTCCATAGCTGCACCATGCCTCTGCAGTGGGATGGCCCATGAAGGGAAACCCACTATGCATGAGAAAGTTACCTTGTGCGTGTCGTTGACTGGTGTTTGAGCGATACAGCAGTACATCAGCTTGTGGTAATTTGCTGGTCATCAACGAGGTCGATTATTGGGAATTCCGCATTATCGGTACTAGGAGGGGATCGCTCAATTCTGTCGGGTTATTTCGCGTCGAAACGCGTAAACTGAGTTCGGTTCGGGTTCATTTGAGCGGGAATTAATTAACTTCGTGAGTTGGTTTGATGCTCGTGTGTTGGTTGACACCCAATCGATTGATAGATATGGTCACACTCAATGTCGTGCAATCGCTTGCCCGGGCCCCCTAAGGTTCGGGCAGTTTTTTTGTTCGTATTCAGCGGCCTCTCCTCTCAAATCACGAATGTCGATATGAATCCACAAGATATCCTTCGATACGTAGACTCTCTGCACCGTGAGAAGAACATTGATAAGGAGTTGGTCTTCATCGCCATTGAATCAGCTCTTCAGACTGCTGCGAAGCGTCAATATGGAGAGGAGGCTGATATTACTGTTCAGCTGGATCGCGAAAATGGTCGGATTCATGCGGTCCTAGCTGGGGAGCAGTTGGGTGAGGACCAAATCGGCAGAATCGGGGCACAAACTGCCAAGCAAGTGATTATCCAGAAAGTTAAAGAGGCCGAGCGTGACTCGCTGATGCTGGAGTATCGCGAGCAGATAGGGGACATTGTTAGTGGAATTATCGGTCGAGCAGACGGCGGGGTTGCAACGGTCAATCTAGGTAATGTAGAAGCAATTCTGCCTCGAAGTGAGCAGATTCCTGGCGAGACATTGCATGCCGGAGAGCGTGTCAGGGCTGTCGTTTTTGAGGTTCGAGCCACTGGAAATCGTGTTCGCGTTGTCTTGAGTCGAACTCGTCCCCAGTTGGTGCAAAGGCTCTTCGAGCAGGAAATACCAGAGATTGGTGAGGAAATTATCTCCATCCAATCCATTAGCCGCGAGCCTGGTTACCGCAGTAAAGTGGCGGTCAGCAGCGTTGATAGCCAAATCGATCCGATTGCGGTTTGTGTTGGCTATCGGGGCAGTCGAATCAAAGCCGTTCGGGAAGAACTTGCAGGTGAACATATTGATGTCGTTCGTTACAGCGACGACCCTGAAGTACTGATTCCCAACGCATTGCAGCCAGCAGAGGTAGAGCAGGTTCTGCTGTGTGACATGATCGGACGGGCCATTGTTCTGGTTCAGGAGGATCAATTGTCGCTGGCCATCGGTCGTCGAGGTCAAAATGTCCGGTTAGGCAGCAAGCTCTGCGGTTGGGACATTGAGATCATGACCGGCTCTGAGCTTGAGGACCAAATTGAGCGGGCGGTGACGGGGTTCAGCCAGATTGCAGGTGTGACTGAGGAGATCGCCCAAAGCTTGGTTGAGCAGGGATATCTTTCCTATGACGACCTGTCGGTGATTGAGCCGGATCAGTTCATGGAAATGAGCGGTTTGTCGGCTGAGGACGTTGATCGAATCGTCGAGGTTGCCGAAACCATGGCCGAAGAAGCTGAGCAAGCAGCAGCTGAGGAACGCAGGGTAAGGCGGGAGCGCGAGCAGGCTCAGAAAGAGTCGGGTGCGGCAGGCGGTGCCGCTGCGGTAGCAACGGCACCAGCAACCGAGGATGCTGAAGCAGGTGGTTCGGGGGCAGTAGATTCAGGAGAGGCAGCGGAAGTGGTCACCGAAGCTGCTGCGATCGAGGAATCAGCGGAGCCCACTGAAACTCCAGCGGAAGACGCCTCTGGTGATGGAGCTGCGGGAGCAGCGGCCGAGAAGGACTGATTCGGTGGGTGATTCGCCCACTAATCTCGGATTTCCGCGAAAACTTGCCGGGTTTCCGTAGGAAAGTGCCTTGGCAGACCTCTGCGCCACGCTCGTTTTTCGCTATCTTATGGGCTAGTTGGCCCAGACAGTACTCTGGGGAATCGTTGGATGATCCCGGCGTGGGAGGTTTTTTGACCTGCCGCGGCGATGGAGGAATACCAGTATGTGATCATAATTAGACCATTGAACCCGCCCGCGAATCGGGCATTTTCCCGTACGAATATCAACGAATTACAACATTCGCTCGGCGGGTTCCAAAAACGAATCGACAGGATTTTCGCACGTGCCCGCACGCATCTACGCGCTCGCAAAAGAACTAAAAGTTGACAGCAAAGATCTAGTGGATCTTGTCAAGAAAGTCGGTATTACCGGCAAAGGCTCGGCGCTGGCTAGCCTCTCCGATGAGGAGGCTCAGAAAGTTCGAGACCATTTATCTGGGGCTGGAAAGCCCGAACCCGTCGCTGCGCCAGCAGTCGAGGCCGCTCCGACAGCAGTGCGTGATGTGGTTCCGGCCGAACGGAAACATGTTGCCATCAAAGTAGGGCGAAGTTCGAGCCGAAGTGTTGCACCGGAGAAACCGGTCAAGCCGGCGACGCCCGCCCCAAGGGCTCCGGAGCCAGTCGCTGAAGTCGCTCCGGCCCCAGTCGCTCCGGCCCCAGTCGCTCCGGCCCCAGTCGCTCCGGCCCCAGTCGCTCCCGCACCGGAAGCAGGGGCTGCTGACGCGGTGGTTCCGGCTCCGCAGTCGCCAAAATCAGCTTCTTTAGGAAGCCGTATCAAGAGTCGAATGGGAGTTCGGAAAGGTGGTGCGGCCGGTAACGATCCTGTTGCACCCGTCAGGCGTGATGCGACGGTTTCAGGTGGAAAGATGCGATCCTTGGATCGACCGTCCCCCTCGGGTGAGAAACGCGGTGACTCCGCCAAAGCGAAACGGCGCGAACCAAGAATCAATGTGAAAATGGCATCTCTGCCAGAGGTCGCGGAGCCAAGGCCGAGTAAGCAAGCGAGCGGTGAGCCCAAAGCACAGAAGCCAGACGTCAAGCTCAGTAAAGACGTCATTGCAGGGCACCGGCAGGGGATGCGAGCACCCCTGGAGGAACTCGCGAAAGAGGACAAAGATAGCAAGCGCTCTGCTGCCGCAAAGCGTGGTTCTGGCCTTAGTGGATTCACGGGTGAGAAAAAGCGTGAGGCCGGAGAAGAAGACAAACCAAGACGCAAGCTGGCTGGGATGGCGAGCCCTCGTGCAGAGCGTGTTCGTGGTAAAGGACGCGGGCGAGCGGCGATTGATCAAAGTGGCGGCTATGGTTCTCGTCAGGGACGCTCGTCCCGTCACGGACACAAGCGTCGTAAGGGAGTCAATACGGCGGCGCCAAGAAAAGATGCGGTGGTTCTCGAACTGCCCTGCACCATTCGCTCGTTCTCTGAGGCTGCAGGTGCCCCTGTTGGAAAGGTGCTTGCAACTTTGATGGGTATGGGGTTGCAGGTTGGATTGAATATCAACTCCGAACTTGATCTCGAGACAGCCGAAATGATTGCGGCCGAAATGGAGTTGCAGATTGAGCTGAAGGCCTCGGAAACTCTTGAAGATTCTCTGATCACAGGGTTGGAAGAGCAGGAAGATGATCCCGATACGCTGGTGTCACGAGCTCCAATCGTGACGTTCCTCGGGCACGTCGACCACGGAAAAACCAGCCTGCTGGATTACCTGATCGGGATTGATGTTGTCAGTGGGGAAGCGGGTGGAATCACTCAGCACATCCGCGCCTACGAAGTTGAAAAAGATGGCCGGAGCGTAACGTTTGTTGATACTCCTGGTCACGAAGCCTTCACCGAAATGCGTGCTCGCGGTGCGAATGTCACTGATATTGCAGTTCTTGTTGTGGCTGCCGATGACGGAATCATGCCGCAGACTGAAGAAGCGATTAGCCACGCGAAGGCAGCAGAAGTGCCGATCGTCGTTGCAATGAATAAGATCGATCTTGAAGGTGTCGACTCAAATCGAGTCATGACGCAACTTACAGAGCATCAACTCACGCCCAGCGAATGGGGTGGAGATGTTGAGGTTGTGCCAACCAGTGCAATCAAAGGCATTGGTATGGACGAGTTGCTGGAAACGCTTCTCACCATTGCCGAGCTGAATGAGTATCAGGCAAATCCGGATCGCACTGCTCTTGGTGTGTGTCTCGAGTCCGAGCAGCAGGGAGATCGTGGTGTTGTCGCGAAATTGATCGTTCAGAATGGAACATTGAACGTCGGTGATGTGTTGGTTTGTGGTGCATCGCATGGTCGTGTCCGGGCAATGTCTGACACGCTCACCGGGGAAGCCTTGGAAACTGCTGGTCCAAGTACCCCTGTTAATGTAATGGGCTTCGATGAAGCACCCGGAGCTGGTGAACGGTTCCATGTGCTCGATGACATAAGCAAGGCACGCGAAATTGCCGGCAGTCGTGCTCACGCAAGTAGCCAGGAAAACCTCTCAGGTGTGACCACGAAAGTTTCCTTTGAAAACTTCCAGGAAATGCTGCAGGAAGGCCGCCTCGGTCAGCAGGAGGAAAAGGCCAAATTGAACTTGATCGTCCGAGCAGATGTAAAGGGTTCACTTGAAGCGATTGATAAAGAACTCAGCAAGCTTGATAACCCGGAAGTTGAGGTTCGCGTACTGCAGCGAAGCGTAGGTGGTGTAACCTTGGCTGACGTTACTTTGGCTTCAGCGTCTGATGCCGTGATTGCAGCTTTCAATGTGATCCCGGATGAGCAGGCTCGGTCGCTTGCCGATGAACGTAATGTTGAAGTGCGGCGTTACGACGTGATCTACAAGTTGACTGACGATATCAAGGCGATGATCGAAGGTCGATTGAAGCCTGAAGAACGCATTGTGGAATTGGGGCGTGCTCTCGTTAAGCAGGTGTTCTCGATTAGTCGTGTAGGAAGTATCGCAGGGTGTTATGTTGCTCAGGGATCCATTAAGCGTGGGTGTCGAATCCGGGTTAACCGTGATGGTCGAACGATCGGGGACTACCCGCTGGATTCTCTTAAACGCATTAAGGAAGACGTGAAGGAAGTGCCTCGCGGTATGGAGTGCGGTATCCGCCTGTCAGGTTTCAATGATATTAAACAGGATGATGTTCTTGAAGCTTATCGAATCGAAGAGGTTGCACGAACGCTCGATTGACATTTCCCGAGTACCAGTTGGCTTGCAACGGCACACGTCCTGCGGGATCTGAAATAGAGAAACTGAAATGAAAGGCTACTGCCGCTGAATGGCGCAGCAAGCAAGGAACTCTGTGATCAAAACGCCTGTTTGGATGTTCCCGAAGAATAGAAACAGCAGGCTAACAGGGTGAGGGCGGGTTGGCGGCAGAGAACTAATGGCAATGACATTGACGTGTCAGACTGGCCCAACTCAGCACACGATTCACCCTTTGCCCGTTCACCCTTGAACTGCCACTAATCGACTGCCACTACTAGATCGTGTAATCGTAATCCCCGTTCATCCCCAACCCACTTATCCGCTGTGACCAGTAGACGTTTGTTAAAAGCAGCCGAAGCCATCAGAGAGGTGGTGGCTGCTTCGATTTTGACTGAATTGCGAGATCCACGTGTGCAGGATGTGACCGTGGTCGGTGTCAAAGTCAGTCCTGATATGCGAGAAGCACAGGTTGCGGTCAGCATCATGGGAGATGAATCACAGCAGCAACTGTCCTTGAGGGGATTGCAGAATGCTGCGGGATTTTTACAAAGTCGAATTGCTTCGCGAATTGAGGCAAGGTACACCCCGCGTCTGCAATTTGTGATTGATAAAGGCATTCAGCATTCTCTCTTGGTCGGTGAGATCCTCGAGAAAATCAAGCGAGAGAATGATGAGCCCGAGCAGGGTGAACTCAATGAACCGAAAACAAGCGAAGGCGATTCGCATGGCTCAGAAGAAGCCAATCCAACTACTGCTGCTGAACAAACTGGCTTATCTGAGAGCAAGGTGTCGACGACCAGCACTTCTGAAAGCCAGGCAGTTCCAAGCGACCCACCCACTCAATAGCCCTAATCTCAAACAAAATCGTGATCGCGATGCGATCCTACCCATCAGTACCCTCTGATCTGACAAAACAAGATGTCTGCAAGTAAGCGTGCAACCCTGATCGGCAAACTCAATACTGCCCTCAAAAAACATTACAAACCATTGCCAACGCAGCCTGCTCGTCCTCTGCTGGAGCATGTGTTGTATGCGTCCCTTTTGGAAAATGCTCCAGCTGAATTAGCTGACGAGGGCATGGCTAAGTGTGAGCAGGAGTTTTATGACTGGAACGAGGTGCGTGTTACCACCGTCACAGAGTTGGCTCAGGTTCTTTCGAGGTTGCCCGAACCTTTGGTCGCTGCTCGCCGGTTGAAGAGTAACCTGCAGGCTATTTTCGAAGAGTTTTACACGTTTGACTTGGATCATCTTAAGAAAGAAAATCTCGGCAAGGCTGTGAACAAATTTGAGAAGATGCCGGGCATGACTCCCTTTGTGCTTAGCTACACGGTGCAGCATGGTCTGGGAGGGCATTCGATTCCCGTCGATTACTCTGCCATGGTGATCATGTTGAGTACGGAAATCGCATCACAGCCAGAGGCTTCGGGCGGTAAGGTGCCTGGGTTGGAACGGGCGATTCCCAAGAGCAAGGGGATTGAATTTGCAGGCTTATTGCACCAAGCAGCAGTTGCATTGAACAAGAATTTGAAAGACAAAGCTGCGCGAGCGTTTATCGACGCCGTTAATAAGGGCTCGAGCCAACGGCTTGATGACTGGCTTGCAAGTAAAAAGGCGGCTAAGAAAAGAGTTCTTGATCGTAAGGTCGAGGAGAAAGCAGCCGCAAAAGCGGCAGCGGAAGCGGCTGCCCTTGCTGCGATCGAAGCTGCGAAAAATCCACCCAAGAAGAAGAAGGCGAAAGAACCGACCAGGAAAGAGGTGCCGGCTGCTGAGGCAGCCGCTAGAGAGACAGCTAAAGCAGCTGCCAAGAAAGCAGCTGCGGATAAGGCTGCCAAGAAAAGTGCACCAGCGCCTGTAAAGAAGGCTGTTCCGGCAAAGAAATCGGCAGCCAAGAGTGGTTCTGCGAAAAAGCCAGCGAAGAAGGCGGTTAAAACGACCACACCAGCGAAGAAGGCGGTTAAAACGACCACGCCAGCGAAGAAGGCGGCTAAAAAGACCACACCAGTTAAGAAGGCTGCGTCTGCAAAGAAAACAACACCGAGCAAAAAGCCCGCGAAGAAACCTTCGAAGAAGAAGCCGGCTCCAGCAAAGAAAGCGACACCCGCCAAGAAGGTCAGCAAGAAGACCGCTCAAGCCAAGAAAACTTCGAAGAAAGTTGCCAAGAAAACTTCGAAGAAAGTTGCCAAGAAAACTTCGAAGAAAGTTGCCAAGAAAACCACCAAGAAAGCATCGAAAAAGGTAGCAGCCACCAAAAAAGCCTCGCCAGCCAAGAAGAAAACAGCTGCGAAAAAGACTGCACCCAAGCCAAAACCAGCTAAAAAAACCACTTCCAAAAAATCAACGAACCGGAAATTGACCAAGCGTAAGCCACGTTGAGCCCCGGGCCGGTACTCGTGTTATCTTTTTGTAGTGACGACTTCGGTGGACACTGCCCGGAGTCATCGAGTGATTCAACTCTCCAGTAATTGATAAGATCTGATATGGCAGGACATTCAAAGTGGGCCAATATCCAGCACCGCAAAGGACGCGTGGATGCCCAGCGAGGTAAGCTTTGGAGCAAGTTAAGTAAGGGGATTATCGTCGCTGCAAAAAGCGGTGGCGGAGATCCCAATGCAAATTTCCGATTGCGGAAAGCGATTGATGATGCCAAGGCAGTCAGCATGCCCAAAGACAACATCGCTCGTGCCATCAAACGGGGAACCGGTGAGTTGGCTGGTGGAGATCTTGAGGAAATTCTTTACGAAGGCTACGGGCCTGGTGGTGTTGCGGTGATGTGTGAAACACTCACTGACAATCGGAATCGAACTGGTCCTGAATTGCGATCCATCTTCTCCAAGTTGGGTGGTGAAATCGGTAAGTCTGGGTGTGTTTCCTACCTCTTTGAACGAAAAGGCTTATTCGTTTTTGACGCCGAGGCCGTTGATGAAGAAACAGTAATGGAAGTCGCCCTCGAGAACGGTGGTGACGATGTAGAGAGCACTGAGGACGGAAAACTGCAGGTGACTTGTTCACCTGATCAGTTTCAGAACTTGGAAGATGCACTGCAAAAGGCAGAACTGACCATGGAGGTCAAGGAAGTGACGCGTTTGCCTCAGACGACAGTTGATGTCGAGTCAAATATTGCCAGAAAAGTGATTCGGCTGCTTGAAGCGATTGATGAGCATGATGACGTGCAAACAGTGAGCACAAACCTGAATATTCCTGATGATGTGATGGACGAAGACTGACATATCATGGCTACGGTAGTCGCAGCAGTGCATTCCATAGGCTCCCTCTGCGGTGCAGCTTTTTGTTTTGGGTTGTAGGTAAGCTTGCCTTGCATTGAGGTCGAAGAAATCGGCCGAATGTGGCGACGAAGTGGAACAATTGACGCCATGTGAAATTTGGGTGCGCCGGATTGCAGGTGGCTTCCCTCGTCGTGCGTTTTTTTGCGAGTCTGCGGCTTTCTGTGCGGCTTTCTGTCCAGATTTCTGTGCGGTGCCTCCCCGCGTTAGGGAATCAGTCAGCTTTGTCCGCGACTGAAACACCAACTAACGCAAGGACGCTGGTGTACAGCGAGTAGAAGGTTGGGACCAGTAGCAGCACGAGAAATGTTGCAAGAGCCAGGCCGAATGCAAGGCTCGCGGCCATAGGGATCAGCAGTTGCGCCTGAAATGACCGTTCGAGCATCAACGGGATCAGGCCAGCGATCGTCGTCATGCTGGTGAGCATGATGGGCCGAAAACGACGTTCCCCGGATTCCATGAGTGCTTCCCGGATGGGAACGCCATCTCGTATTCGTGTGTTGATGAAATCGATAAGTACGATCGAGTCGTTGATAACGACTCCAGAGAGTGCAACCAGTCCAAACATGCTGAATAGCGTGAGCGGAAGACCGAGTAGGGCATGACCCCATACTGCTCCAATCATACCGAACGGTACGATTGCCAGAATCAGAAGCGGTTGGATATAGCTTCGGAATTGGAGTACCAGCAGCACGAACATTGCCAGCACTGCGATGCCAAACCCTCGCATCAGGCTGCTAACAGAATCGCGGCTCTGTTCACGTTGTCCCTCCCATCGAAAACTGACTGCGGGGAAAGATTTCTTCCAGATCTCTACATAGTTGTCCTGAAGCTCATCGATGATCCGATTTGCATTCGATTTTGTCTCATCAAGGTCAGCAGAAATGGTGATGGATCGCATCTGGTCGACACGGTTGATTTCGGAGAAGCCCCGTTGGTAGTCGATTTCCGCGAGCTCGGTGATGGGGCGTTCTGCTCCATCGGCAGTGCGGATTCTGATTTCACGAAAATCAACCAGACTGCCCCTTTCATCTTCCGGGTATCGCACCATCAGTTTGACATCGTGTCGACCCCGTTGCAGTCGCATGACTTCGGCCCCGAAGTAGGCATTGCGAACTGTGTTGCCGAGGTCAGTGGGGGTCACGCCGGTGGCGAGGGCTCTGTCTTTGACACGGAACTGGAATTCCCATTTGCCAGGTGTGTTGTCATCGGCAATGTCGTAGACGCCCGCAAATTTGCCGAGCTGGGTTTTGACGGTTTCTGTGGCTGCCAGTAACTGTTCTACATCATCACTGGGAGCCAGTAACTTGAATTCAATAGCTTTACCACCCGGACCCACGCCAACCGAGCCGTATGTGATGCGATCGGCGCCGGGAAACGTGCCTGCTTCTTCCCGCCAAAGGGCCAGCAGATCATCGCTGTGAATATCCCGGATTTCTGTATCGAACAACTCGGCAAAGATCTGTCCAACGTGGCTCCCGGATCCTCCGCCACCTGCCGCATTCTGAAGGTTTGAGATCGTGCCGACATCGCGGTAAGTAAGCCTGACCGGGCCTGTGCCCTGCCCTTCTACTTCGGAGTTGTAAATTTCTTCGATGGGGATTCCGGTTTTCTGAGATCGCTCTTGGGCAATTCTTTCGGAAACCGTGTTAAGAGCATCGAGCATTTTTCGAGTTGCGTTATCCGTCTCCTCCGCTGTTGTGCCATCAGGAAAAGCAATGGTTGCCTGTAGATTATTGTTGTCTGATTTCGGAAACAGGATGGACGGAACAACACCACCACGGATCATACCACCGGTAATGATGAACAACATGCCCGCTGCAGCCAGTGGCACAGCAGGATGTCTGAGCGAAAATGCCAATGCAGGAAGATAAATGGCTTTGCATATCCAGTCCAGACCTCGGCCTGCTCGAGGACTCAGCCAACTCAACGCCATGCCCAAGGGGCGCAGCGGGTAGGTCAAAATCGACAACCAGCGAAAGAAACCTGCATGACGATGAGACAGGTGACAAGGTAACACAAAGATGCTTTCCCAGAGCGATATCGCCAGCATGGCGATCACGGCAAAAGGAATCACTGCCATGAATTTTCCCATCACTCCAGAGACGAAGAACATCGGAGCGAATGCGATAATTGTCGTGGTTACGGAAGCCGTCACGCTGGGCATGACTTCCACTGTTCCGTCAATGGCAGCTTGGACCAGTGATTTTTTCATCTGCATGTGTGCGTAGATGTTCTCACCGATCACGATGGCATCATCCACAACAATACCCAACGCGACAAGAAAAGAGAACAGGCTTAGCATGTTGAGGGTTTGGTCGCCCCACGCAAGCACAGCACCAGCGCCCAAAATCGAGATGGGGATTCCCAGTGCGACCCAGAAGGCCAGTCGCATTTCAAGAAAAAGTGTGAGTACCAAAAATACAAGCAGCAAGCCAGAGAATCCATTTCGCAGCAGAAGGGCCAAACGCCCTCTGACTTCTTTACTGCTGTCACCCCAAACTTCAAATCGGTATCCGGGCGGTAACTTCTTTTCAGCGACGTAAGCTTTCACTGCGTCCACCATTGCCAGAAGGTCCTCCGTCTTGGCTCGCTCGACGTTTACGACCATGGCCGGTTCACCGTTGATTTCACTCACCGCGGTGTTGTCTTGAAAGTTGTCTCGGACCTTCCCCAGATCGTTGACGGTCAAAACCACACCACTGGCGTCTGTGATTAGAGGTAATTCGCCAATCTCCTTGCCGACCCGGCGTTTGTTTTTGGCTCTCAAAAGAATCTCCTGGCCATCCGCTCTCAGTTGTCCGCCAGGAAGTTCAATGTTTCGGTCACGTAGAATATTGGCAACGTTTTGCAGAGAGAGACCGTAACTGCGGAGTGTTGCCTCTGGGATTTCGACATCGATTTGAAACGGACGCGTACCCATCATGGACGCTGACGAAACAGCAGGAAGTCCCAAAACGTCATCTCGGACTTCCTCGGCAACTTCACGCAGTTTCCACTCCGCTTCGGGAGAACGCTGGTCAGGACCAACGATTCCAACTCGGATGGCAGCATCGCGGAAAGTAATCTGCTGAATAAGTGGGTCTTCTGCGAGTGCTGGGAAGCTTGGGATGCGATCTACTTCACGATCGATTTCCGCCATTACTTTTTGAACATCTCGTACATCGCTGCGCAGTTCGGCGAGCACGAATCCCGAGCCCTCCTGCGCGATGGAAGTCACCTTCTTGATTCCATCAATCGATCGAATCGCCTCTTCGATTTTTTGACAGATTGCCTCCTCGCAATCTTGAGGCGTGGCACCTGGATACGGCACCGTGATCATGACAATTTCAAGTTCGAAAGCCGGGAATACTTCACGCCGCATATCCCAGAGGGAATAACCGCCAACCAACATCAAGCCCAGCATGAGTACATTCATTCCAGGTGAATTGGTAATCGCCCACGCCACAAGACGCTTCATAATCAGTTCTCCTGTCCTGTGGAGGTCAAACTCGTGGGTTGTTGCCCCTTTAACGTCGAGTCGGGGACCGCGTTGATGACACTCGCACAGGCTCGAGCGAGTAATGCTGTGTCACCAATGTCTTCGAACGGTGAAACAACGACGAAAGGATTCTGACGGATACGTTCCGACGAATCGCCCACAATTTCGCACACCCACAAACGCCGTTTGTTTTCGTTGAATGCGTCAGTTTCGCCGTCTTCTTCAAAAATGCTACCGGACCCGCTCAATGGTGCAATCGGGTTGATTCCGGTTGCAATTTTGACTTTGCCTGGAATCCAGTCGTCTTTTTGGAATGTGTCTGGCTGATCAGCGCGATCCGAAGGCGTTGTCGTTGGAACTGATTCCGTCTGTTCGCTGTCGGTTGGGGTCACATTCAAGACCGATGGGTCGGGTACAAACTGTAGGATGCGGTTGTCGACCTGAAGGCCTTGGGCGGGGATAACCATCCAGTCCGGTTGCGGTGTGATCAGCAACTTTA